>JAEYRW010000168.1 GCA_023435435.1 Bacillota bacterium | reverse complement strand
CCCCCCCCCCCCCCCCCCCCCCCCCCCCCCCCGTTCCCTACCGTGTCCTTACCGCAACCCCCACCGCATACCGCCCGGCGTTTCGCCCGTACAGCGCGAGGCCGCCCATGGCCTTGAGGGTGAGGGTGAGCTTTCCCTGGGCGGCGATGGCCGTGATGAGGCGGGAAGGAACGCGCACGCGGACGAGCTGACCGTAGGAACCTGCCTCGTCGAGCTTGCGGATTTCGGGTTGGTAGTGCCAGGAGAGCACGCCGCGCGCGTCCGCGTCGTCGCCCGTGAGCAGGGTTTTGAGAACCTCGACGCCGTCGACGAGGCAGGTAAGCTCAGAGAGGGGCTTGTCCTCGTCGGTCATCCAGTAGGAGTTTGGGAACGCGCCGCGGTCGACGAGATAGCCGCGCATGAAGCCGAAGTCCTGCTCCTCCTTAACGGGCGCGCCGCCCATGTCCTTGGTGAGCACGCGCTTGGCGCCCGCTTCGAAGAAAAGTTCGATGTCGCCCGGCTCGCCGCGAATAGGAATCTCGTAGGAGACCTCGCCGGCACCGCCCAGGCACAGCTTTTCGCCCTGAATCGCCGTCCAGCGCGGGGAGAAGCCCTCGCTCGCGCCCGAGGCAACCGGGATTTCGATCACATCCGCGGGCAAAGCGGCGCGCACATCGAAGGTGGTGAAGTTGCGGGAAACAATTTCATCCCCGGATTTGAGGTACACGCTTAAAACCGCCACGGCGTTCTCGGCGGGCATTTTGAGGGCGATGGGTGAAAGCGGGTTCGTCCCGAGGGCATAACCGGCGATGGCAAAAGCACCCTTCTCGTCCGAAACGCGCCCGTCGAGGCAGTCGTGCCAGAGCTCCCATTCGACGGTGAGACCCCTTTCCGCGTAGGCGCGGGTGAAGCTCGAAAGCGCGCAGGGGACTTCCACCGCCGCGCCCGCGTCCACGGTCCGGCAGGGCGGGCAGTCGAGGGCCAGAAAGTCCTGGGCGTGCAGGTCGGCGATCCGCATGCCCCGGCAGAAGGCCTCGTAGCCGAAGTCCTTGTCGCGATCGTCGATGCGGTAATAGCCGTTGAACTCGTTCACCACGTCGTGAAACTCGGTGAAGATAAAGCCGTTGATGTTCCCGTGCAGCCGGAATTCGTTGAGCATGTAGCGGTACTGCCACGCGATGTCGCTGTCCCCCGCCGAGCCGTCCACGCCCCACACCATGCCGCACTCGCTGTTCATGAGGGGCGCGCCGTTCTGCACGTTTCCGCCGGTGTAATTAAACGCCGACCCGGGGAACGCGCCTTCCGAGACCTTTTTGACATGGTCGCGCACCTGCTCGTAACCGTTCAGATAGAAGTGCCACGTGTTGATGTCCGACTCCACGTGATCGTAATTGCAGGGGGAATTGTCCTCCACCAGCCGCGTCGGGTCGTTTTCCTTGGCGCGCAGATAAACGCTGCGCACCCATTCCTGGGTCGCGGGCAGGTATTTCCTTTCGCCCTTGGGCCCTGTGAACAGCCCCCAGGTTTCGTTGAACATCACCCACGAAAAGATGCACGGATGATTGTAGTCGCGCTCGAAGGCATCCGGCCACGCGTCCTCGTACGCCGCGCGGGCCTCCTCGCCCGGCTCCCCCCAGAAGCAGGGCATGTCCTGCATGATGAGCACACCCAGTTTGTCCATCCAGTAGAGCTTGCGCGGCTCCTCGAGCTTAATGTGGATGCGCGCCATGTTGAGCCCGAGCCTTTTGAGCCGCCATGCCTCGTCGCGCATGTCCTTGTCGGTGGGGTATGTGAAGTGCCCGGCGGGGTGAAACGCCTGGTCGAGGGTTCCGTTGATGTAGACAGCTTCGCCGTTCAGGAGAATGCGCCCGTCCTTGGCAGCGATCTCCCGGATGCCGAAGTAGGTGGAAACCGCGTCGCCGCCCAAAGTCAGCGTGCCCTCGTAGAGGTTCGGCGCGTCCGGCGACCACAGCCGGGGGTTTGCAAACCGCATGCCGATTTCCACACGCCCGGCCTTCGCCGTGCCGGAAAAGGTTTTTTCGTCAAACGCGGCGGTGAGTACCGCCCCGTCGGGGGCGGAAACGGCGGCGGTCAGGGAAACCGTCCCGTCGATTTTCGTGACAAAGCGGAAGGATTTGATGAAGTCGGCCCCGCGCGCCTCCAGCCACACCGTCTGCCAGATGCCCTGAATATCGCCGTAACCCTGCTTTCCGTAGGTTTGGGTTTCACAGCGGAAATCCTCCGTGCGGACGGCGATCTCGTTTTCCCCCGCGTGCCAGACATCCGTCACGTCGACGTCAAACGCGGTATAGCCGCCCCGGTGGGATGCGACGCGCGCGCCGTTGACGTACACATCCGTCAGATAGTCCGCCCCGCCGAAGCACAGAAAGATCCGGCCCGGCGCGGAAAATTCCGCCGTCCGCCGGTACCAGCCGATGCCCGGCACGTTCTCGCCCACCCCCGAAAGCGGGCTGGCCCACGAAAACGGCACCGTGATTTTGCGGTCGCAGCCGCTCGGCCCGTCCCCCGCGCCCGCCTCGCGCAGCAGCTTGAAGTCCCATTCCCCGTTGAGGTTTTTCCAGTTGGCCCGCGCTCTGTCCGGGCGCGGAAATTCCGGCTTTGGAATCATCGTCTCGTCCTCACTTTTTGAATGTGATTTCCTTTTCCACCGTTGCCTCGCGCGCCAGCACCGCGCACCCGCTCTCGACGCGGAAGTCCGCCGCCGCGCCGTCGATTTCGACGGCGGACGGCGCGAAGGGCAGCGCAAAGGAACGCACCGCCACGGGCTTTCCTTCCACCGTCAGCTTCGCGCCCGCACCGATCTCGACCCGTCCCCAACTGTCCGCCATGAACCACAGTCCCGAAAAATCGCCGGGCAGAACGGGCCTGAAGCGCATAAATCCCCTGGCCGCGTCGCACTGGAAGCCCCCGTAGATGGGCAGAAGCGCAAACGCCGCCATGGAGCGGGAATAGTTGGAGCCGCATTCGATCTCGTTGAAGGGGTTGCGCTTTTTGCCGTCGTAGCGGTCGCGCACCGCCGCGACCATCCTTTCGCCCTCTTGGGTGAAGCCCTCCTGGATCATAAGCCCCGCGGCGGCGTATTCGAAGCCCGTCATGGTTTCCTCGCAGTAGGGCACCGAAATGGCGGGTTTTTTCGCGCCCGCGGGGTACGCGCACATGATGGTGCCCGCCTCGCCGTTCAGGCTGAACACCCGGCAGGGATTGGCGAAATCGCGCATGGCAGGCTTGAAGTTGTACCTGTACAGGCTTTGCAGCGCCGTCTTCAGCTTTTCCGGGTCGTAGATCTCGCCCAGCCCCATGAGGTTGGCGTGCCATTGGGCCAGCGCCTGGTCGATGATGAGCCCGCCCGCGATCTGATACTTGAGCTCGCCCGTCTCCTCGCTGAAGTAGCCCGTCACGCGCCCATTCCAGTCGTTTCTGTCGTCATAGCGCAGAAGCTGGTCCCGGTCGTTCAAATCGACCTTGTGGTCGTAGTATTCGCCGTTGAACAGCGCGGTGTTGAGATATTTTTTGCCGGATTCAAACAGTTTTTCGTACGCCGCGGAATCCTCCCCCACGGCTTTCGCCATCTCCGCCGCCGCCTTGAGGGCGCCCAGATAGAAGCCCTCGAGCCATGCGTTGGGGCCGAAAAGCTCCATGTCCAGGGTGTGGTGCTGCCGCCCGTCGATGACGCCGTCCCTGTCCGGGTCCCACTTGACGTCCGAATCGAGCCACGCAAATTCCACCGCCCGCCGGACCGACGGCCACATTTCCCGCAGCCATCCCTCGTCGCCGGAGAGCTTCCACTCCCGGTACGCCTGCATGACGTAGCCCATCTGGCCGTCCACGCAGGGCATGCGCCACCAGACGCCGCGCCCCGGGGGCAGCCGGAGCCGGAAGGCAATGCGCCCGTCCTCCATCTGGCTGTACTTTTTCTCATTTTCCCGGGCGCTGCGCTCCAGCGCGGGAAAAAGGTAGGGGAGCGCGTAGGCGTAATTCCAGACATGCTGGCAGGTGCCCTCGCAGCTGCCGCCCAGTTCGCTCAGGCCTTCCCAGCCCCAGAACGAACCGTCCTCGAGCCTGAGGCACACGGGCGTCACCAGAATCGAAAGGCTCGCCCCCGCCGCCTCCAGCGCCTTTTCCGGCAAGCTCGAGGAATACAGCGCGTCGCAGAAGCGGGCGGTAAGCCCCTTGAGCCGCGGCCAGCTTTTCATGGCGTAGCGCCCGGCGTCCAGCGCGGAGGAAAAGCGCGCAGCATACCAGTTCTTCCAGGAAAGGGCTCCCTCGTCCCAGTCGTTGACGAACGTGGGATAGTACCAGGCGAGCAAAAACCGCGCGCCGCCATGGGCGCCGGGCTTCAGCGTGAACCGCGCCTCCACAGTGCCCCGGTCCCTTCCGGGATCGGTATAGGTCCGCGGAGGCAAAAAGCCGGGGCGCGAAAACTGGTTCCAGTACATGGTCTGGCCGTCGAACCATCCGCCCCGGAACCAGTGGGTCTCCACCGACGCGTCGGGCGCGTCCGTGAGGACGCAAAGCCCGTTCTCGCCCTCTGTCATGGTAAGGCCTGTGAGCCCATCCTCGCGCACCGCCGCGTTGACGCCCGCGCCGAACGCCGCGCCCAGGGTAAACGCCGCCGTGTATGTGATTTCCTCCTCCGACGTGTTTTCGACGGTTACCTCGAAAAACGCGCAGGGCAAGCTCGAATCGTCCTCGTTTGTGGGGATGAAGGACGAAAACGCGGTGAGGGACGGCCTTCCGGGAAAGCGGCTGTCCGCGTACTCCAGCGCCGCAAACGGGAACGCCGCGTCCATGGCGCAGGCTTCAAAGTGCGGGAACCCCGCCATGGTGCCCTCGGCGGGGCCGTAGCCGAAGCCGAAGTGGTCGTATTTGCAGCCGCCGTACTTGCCGGAGAGGTCGCGGGTGTGATCCCCCTGCAGGACGAGCGCGGAAACGCCGGAGGCCGTCTCGGCCTTTACCGCGAAGTGGGTAAACGGATTGATCTTCCCCTTGGCGGGACGGTTTTCGATCTCCCAATCGGTGAGCGCGCCGTTCCCGGCAAGCCCCACCGAGCCCGCGCCGATGCCGCCCACGGGCATCGAAACCTCCCGGGCAAAATCCCCTTCATACCGGAACGCTCTGAATCCCCCCACAGAAACCCCTCCTATTGATCGTGAAACAGTCGGTATTCGTGCAGAATCACCATCTGGCGGCTGTAGGCCATGACGATGCGGTCGGGCTTGATGGCCTCCACAAATTCCAGGGCGTCCTTGTCCGTTTGACGCATGTCCACCAGATACACGTCCCGGGCCACCAGCGAGAGAAACGCGCCGATGGGCGAGCCGTAAGAATCCTTATAAAGCAGAATTGTGATGTCGGGGGCCGCGTCGTTGTGGAAGTGTTCGTAGGCCTCCGTGAGCCCGTAGGTCTTGTAGGCGACGGTATTCCAACCCTCGCCCGCGAGATTGTCCCACTTGATGGCCGCGTCGCGGAAGGAGCCGGTGACGTCCTCCTCGGCGCCGCCGTGCTTGACGGTGTGGCGGCTGATGCTGGTCTCATAGGTCGGCCAGTAAACGGTGTAATCGTCGGGCACCACGCGCGCGGCGCCGATCCGCTGGCCGTACTTGCCGAGGAATTTTTCGGGGAACGTTTCCGACTCAAACAGATTCGGGTCGAGAAGATCCGCGTCCAGCCCCATGTTCTCCGCCAGAACCCGGGTCATGCAAAGCGCCGCGTAGGGCGTCCAGTGCTGATCGGTGCGCAAAACGAGCGCCGAGGCGGGCAATCCCTCCAGCGCCGCGCGGCTGTCGAGCACATCGACGCCCGCGTCCCGCAGCGTCGAAACGATCTGGTCCCCCAATTCCTCGCCCCAGTCGAGCTGGGCATAGCCGCCGGTCAGCCGGTCGTCGCCGTAGTTGGTGGCGTGCTCGTAGACGTAGGTAAACGGCACGTCGAGGGCCGCGGCGAAACGGAGAATCTCGTCGAGCTGGCCGTCGATGTCGGAGGGCATCTGGATGTCGTAAAGGTCTCCTGTTTCCAGCGTCACCATATTGGCGTCGCCGGTGGTGATCATGTTCTTGCCCAGGGCGTACTGGATGCCCGCGTTCAGCTTGCCCAGCCTGTCCTGCTCCCAAAGCCTGCCGCCGAAGGTCGCCTCGAACGATTTGATGCGCGCGGACAGAAGGTCGAGGGCGTTGTAGTCGTCCGGCAGGAACTGCTCGAGCCGCGACATGAGCCGCACGGAATTGAAAAGCGTTTTGAAGTTGGGATAGACGGTCATGATGCCGAAGGTCAGGATAAGCCCGATGAGAAACGCCGCCAGCACCGCATCCACGGTCCGGGACAGTTTCGTCACTTTTCCATCCATTTTACAATCCTTTCGCAAACGCGCTCGGTGGCGCGCCCCGTTTCCATAAACCCAAAGTATTTGCCGATGGCCGCGCAGTTTTCGCGCGCGGCGTCCGCGTCGGTTTCCGCGATGAGCCTCAGGAGGCCCCCCATGTCCCGCGCCACCAGGAAGGGGGATTCCGCGATGTCAAAGTACAGCCGCCTGTCCCGCTTGACGTATTCGTCGAGATCGTCCTGATACAGGAAAATCGGCCGTCCCGTGAGCGCGAAGTCCATGGCGGCGGAGGAATAATCCGTGATCAGCGCGTCCGAAACGAGCAGAAGGTCCGCCATGTCCTCGTACCCCGTCATGTCGAGAAGCCGCCCGCCCGCCTTCAGGTCGAGTCCGCCCTTGGCAAGCTGATGGGCCCGAAACAGGCACAGCCACTTCTCCCCGGTTTTTTGCTCCAGGGCGGAAAGCGCCGCTTCCAGATCGATGGGGCAGTGGAACGCCTTGAGCCGCGTGGAATCCCGGAAGGTGGGACAGTAAATGAGCAGCCGCGCGCCCTCGGGCACGCCCAGCTTTTCCCGGATCAACCGCCGCCGGGCCGGATCGTTCCGCACGAGGACGTCGTTGCGCGGCCCGCCCGCGGCGAGCAGCTCGCCTTCGTACCGGAACGCGGAGCGCATCATTTTCTTTCCAAATTCGCTGCCCGCGAGCATGAGGTCGCACGTTTCCTCGATGCGCAGCCGCCTTTCGGGAAACGCGTCGTAGGCAATTTTCTTGAACGCCCGATCGCCGTGCCAGGTATTGAGGTAAAACTGACCGCCCATCCGCCGCTTGAGGTAGCGCGGCAGCGTGAAGTTGTCCACCCACACCCGGGCGGTGGCGTATTCCCGAAGCCCCGCCGCCGAAATGGGGTCGCGCAGGGTCACATAATCCGGCACGACGCCCGTTTTGGACGCCGGGTCGCGGAACATCCAGACGATCTTTGTCCCGGGGCGCATTTCGTGCAGCAGTTCCGAAATGGGCTTCAGGTTGTCGCCGTAGGTGCGCGCGTTGAAGCAGGAAAAGACAATCTTGTCCCGGTCGATTCCGGAAAGCGTCCGGCAGGCGATCATGGAAAGGGTGCGGAAGTTTTCGAGAACAAGGCGGCCCGCACCCCTGATGGGACTGCGCTTCATCCATACCTTGAGATCGGTGACAATTTTCAGGCGCGGCATCTGTCGTATGTCTCCTTCAGACCCTTTGCGAGGTCGTATTCCGCCCGGAAACCGAGGGATTCGATGCGGGAGGGGTCCAGCACCGCGCGCCGGACCTTGGAATACCCCGCCTTCTCCACGTCGTCGGGGTTCTCAAAGCGGAGGCGCACCCCCGCCACGTCCGCGAGGGTTTGGGCGTATTCCCGGATGGAATGGGCGAACCGGCCCGCGACGTTGTACGCGCGCCCGGCCTCGCCCTTTTCGAGCAGCAGGAGAATGGCCCGGGCGGCGTCCCCCGCATACAGAAACGAGCGCACCTGGTCTCCCGCCGACTTCATGAGAATGTCCCGGCCCGCCAGCGCGTCCCGGAGGAATTGGGCGTCGGCGCGGCTGTTGGCGGGGGAAACGGACGGGCCATAGACGTGGCAAAGCCGCGCCACCAACGCGTCCGCGCCGTATTGACTGACCCAGCTCGCCACCATCGTCTCCGCGCACCGCTTGCTTTCGGGGTAGCAGGCACGGGGATCCATGGTCTCAAGCACCCCCGTGAATTCCTCCGGAAAGCCCGCCTCCGGCGCGGGGGAAAGGCCGTACACCTCCCCCGACGAGAGGAAGAGAAGCCGCGCGCCGCAATCACGGGCGTAGTCGAGAAGGTTCATGGTGCCGTAAACGTTCTGGCGCATGACGCCCGCCGGGTCGCGGGCGTAGGCCAGCGGATGCGCGCCGCTGGCCGCATGGACGATAAAGTCCACGGAAAAATCAAAATCCAAGGGCTTTTCCGCGTCGTAGAAAACCGCGCGCCCAGCCGCCCGGGAGAGGTCGCGCACGGCGGAAACCACCGCGCATCCCGCCGCCGCCAGCGCCGAGACCACCTCCGCGCCGATGAGCCCCGTGGCGCCCGTGACCAGCGCCGTCTTTCCCGAAAGGCTCATCACTCGCGCTCCATTCTCAGGTACGCCTTGAAAAGCTCCAGGTCGTCCTTGGTGGTCAGCTTGATGTTCTTATCGGAGCCCGCCGCAAAGTGAAGCGTGTACCCTAAGTCCACCATCATGGTATTGGTGTACGAGGAGCCGTAAATGCCGATCTCTTCCGCGAACGCCCGGCGGTAGGCCGCGAGCAGGATGCCGTATCTGTACGCCTGGGGGGTCGCAACCTTGCGCACGCTGTCCCGGGGAATGTATTCCGCGGTGGTGGATTCGTCCCGGGCACGGAAAATCTGCTCGGTAAAGAGCGTGGCGGTGACGGCGTTTCCGTGAAGCATGCACACCCGGATCACGTCCGACAGAACCGACGAATCCACCATCGGGCGGATGCCGTCGTGAATGATGCAGATGTCGTCCGGCGAAAGCTTGTCCTCGAGGTGATACACGCCGTTCCGGATGGATTCCTGCCCCGAATTTCCGCCGGGAACGATCCACTTGAGCTTTGTGATGCCGTACTGGGCGGCGTAGCGCTCGAGCACGTCCCGCCAGCCGTCGAGGCAAACGACCTCGATGGCGTCGATTTCGGGATGTCTTTGGAACCCTTCGAGGGTATAGATGATGACGGGCTTGTCGTAGATGTTGATGAACTGCTTGGGAATGTCCATGTGCATCCGGCTGCCGGTGCCGCCCGCGATGACGGTCGCGACGTTCATTTGCGCGCCTCCTTCAGGTGAAAGACCGTGTAGTGGTGGTGCCGAATCTGCTTTTCCCTGGGCGGCAGCTTCATAAAGTCGCCGTAAATGCGCTTGAGGTACTCCTCCGGCTTTTGGGGCGCCTTGTACGCGCGATCCTCAAACGGCATGGTCTGCGCCTCGCCGTACACGTCCCGTCCCATGCGCTCCTCGTTGGTATGCACGCAGCAGCAGACCACGCCCACCTTCTCGCTCTTCTCGTAGCCGTACATCCGGCTGAGCTTCTGGATGAGGCGGTTCCACGTCCGCCAGCCCACGGCCTTGGCCGGCAGATAGGCCGCGAAGCGGATCAGCCGGTGCCAGTCCCAGTCCCCGGTGAGCTCCCGGTAGTACGCAACGCGCCGGAGGATGACGAGGGATTTCGCGAAAAAGTAGTGCACCCGGGACGCCCATTCGTGCCTGGGCAGTCCGTCGATGGGGAAAATGTCGATGGACACGTTGGAATACGCGCGGATCACGCCCTTCTCGCTCTCGAGCCGGAGAAGGTAGTCCGTGTCGTAGGCGCGCACAAAGGGCACCGAGTGCCGGATGGGGCCGTCCGCCGCGCCGATTTCAATGTTTTCGCCGATTCTGCCGCCGGTCAGCTCGAGCAATCTGTCGCAATCCGGGCGCGGCATGTTGAGGTCGATGTCGTCGTCCCAGGGAATGTAGCCGCCGTGGCGCACCGCGCCCAGCAGCGTGCCGCCTGAAATATAGTAGCGAAGCCCGTGCGCGTCGCAGAATCCGGTAATCGCGTCGAGGATGCCCAGCTGGATGGGCCGGATCTCCTCAAAGGGCACCTCGGGCCCCGTATCGCCCAAAAACTCGTGGCTGTCGATCATGCGGGAAGTTTCTCCATTTATTTGTTGTGTCAAGGGTTATTATAGTAGATGATTCATTGGATTGCAAGCGCGCCCGGTTTTCCGCCAGAAAGAGATTCGGCGGCGCGGGGGAATGCCTGTTTGCCCGGGGCAAACCGACTTTTCCCGGCCGCGCCGCCGATTTGGGGATGCGCCTTGTCATTCGCCGTCGTAGTATCCCAACTGTTCGCTCCCCTTGTGCAGCTCGCGCACGCCCCGCCCCCAGATGCCAACCTTGCCGGAATCGGGATAGAAGCAGACGTCCAGATCGTGGCGCACGTCGAAATCGAGGTAGACCAGCATTTCGTCGGGCGAAATATTTGTGATCTTGTGGGCGCCCGCCTCGCAGGCGGGAAAGAAGACGGAATCGCCGGGGCCGACGACCCGCTCCCCCGTTGGCGTCCTGAGAAGCCCCCTGCCGGAGAGAATATAGAAGACTTCCTCATTTTTCAGGTGGTAGTGATAGGGATAGGCGGACTTTCCCGGCGGCACCTTGTAAAGCCCCATGGCGCATTCCTCCGCCTTTCCGGCGGGCACCAGATCGTGCCGGTAGAACTCATAGCCCGGATGATCGTCCCTGTGCATGACCTCCGAATTTCCCTCGCTTGCGAAAACAGCTTCTCCCATGCCCTTTTCCCGCCTTTCCGCCCTTCACGGGCCCGATGATGCCATCATAGCAGAACCGTCAGCCTTTTTCAATCGGCACGCGCCTCTCAAGAGAAAAGGGGGGATAACCTCTTGAGAAACTCCTCCCCACCAAGGAAGAAACGGCGAAAATTCAGGCTTCCGCGCAGCTTTTGGGGATGGGAGGGATTCTTTGCGGCGGCCCTTCCATATGAAAAGGGCAACCATCCGGTCGCCCCCATGCGAGTAAGCAAGTCAACGGCAATGCCAGGAATCACTGTACGGCGCCACTTTCTTCCAATGGTCCATCAATTTCCGAACGCAGTCCAAAGTGTCGCCGTCGGGATTCTCAAATTGAATCGGGAATTGGAAGCACGCGTTGGCAAACGCCCTGCCGAAAACCGTTATGTCTTTTCCCTTTGGGCAGTCGTCCCCCGTACAGGACACGCAGGGCATCACGCCGCCATGAACGATCCTGATCATTCCTTCGTCAAATTCGCCACTGTAATCGCCCCAGAAGAACCAAATGCGCCATTTCCCCCGATTGACGACCATGCCGCACAAGTAATTCCCTTCATAGGGTATTCTCCAGTAATTTTCCCCAAACCACCGTTTTGGCGTCAATTGGCTCTCTTTCAAGGACGCGATAAACCCCAACGCGGTTTCCCTCAGATCGCCGTCGAGGCGTTCACGGATTTCGTCCTCTATTTGGGGGTCGGGTCGATCTCCCGCCTGATCGAAGGGCGCGTTGCTTTCTTCAGACGTTGTGATTCACTCCCTTCCGCATGCTTTCGCCCCCGGCGTCACTCGCCCTGATCGTAATCCACCCGATCCTTCATCTCGTAAATCTGTCTCAACGAGGATCCATAGATGCCGATCTTGCCTGAATCGGGGTAGAGGCACACGTCAAAGGAATGGCACACGTCAAAGTCGAGGTAGACGAGCGGCTCGGTTTCTGAAGTGTTGGTGATCTTATGGGCGCCCGCCTCCCCCGCGGGAAAAAACACGGACTCGCCGGGCCCGACGACCCGCTCCCCCGCGGGGGTGCGCAGGAGCCCCCGGCCGGAGAGGATGTAGAAGACCTCCTCGTTGCGCATGTGACAGTGGTAGGGATACGCGGACTTCCCCGGCGGCAGCTCGTAGCGGCCCAGCGTGCACAGTTCCGTCTCGGACTCGGGCACAAGATCGTAGCCGCAATACGCATAGTCCGGATGATCGTTTTTGTGCACGAGCTCGGAATCCCTGGTATTCCCGAAAATGATCTCTCCCATGCGCATGTTCCGACCTTTCCGCCCTTCACGGGCCCGATGAAGCCATCATAGCAGAACCGTCAGCCTTTTTCAATCGGCACCCAGATTTCCACGACGGAATCCTCCGCCGCGCCGTTGAAGCGCTCATCGTAATACTCCACCGCCACATGCTTCCCGTCCACGAGCCGCTGCCGGTACCCTCTGTCGTTGGTTTTCAGCCATTCGTCCATGGCGGCGTTTTCGCTCCCGTACCCGCGCGCCACGTACACATCGAACGCCGCGTACTCGCCGGCGGGCAGACGGCACCGCGCATACGGCGCGTCCACGGCCCCGGAAACCGCATAGCCCGCGTGTACGGCGCACGCACGCCCGTCATAGATCCGTACCTCGTAGCCGCTGCCGGACAGCTTGCCGGGCATGTCCGCCTCCGCGATGCGCGCCATGAACCGTTGCCACACCTCCGCCGTGTCCGCCCCGTCCCCCGACACGCCCGCGATGGTGAGCGCGCCCTTTTTGACAATCCTTGGATTCACGAGAATTCCTCCCTTCAGTCGGTTGGTAAACTTGACGACCATCTCTTCCACCGTCTCGATTTCCGGCGTTCGGCCCGCCTTTCGGTACACAGCGGGCGAGACGCCGAACGTCCGGCGGAACGCCCGGGCGAACGCCTGCGCCGACGAAAAGCCGCAGTCCAGCGCGATTTCGGTGACGCCGCCGTCCGTCCCCGCCAGCAGCGCGCACGCCCGGAGGAGCCGCCGCCACCGGACGTAGGAGGCGAAGGGCGCGCCCACGATGGCGGTAAACACCCGGTGAAAATAGTAGGGCGAAAAGTAAAAACCGCGCGCCACGCCGTCCAGATCCACTTCCTCGCCCAGATGCGCCTCAATGTGCCGAAGCGCCTCCGCAATCTTCGCAAAATCCATTCCTTCGCCTCCCCGTCACAGCTTACCACGTCTCCGCCGCACGCGTCTTGCCCATTCTTGCGCTTGACAGCCGGGTTCTCTTGCAATAATATAATAGCGGAACATCTTCCCATAAGGAGAAATTATGGAAATCAGCCTCGACTGGTACCGCGCCTTTCTGGCGGCGGCGCAGACCGGCTCCATCACCCGGGCGGCGGAGGCGCTCTACGTCTCCCAGCCCGCCCTCAGCCAGACGATCCGGCAGCTGGAGGCGGCGCTTCGCTGCGCGCTGTTCCGGCGCACGTCAAAGGGCGTAGTTTTGACCGCCGAGGGCCGGGCGCTGCTTCCCCTGGCGGAGGAGGGCGTGGCCCGGCTCGGACAAGGGGAACGGCGCGTCCGGGCGCTGGCGGCGCTGGAGGACGGGGAAATCACCGTGGGGGCCAGCGACATGACCCTTGAATTCTTCCTTTTGCCCCGGTTGGAGGAATTCCACCGACTTTATCCCGGCGTGCGCATCACAATCACCAACGGCCCGACGCCCGAGACGCTCAAAAAGCTCGAGGCGGGGTTGATCGACTTCGGCGTGGTGTCGGAACCCGCGGACTTTCCCGAGGCGATCCCCCTCCGGGCCATCGAGGACATTTTCGTCGCACACCGGTCAGCCGCGCCCGAGGGTCCGCTCCCGCTTTCGGCGCTGGCCGCGCGCCCTTTGGTACTGCTTGAAAAAAACACCTCCACCAGGCGGTATGTCGACGCGTTTTTTTCCCGGAACGGCGCGCGGGCCGTGCCTGCGTTCGAGCTGGCCACCAGCAGCCTCATCGTTCAGTTCGCCCGGCGCGGACTGGGCGTCGGCTGCGTGGTGCGGGACTTCGCCCAGTCAGCCCTCGACGCGGGCGAGGTCGTCGAGGTCAAAATCGATCCGCCCATTCCCCCCCGCCGCTTTCTGCTCGCCACGAAAGGCGCGCCCGCTTCCCGCGCCGCCGAGGCGCTGCTGCGCCTGCTCACCCCATAAATTTATCTTATGCGACTGATATAAAATAGATATTTTACGAATGACGCCCTTTCCCGTATACTGGCCGGGAAAGGACGTGATTTTCATGGCGAAGGCAATCGTGGGCGGCAACTGGGGCGACGAGGGAAAGGGCAAGATCACAGACCTTCTGGCCGGCGGGGCGGACATGGTGGTGCGCTACCAGGGCGGCGCCAACGCGGGCCACACGGTCATCAACGAATACGGCAAATTCGCGCTGCACATCCTCCCCTCCGGCGTGTTCCGGGCGGGGGTGGTCAATCTCATTGGCCCGGGCGCGGCATTCGACCCGGTGAGCTTTTTTGGCGAACTGGCGGCGCTTGAGAAGGGCGGCGTACCCGCGCCGCGCGTGCTGGTTTCGGAGCGCGCGCAGCTGGTGATGCCCTACCACATTCTGTTCGACGAATGGGAAGAGGCGCGGCTCGGGAAGATGAGCTTCGGCTCGACCAAATCCGGCATCGCGCCCTTTTACGCGGACAAGAGCCTGAAGGTCGGCTTCCAGCTGGCGGAACTCTACGAGGGGGATTTTTCGGAAAAACTCCGCCGCGTGGCGGAGACAAAAGCGGTTCAGTCGCGCGCGCTTTACGGGGACGTGGCATTCCCCACGGTGGAGACGCTTGAAGCCTACGTCGCTTCCTTCCGGGAGAAGCTGCGCCCCCACGTCGTCGACGCCCGCCGTCTGCTTTCGGACGCGCGCAGGTCGGGCAAGCGGATTTTGCTCGAGGGCCAGCTGGGGGCGCTGCGCGACCCGGACAACGGCATCTATCCCTTCGTCACGTCCTCGTCGCCGCTGGCGGGCTTCGCGGCGGTGGGCGCGGGCATCCCGGCCCGGGAAATCGCGGAGGTGGTTGCCGTGGTGAAAGCGTATTCCAGCTGTGTTGGCGCGGGGGCGTTCACCACGGAAATCTTCGGTCCGGCGGCCGACGAGCTGCGCGGGCGCGGCGGCGACTGCGGCGAATTCGGCGCGAAGACGGGCCGTCCCCGGCGGATGGGCTGGTTCGACGCCGTGGCAACCCGGTACGGCGTGGAGGTTCAGGGCGCGACGGAGGTAGCGCTGTCGCTCATCGACGTCCTGGGCTACCTGGACGAGATTCCGGTGTGCGTGGCCTACGAAATCGACGGCGAACAGACGGCGGATTTCCCCGCCACGCCCAAGCTCAACCGCGCAAAGCCCGTCTACGCGCGCCTGCCCGGCTGGAAGCGCGACATCCGGGATGTCCGGCGCTACGCCGACCTCCCGGACGAGGCGAAAAACTATGTGGATTTCATCGAGAAGCAGCTCGAATGCCCCATTAAGATGGTGTCAAACGGTCCCGCGCGGGAAGCGATTTTATACCGCTGACGGTTTCTTCAGCCGATAAATCCCACCGTTGCAGCCATTCAAAACGATCTCGTCCTCCGCAAAGGAGATGAGGGACCAGTAGACGCTCCGGTCGTCCCAGAAGCAGGCGTCCGCGCGGAACCGCGCCGCATCCCAGGGCAGTGTTTCCCGTGCTGCCCGGTTGTCGGGGATCATGTACGCCTCGCCGCCCTGCCGGAAGTTCTGGTTGAACACCACGCCCCGGTTGGTGGAGACGTACCGCGCGGCGCGGCAGTAGACCGAACCCGGCGTCATCTCAAAGATGTACATGTGCCGCGCGGTGTCGATGGTGACGCCGATGAACGTCTCGCGCCCCTCCACGGGGAAGATTTCCTCGCGCACCCCCATCGTCCACAGCCGCCAGCATTCGCCGACGGTTTCCGCCGAAACGGCGGGGGCGGGGGGCGCCTTTTCAATCCGCTCATCAAGGGCCGCCTCACAGAGAATTCCGTCCCCAAATTCGGCGCGGACGCCGCCGTCCGTCGCCGCAATGGCGTGCCGCACGCCGATTTTTGCGCGCATTTCGTCGTCCGTGGCGCGCACTTCGCCGTGAAAGACAAACGCCCACCGCCAGACGTCCGGCTCCGCGCCCCGAGCGGTCAGCGCCGGACTGGTGCGGCAGACGCCGACGCAAGCGCCGTCGCGGTAGAGAAGCGACTCCAGAAAATTCCCCGGGCGGCTTCTGCGGTATGTAATGACATAGGCTCCCGCCGCGACGATCTCGATGTCCTCCCCAATATAGACGCCTTCCGTCATTTTGATGTCGCCCCTCCCAGGGCCTCATGCGCGCCCCGCAAAAATCCCAGCACAATCCGGTCGTTCCGGAACACGATGGCAAACAGCCGCTTGAGTTCCGCCTTTGTCGCGGGTTCCGCGAGCCCGGCGGCGCGATCGGGCGGGACGGCGTAGCCGGTCTCGGGGCCAACGCCCAAAAGGCCCCAGATCTTCCAGCAGGTGCCGTGGGTGGCGTCCAATTCCCCGTCGAACACGTACTGGCGCACGACGGCGAAGAGGCTGTCCCGCACCGCCTGATTTTCCGTCATGCGCATCAGCGTCGCGCCCGCACACTCGGCGGCGTGCCAGCGCGCCTCGATGGGGTAGCCCACAACGCCGTTCAGCCAGAGCGCCGTTTCATAGGCCGTTTCCGGCGTCGCGGCGTCGATTTTTTCCAGAACCGTCTTTTCCAGCGCGTCCGTGCCCGCGCTTTCCAGCGCCGCGATCATGCGCGCCAGCGAATCGGCGAGCGTTCCCCGCGAAGGCGTTCGGCCCGTCACCACAATGGCCGAGCGGAACCGGGAAAAGCAGTCCGCGAGGGAGAACCGGCCGTCGTCCCCGTTCCCGTCGGCGCGGGCGCGTGAATCCAGTCCGTACAGCCGCCCAGCTTCGTCGTATCCCGCCACCACGCGCCAGTCCCGCCCGTCACCCAGCTTCAGAAGCGCCGGGAACCCCGCATCGACGGCCTGCGTCAGCGCGCGCTGCACCGCTTCCCTGCCATCGTCGGGGGAAAGCCGTTTCCACGCAAGTCCGGCAATGTCCATGACGTGGTCCACAAGCCCATCGTCCGTCTCCGGTTCAGACCAGAGAAGCGCCGCGCCCGTGCGGGTGCTGTCATCGTGGTAAAGCTGCAAATGGTGCTTTTGAAGCGCTGTCTTCGCGCCGCAGCCGCCGCACCGGACGCAGAAAGACCCTTTGGGGGCGCAGTAAAAGGGCGTGTCCTCCGCATACCCCAGCGCGGGCAGAAGCGCGGTCGCCAGCGCCCCGAAGAAGGGGCTCGATTCCGCATCCGTGGGAAACGCCACCAAATTTTCAATCCGCTTCATGTCCGGTTCTCCCTTCTATTTGATGAAAAAACCGCCCCTTGCGGGCGGTCATGCCTTGATGGCGCGCAAAATTAGATCGGTCTGGAGCCTGAGCAGCATGGAAATATCCAGCCCGTACCGCTCCCCCTCGCCGGTTGTGTGCGTAAGAAACCGCTGGGCCAGACCCACCGCGGAATTGACGAGCATGACGGCAAAGGCGACGGGCTCCACGTCCGCGCGGACGCTCAAGTCCGCCTGCCCTTCCCGGACAAAGGCGGCGATTCCCTCGAGGTCCGCAAAGACGCGCGCCTCGAAGGCGCGGCGCTCGGGAAAGTCGGCGTTCCCGCGGGAAAGCATGGAGTCATATTCCAGAAAAAAGCGCAGAACGTCCGGCCGCTCCCGCAGCCGTTCGATGTACAGGGTAAAAAAGGCGCGCGTCTTGCCGTAACCGTCCAGCGCCGGGTCAATGCACGGCACGAGGTCGGCAAACAGCAGCCCGTCGATCATCTCGGCCGCGACCAGCACGGCCAGCAGCTCCTTGCTGGGAAAGTAGCGGTACAATGTCGAACGCCCGATCCCGATGTCGGCCGCGATTTTCTTCATCTCCGTGGCGGCGATTCCGTCCGACAGAAAGCACGCCTTCGCCGCCTCGTAGACCGCTTGCCTGATCTCCTCGGATGTCAACGGCGAATGCCTCAACCAGACCGCCTCCTCCCGCGCCAGTGGCGCAATCGTGGTATCATTTTAGCACGTTAAAAACCAATGTCAACCAAATTATCCAAAAACCAACCTGGGCGATGATCGTTGCGTCTAACAGGCAGATCGGCCGATCAAAGATGGGAGTTGTGACGATGGACAAAGCCGCGTTCGCCGCGCGGGCCATGGCCTGCGAGCGCAAGCTCTACCGCGTGGCGCGCACACTGCTCCGCGCGGATGCGGACTGCGAGGACGCCGTGCAGGAGGCGCTGATCCGCGCGTGGCGAAGCCGGGACTCCCTCCGGGAGGAACGGTTTTTCGACACCTGGCTCACCCGCATCCTCATCAACGAGTGCAGAAACATCCAAAGGCGGCGCCCGCCCACCGTGCCCCTGGAGCCGGATCTGGACGCGGCAAGGCCCGAGGAGGACGCCGCGCTCATGGCGGCGCTCACCGCGCTGCCCGAAAAACTGCGGCTCGCGATGACGCTCCATTACGTGGAGGGGTATCCGGTAGAGGACGTGGCGGGGATTTTGAAAATCCCGGCGGGTACGGTCAAATGGCGGCTCAGCCAAGGGCGAAAGCGGCTGCGCGAGGGCATGAAGGAGGAATTGCCGTGAAGGAATTTCGGTTGGGCGATGCGTTTCCTCCGACGCCGGAGGGCTTCCATCTCAGGATGAAGAGCACCCTGGACGGACTGAAGGAGGAACCCATGAAGACAAGGCACAAGATCGGAACGGTGGCATTGGTGGCAGCCGCCGCGTTGCTTCTTTTGATCGGCACGGCGCTGGCCGCGGGCTACTTCAGCGGCGAGATCGACTGGACGGGCAAGAAGATCTCAGAGGACACACCGCAGGAGCCCTACGCCACCCCAACCCCGGCTCCGTCCGGCGCAGAGGACGCGCAGACGCGCGCCGCGTATGAGGATCAGATTCTGGATGGTCAGCCGGAGGGAGAATACTGGGAGATCAGTTGGGAGGACCACAGCGGATCGGCAAGGGGATGTCAGAAGACGTTTTCCTCCCTGGCCGAGCTGAACGAATTTCTGGGCGAAAGCGGCACGCCGTTTCTCCGGATGACGGAAGCGCCGGACGGCTACACATTCGAAGCCGCGTCCTGTGAGTTCTACTTTACGGCGGACATCCTCGACCGGGCAGCCGTCGAGACAGAGGCGCTGGCGGAAGGCGCGGCGCTGACCAAGGTGAAGCCCGGCGCGGGCATTTATGTTCTCGTGAGCGACTACTCGGTGGACTTCCGGGGCGCGGACGGATCGTATTTGAGCCTCTATGCCGATCTTTCTCCCACAGACATTGACGAGTACAGCATCAGCGTCAGCGCGGACGAGAGCTACGAGGTGCTCGATCTGCCCAACATGGCGCACGCGCTGTTCCTCGGTTCCGAGGAGTACCGGCACGTTGCCGCCATCGCGCAAATCCCGGAGATGGAGGGCTTCTTCCACCCCGACCAATATTGGGACGGCATTGCGCCCGACACATTCGCGTACATCGACTATACGCTGATGACCAACCGTATGACGCGGGACGCGCTCATCTCCCTCGCCGAATCCCTGAAATAGACCGACGCCGGGGCGTTTGCGCCCCGGCGTTACCGCGCCCGTTTCCCCGACCGGTAAAGCGCCAGATAGGCGTCCATGCCATGTTCTTCAATGTAAGAGGTCGCAAACGCCCCCGCCAGGGGATACGTGATCCCATCGGGAAGCGCTTCAAAGGCAGCGTTGTCCATGAGGGCCGGGAGGGAAATCTCCGGGTGCTCGCGCAGAATCCGCGCCGCCGCCTGGTCGTTTTTCTCCCCGTGCCAGGCGCCGTCAAAGTGCATGGCGAGACCCTCGCGGAGAAAGAGGGATTCGGGAATCGCGATTTGGTACGAGAGAATGTGCGCCACCTCGTGGGGACCCTCGTACTTCGAGTCCGGGCCGTAGACCGCATGGATGAGATCGACGTCGAGGGTCAGCGCGTTGGCGGGCGGGCAGCCGGTTTCCGCTGCCAGCGCCGCCCGGGAATCGCACAGACAGAGCCGGATTTTCTTCTCCATTTCGACGCCCAGCGCCGCCGCGACCCGGGCATAGCACGCCTCCTGGTCGGCGCAAATGGCGTCGAGCGCCGCTTCCGCCGGGCTTCCGGGGCGGTAAAAAACCGAAAAGTGCGCGCACTCCCGCCGCGCCCGGGCGCTCATCCCTGGACGGCCACGGCATCGCGGCGCGCCGCACGCAGCCGGAATTGCAGAACTTCCTGATATGCCTCGGAGCGATACCGGGAAAGAAGCGCCGCGCGGTCCGGAAATTCGATGAGGAGGACGCGTGAACAGCCCCACCCGCCCTTCGATGCCTCCGGGTCCGGGTCCACCGCCGGATCCCTGGCCGCAAACCGCGCAAACACCCCGTCCGCGCGGGTGAGATGCTTTTCGGATTCCCCCTCGTCCCGAATCTCAATGTTGGCGATGAAATATGTGCTCACAGAAACACCTCCCCACCAGATTGTACCACAAAAAGGCGCGCGGCGGTATCAAAACCCCGCGCGCCCGCTTGTTGGGCGGTCAGTCCCCCATGTCCGCGGAACCGCCGCGGTTCGGCGGCCCTTCCGCCGGGAGCGCCTCCGCTTTCCCGGCGACGAGGGTCAGCGTCACGGCATGCGCCTCGTCCCAAACCCGCACGCCGTTTTCCCGCTTGTACGGCACGAGAAGCACCCGGGCGGGAATTTCCCGCAAAAAACCTCTGCAATCGTAGTCGTATTCGAAGCAAGGCACCCCATCCTCGTCCGCCCCCAAGCCGCCCGTCGTAAAGCAGCTGCCGAAGTGCTCGACCAGCGATGTGCCGTCCGCCGTTTGGATGTCGAACTTCCGGCCCACGAGCAGCCCCTCCTTCTCGTCCGTATAAACGCGGATGAGAACGTTCATGCCAAAGTGGGTCATCGTAAACTTTGGAACACGGACTGTGTAGCCGCCCATGTCGATTTCGTCCTCCGCAACGCCCGTCACCGGGTACGCCTGCTGCGAAGATCCGGCAATTTCGAAGCTTACCCCAGCGGAATGAACCGCCTCGGCATAGCCCAACGCCTTGAATAGGGCGACGTCCGGCGCGCGCCGACGACCCGTCTGGCCTTCGGGCCCGAACACGTAGTCGCTCGACGCGTCGATGAACCTGCGCACCCGGTCGATTCCAATGAGCGCGATGCGCGGACCGCCGCCCAGTTCGCCCCGCGCCTGATCCGCAATGTAGCAGAGCGCGCCATCCTCCGCGCACGCGGGGGTGTATTCCGCCTCCGTGACGCCCCTCAATTCAACGATGGGGTTCAGGAGCCACGCCCGCATGGCAATCGCGTGGGCTTCGCCGTCGGCCTCCGCCGACATGGTAAAGGCGCCCGTGATTTCATTGACGCCGTCCTCGATCACCGTCACGCAAAGATCCTCAATAAAAATCGCGTCCGTATAGTCCATGGGCGTGCCGTCCAAAGTCGGAATCTCAAAGGCCACCAACCGCGCGCCGTCACCGTGCGTCCGGACGGTATAGGAAAACCAGAGCCGTCCGCCCTCCCAGTACGCTTCGTCGATGGCAAAGGAAAAATCCGCCGACCCGCCCGCGGCGTTTACGTCCACCACGCTCGACGGATCGATGTCCCCGCTGGTCGCGAAGAGGCCCCGCAGAGAGCCGCCCCGGGCCGCCGCGTATGCGATTCCCGCCAGGGCAACGAGCAGGACGGCGGCCACCAGAAGCACCCGCCGGGAGACGCGCCGCCGGGCGCCCGCTTCCAGCGCCCGGTCAAGCCGCGCCCGGGTCTCTTCCGGTACGCTGAACACCTCCGCGCCCGCCCGCGCCCGGATCAACGCGTCAAATTCGCGCTCATTCATTCCACCATTCCCCTCCCTCCGTCAAAAGCCTTCTGAGCTTATCCCGCCCGCGCGAGAGCCGCATGGTTACGCATCCGACGGGCATCTTCAGCATCTCCGCGATCTCCTTCGCGGCATATCCTTCATAATAATAGAGCACCAGAACGTCCCCGTAGCCCGCCGGCAGCTCCCGCCGGATGCGCGCAAAGAGGGATTCCGCCGGACAGTCCAGCACCGGGATTTCCGGCATCTCCGAAACCGGCGCCTCGCGCTTGCGTTTTCGCAGAATGTCGTAGGCCGCCCGGGCGGTGACCGACATGAGCCACTTTTTTACCTGCGCGGTTTCTCGGACGGAGCCGCACTTGCGCAGCGCCTTCACGCTCGCCTCGCTCACAGCGTCCTCCGCGTCCGCGCCGCCGCGCAGGATGGAAAGCGCCAGCCGGAGCATGGAAATCCGGTGCGCGACCAGGGCGCGCGCCATGTCTTCCCTGTTCATTCGCCCTCTCCCTTCCGTCATGACACCCATAAGACGGACGAGGGGCGGCTTTTGCAACCCAAAACACAAAAAAAGACGCGCCGGGCGGCGCGCCTTTCCAAAGGGTCAGTTGACGATGGTTCCGCCGTTTATGTTGAACACCTGGCCGGTAACATTGGTGGAATCGTCGGTGGCGAGGTACACGTAGACCGGCGCGAGCTCGCAGGGCTGGGCGGCGCGCTCCATGGGCGTTGTGGAGCCGAACGTGCCCACCTCCCCGGCGGAAAAGCTCGAGACGATGAGGGGCGTCCAGACGGGGCCCGGCGCCACGGCGTTGACGCGAATCTGGCGCGCCACCAGCGAGAGCGCCATGGAGCGCGTGAACGACACGATGGCCCCCTTTGTGGCCGAGTAATCGATGAGCCGGGGATTGCCCTCGAAGGCGGTGACGGACGCGGTGTTGATGACGCACGCCCCCTGTTTCAGATGGGGAAGCGCAGCCTTGGTGGCATAGAAGCAGGAAAAGAAGTTGCTCTCGAACGTGTGGATGAGCTGCTCCTTCGTGATGTCCTCGATGGAATTCTGGGGATACTGGACGCCCGCGTTGTTGACCAGAACGTCCAACCCGCCCAGCTTTTTCACGACCTCGCCCACGGCCCACGCCGCGGCGTCCTCGGTCTTCAGGTCCACGGCGATGGCCTCGCACGTTCGGCCCTGTCCCCGGATCGCCCGGGCGGCGTCCTCGGCGTCCCTGTGCTCGTTGAGGTAGAGGATGGAGACGTCCGCGCCCTCCTTGGCGTAGATCAGCGCCACCGCGCGACCGATGCCGCTGTCCCCGCCGGTGATGATGGCCTTCTTCCCCGCCATCTTGCCCGCGGCCTTGTAGCTGGGGTTGTCGTATTGGGGCTGAGGATTCATCCGCGCCTCGGAGCCCGGCTGCTTCTGCTGATGCTGTTCGGGAAACGTCGGCGATTTGGTGCCCTGCATGGAAATCACTCCTTTTTCGTTATCGTTCCACGCGGGGCGAAAAGATATGCGATTATGCCCAGCGCCGTCAGCGCCCCACCCGCCCACCAATAGACGGAAAGGAAGGAGGAATCCGTCCCGTAAATTTCGAAAATGCCCGCCATCAGGCTGCCTACGGCCAGCGTCGCGATTCCGGCGTTGAACAGATTCGCCGCCGGGCGCCGGGGCGGGCGGGCGCCCAGGAGCAGCATCGCGCCGTAGGGCAGCGTCCCGCCCAGAAGCGGGAACAGAAAGAGATACACCATGTAATCGGAATACACGCCGTGGCTGAACCGCTCGTAGACGTAGCTGAAGAATCCGCAGAACAGAGTGGCGCCCAGGTATGCGGCGGCCGTTTTTTTAACCGATGTAGACAATGTCGCTCACGCTCCTTTCCTGGATGGATTTCCCGTTGGTTGTGGGGTTGTTGACAACCTCGCCGTTGAAGTACATGGTGGAGGAACCGCCGCCGTCGAGGTTGTAGGCGGTGGCAGCGCCCAACCCCTGCATGAACGTCGCAAGCTCGTAGAGCGAAAGGCCGGCGCTCTGGCTCGTGCGGCCGTCCGCGACCACCATGACGTAGTGGAGCTGGTCGATGATTCCGATGGCGGTGCGCGGGTTGCTGGTCATGGCCTGGTCGACTTCCTCGTCCGCCGTCACCGTAATTTCTCCGTCCTCGACGAGTCCCGGCCCGAAGGACAGCACCTGCGCGGCCCCGGCGGCGAGCAACTCCTCGGCGGTGACGTCGCCCTCCCGCACGATTTCAAACGAGCCGTCCTCGTAGATCACCAGGTCCTCCTGCGAGGCCGATGCGGCGGCGGCGCGGTAGAGGACGCCGTTTCGGATGACATAGCCGGACGTGCGCGCGCCGTAAAAATCCCCGTTGACGGCCAGAATCGCGCCGTTCTCGCCCGCGATGTCGCTGGTCGCCTCCTTGATGTTGCGCCCGTAGGAATTCTCCGCGAAGGCGGTTTTGAGGGCGTCGGCGCTTGCGAGGGTGATGTCCGCCACGTAGATTGTCGTGTCGTACGCCCGGTATTCTGTAAGGGTGATGGTTACGCTGCCGTCCGCGTATGTATTTTCGGTAACGACGGGCGCGCTCGTGGACGCTGCCGCGTCGAACCCCGATTCGGCCTGGGCGGTGGACTGCGGCAGAACCGCATACGTCCGGGGGATCACGAACGTGTCCAGCGCGACATACGCCGTGAAAATCGTCAGCACCAGCGCGTAGCACGCCGCCCAGACGAACCTTTTGTGAAAAAACTTCATGTTGCCTCCTCCGTTTCCGTTCCCCGTGTCCATAGAATACCCGCCGAACCTTAAATAAAATAAAAACCGCCGCGCGGCGGTCGCGAATTCACAGATTGTTGAGACGCGGGACACATTTGGACGCAAAAAGGGCCCCGCCTTCCCGGAGCCCTCTTGCGCAAAAGCCGATGCCCGAATCCGGTCAGCCGCCGAATAGAATTTCGTTGACGACGTTTTCCAGATACTCCTGTCTGCCGCTTTCCGGCTTGGAAGCGTCCCCGGCTGCCACCGCGAGGGCCGACAGCTCCTCGAGGGTCGCATTCCCCGCGCGCAGCTTTTTTCCCAGCGCCGAATCGAAGGACGCGTAGCGCCGCCGGACGAATTCGTCGATCCGCCCGTCCTCGATGAGCCGCGCCGCCTTCAGAAGGCCCAGCGCGAAGGCGTCCATGCCCAGGATAAACGCGTGAAACATGTCCGCGGCGTCATTGGAGGGGCGGCGGTTCTTGGCGTCGAAGTTAAATCCGCCGTTTTTCAGTCCGCCGGATTTCAGGATTTCGTACATGCACATGGTCGTGTCGTAAACGTTGGACGGAAAGTGATCCGTGTCCCAGCCCAGGAGCAGGTCGCCCTGGTTGGCGTCCACGGAGCCGAGCATGCCGTTCATGGCCGCGGTGCGCAGCTCATGCTGGAACGTATGGCCGGCGAGGGTGGCGTGGTTCGCCTCCACGTTGAGCTTGAAGTCCCTGTCGAGGCCGTACCTGCGCAGAAAACCGATGGCCGTGGCGGCGTCAAAGTCGTACTGGTGCTTCATGGGCTCCTTGGGCTTGGGCTCGATGTAGAAATCCCCCGCAAAGCCGATGGACCTTGCGTAATCTACCGCCATGCGCATCAGGGCGGCGATGTTCTCCTGCTCAAACCTCATGTCCGTGTTGAGAAGCGTTTCGTAGCCCTCGCGGCCGCCCCAGAACACGTAGCCCCTGCCGCCCAGCCGGACGGTGATGTCCAGCGCCTTTTTGATCTGCGCCGCCGCGTGGCAATAGACATCGAGCTCGTTGGCCGAGCCCGCTCCGTTCATGTACCGGGGATGGCTGAACAGGTTGGCGGTGCCCCACAGAAGGCGGATGCCCGTCTCCTCCATCTTTTGGAGGATGTGGTCCGCAATTTCGTCCAGACGCTGATTGGTCTCCTCCAGCGTGTCCGCCTCGGGCACCAGGTCCATATCGTGAAAGCAGAAAGATCCGATGCCCAGCTTCCGCATGAATTCGAACCCCTCATCCACCTTGGCGTGGGCATGGGCCATTGTCCCGGGTACCGCGCCAAAGCTCTTGTCCGCGGTGCCCTGTCCGAACATGTCGACCCCCGCCGCCCCAAGATTGTGCCACCACGCCATGGCGAAGGGCAGATGCTCCCGCATCGTCTTTCCCAAAACCACCCGGTCCGGATCGTAGAACTTGAACGCGAGAGCCTCCGCGCTCCCCGGCCCGCGGTACGCAATGGTTGGAATTTCGCTGAAATAGGTTGCCATATGATCCTCTCCCTTCCATACCCCTTTGCCTTGATGTACCCCCTTTGAAGCGGGGCTGAAACACGCCCCGCCGAACGCGCCGCGCATCAAAAAACCCGCCTTCCGGCGGGCAAAACGATGCGCGGAATCGGCGCTTCCAATCAATTTATACGCGGGGGCGGCGCGTTCGCCGGATTGCGCCGAGCGGATTTCTCCGGGCACAGAACCGCGAAAGCGCACCGTCCCCGCGCGCGTTTACGTGGAAAGGATGTTCCTAACCGATTTGCTGCTCGATGAACATGTCGCGCGACTTGGTCTCGTCGTCCTTCCACGCGTCGAGTTTGCGGATCACTTCCTTATAAGTCTCCTGGCTGACGCCGTACAGCTCGCCGCCCAGCGCCTTCGAGGCCTGCTGGAAGCCCTTGTCGATGGCGCTCTTCAGCGCCCCGTAAGAGGTCCTGTCACCGCTTGAGACGGCCGCCGCGAACTGAAGGATCCTGTCGCTGACGGCATCGACGCCCCAATCGCTGCTTTGGGAGATGTCCGACCCGGTCGGTGCGACTGCCTGCGTGCTGCTTTCGGCGGCGGAAATCTGCTTTGCCGCTTCGCCCTGCCTGTTGAGATACTGGCCCACCAGCGCGCGCATGCTCTCAAACCGCTGATCCGCCGCGTCCCTGATGGCCTGCCGGTTGTATGTTCCCGCGGAATACGTCATCGTGCCCAATGATACGGTATCGGTAATGTTGTTGGATTCTGTCTTGTCCTTTTGCTTGGTCTCCTGCGCGACAACAGTGGAGGATTTGGCCTTTTCGGACAAATCGGGGGACACCACTGAAATCTGGCTGATTTTGATTGCGGATATCATGTGCTCTCCTCCTAATTCGTTCATTTACAGCTCAACGGAATAAAGTCAAAATTAAGACTTTGTCCGTATGCAATTATGCGTGCGTTCTTCTTGCGCTTCTTTTTGTTGCTTTAAAGATATTGGGCTAAGTTTGAGACAAAAGCCGTACGTCTTCTTATTTTGTCCACATAAATTTCTTTCTGACATCTATTTCGACCAAATTAAGAAGAAATTTAGTCATGATCCGCGCTTTTTTGAATTTATTTTTGAACGCTTGAAAAAAAGGACTCCGCTCTGCCCAAATCGTCTGTAACAATAATATGTTGAGGCGAAGAAAATATGCCACAATTCGGATTGAAATTCCCAGCATCTCCGCGCGACGGCCGCGGCAGCGAAGCCAACCGAATGGTCGTCGGAAATTGAAAGCCCCGACAGAACGTCGGGGCTTTCAATGGGGCGGCGGATGGCATGAGCGGATAAAGCTGGTAAACACGCGGGCTTCCTTCTCCGGCAGAGGGACGCCGCCCTTTTTGTCAGCCTCGAGGCGCTTGAGCATGTGGGCCTGTGCGGGCATGGCGCTTGCACGCGCGCCGCGCCCCGGCAGACGCATGGATGATCTGCCATCGGGGTGGGGCCGTTGCTTGCCATTCACGGTTCCAATCCACCGCTTTTTCCCGCCTGTTTACGACTCGGTTCTTTGCTGCACTCCCTTAAAGGTACTTGCTGGCAAACGCCTCGAAATCGCGAAAATCATCGAGCCGTTCCTTGATGGTATCATAATCCCAGTCCCACCATGCCGCGCGTTCTATTTTCGGAATCAGGTCCTCCGGAAAGCGCATTTTGATTTTTTTGGCCGGCACCCCCACGACGACGGAATACGGTTCCACATTCTTCGTGACGACCGCGCCGGCGCCGATGACCGCGCCGTTTCCGATTGTCACGCCCGGCATAATGGTCGCGCCATGTCCAATCCACACATCATTGCCGATCTCTACCGGATCTCCCCGTCTCCAGGAAAAAAACGCCTCGTCGTCTTCCCCGAAGCCGAACATCTTGCTGCGGTAGGTGAAATGATGCTGGGCGATTCTTGTATAGGTGGGGTGATTCCCTGGGTTGATGCGGACAAAACTGGCGATGGAGCAGAATTTTCCGATATTCGCGTAGTAGATCTGATTGTAGCCGGCGCAGTACGTGAAGTCGCCGACGACGGCCTCCACCAGTATGCTGTGGGTCCGTATTTGTGTAAAGGCGCCAAGGGTCGTGTCCTTCAGTTTCACTTCATCTTCAATGGTCGGCGCAATAGACAGCATGAATTGGGTCCCTCTCTTTGTCGGAATCGTGAGATGCGGATGTTTGCCTTTGGGGACGAAACACGAATCTTCATCGGCGTGAAATCCGTCGATCGATCTTGATCGGCCGTTGCGAGACGATCAAATCTCTGTGCCGTCACCGCCCCTCCCGTCATAAAATGCCAATTGGGTTCCGTACTCGGATTGGCCGGGCACCGGGCCGTTGCGCGGCGGATGTTCTTACAGCAGGAAAATAAAGCGATCGCTCCGGTAAACGGTGGAGAATACCTCGAGCAGCGTTTCCCCATCCGCCGCCAGCCGCAGGCCGCTCAGCGTCAACGCGGGCGCGTATCCCTGGACCTGCAGGATTTCACGCTCCTTTTTTTGCATGGTGGTGACCCGCAGCTGACCGCCTTTTCCCCTGTGCCCCTCGTGTCCGGTTTCCTGAAAGTATTCATAGATGGAGGTGATGCGCGCGGCGTCCCTGGGAAGCGCAGGGAATTCCTTTTCGGGCAAATAGCTCGTATGGATCGCCGCGGGTTCGTGATTGATCGTGCGCAACCGGACGATTTTCCAGACCTTCTCGCCCCTCTTTGCACCCAGCGAATCATAGATCATTGAATTATAGGGGATTTTTCTTCCCTCGATATTCCGCGACTCGTAGGGCAGTCCCATCTCGCGCATTTTTTTTGAAAAGCCCCCGCCGCGCATTTGCAGGGGGATCATTTCCCGCTCCCCGGCGAAGAAGCTGCCGCTCCCCTGCACGGAATAGACGTAACCCAATTCCTTGAGCCGGTCGTAAGCCTTGCGGATGTCCGAGCGCGGCACGCCGAAGCGGGTCGCCATCTCGTTTTCGCTGGGCAGACGTTCATCCTTTTGGAACTGATTCTCACGGACGTCGCGGATCAACTGATCGACGATCATATCCCAGCCGGGGGCGTCTTTCATTTAGGATCACCTCACAATATCCACGCTTTTTTTAAGCCGTCTCCTTCGATTTTCATTATAGCGGCCCCTTTGCTGCCGCACAATCCCTTCAAACCCGGTTTTACTGATAATTGATTTCCCCGACTTGGCGCCTTGACAGTCTGTCCGTATGATGAGGCTGACTAGAGAAACCAAGATCAAAGCATCAAAGGAGAGAAATTCATGCGCATGAAAAGAATCGGCACGCTTCTTCTTGTCCTCACCATGATCGGCGCCGCGCTGGCGGGATTTGCCGCAAACGCCGCCGCCGAGGGCAACTACGGACTCGATGAGTTCATCATGGTTCTGATTCCGGGCGAGGACACCGAAAAATCCGTGCAGCTCCGCGACGACATGGCGGCGGCGATGTCCGAGGCCATCGGCATTCCCGTGACCATCTACCGGGCCACCGACTACAGTGCCGCGGTCGAAGCCATGCGCACCGGCAAGGCCCAGCTCGCGGGCTTCGGCCCCTTCTCCTACGTGGTGGCGCGGGAGCGCTCCGGCGCGGAGTGCCTGGTTGTTACCGGCACCAACGGCGTGGCGGGCTACTATTCCTACATCGTCACCCGCGCGGACAGCGGCATCGAGACGCTTGCGGACCTCAAGGGAAAGAGCTTCTCCTTCGTCGACCCCGAATCCACCTCCGGCAACGTCATTCCCTCCGACAGCATCATCAATGCCCTTCCGGAGTTGAACCTCACCTTTGACGATCTGCACACCGACGGCGTGTTCTTCTCGACGGCGATGTTCGCGGGCACCCATCCCAGCTCCATCCAGGCGGTCATTCAGGGCAACGTCGACGCGGGCGCCGTCTCCTCGAGCACCTATGCCAACCAGCTTGAAAAGGGCAACTTCAACGACGGGGACCTGAAGATCCTCTTCCAGTCCGCGCTCATCCCCGGCAGCCCCATCGCCATCCAGAAGGATCTGCCGCAGGAGCTCAAGGACAAGGTGCTCGATTTCCTTCTCTCCTATGATGACGACGAATACTTCGGCAGCCCCGACAAGCGCTACATCGAGGTCTCCGACAGCGACTACGATTACCTCGCCGCGCTGAAGGACAAGTACGGCCTCAGCGACTAAGCGCCTTCTCACGGAATACGGCCGTCTTGCGCCGCGCAAGACGGTCGTTTCATAGGAAGGCGCGGGAAGGAAGGGATCACATGGATAAGGTGCTGGAAATCACCCACCTTCAGAAATATTACGGCCAGGTGCAGGCGGTGGAGGACGTGTCCTTCGACGTGCGCGCGGGCGAACTGGCGGTCATCATCGGGCCGTCCGGCGCGGGGAAATCCACGGTTCTGCGCTGCGTCAACCGGATCATCGCGCCCACAAAGGGCGAGATCCTCTTCAAGGGAAGGGACATGGCGGCCATCCGGAGCGAAGCTGAATTGAAGCTCATGCGCCGCCAGATCGGCATGATCTTCCAATCGTTCAACCTCGTCTACCGGCTGTCTGTGTTCCAGAACGTGCTCCACGGGCGTCTGGGCTACATGTCCGCCATGAATGCGATCATCGGCAACTACAGCGAGGCGGAAAAGCAGAAGGCCCTCGATCTGCTCGAAATGATCGGTCTCTCCGACCTCATCTATCAAAAGGCAGGCGCGCTTTCCGGCGGCCAGAAGCAGCGCGTGGGCATCGCGCGCGCCATGATGCAGGACCCGGCGCTCCTTTTGTGCGACGAGCCCATCGCCTCGCTCGACCCCAGCTCGTCCAAGACCGTCATGGACCAGATTCGCGACATGACAAAAAGAAACAACATTGCCTGCATCGTCAACCTTCATCAGGTGGATGTGGCGATGAAGTACGCAGACAGGATCATCGGTATCCACAAGGGGCGCATCGTATTCGACGACGTGCCGAAAAAGCTCACCGACGTCATGATTGAGCGCATCTACGACGCGCCCATCGGCGAGCTCACGGTTGGCATGGAAGGCGGTGAGGCGGTCAATGCCTGAAAAGGGAAGGCGCATCCGCGTGGTTCCGCTGAAGGAGGCGCGCAAGGGGCGGATCGTGTTTCTGGTCATCGCCGCGCTGTTCGTCGCCGCCACCGTCGAGACGAAGTATAATCCGCTGGAATTCCTTTTTAATATGAAGAACTTCTGGCTCTTCATCTTCGAGGATCTCGTGCCGCCCAAGGTAAGCGACTGGCATACGATTCTGAAAAGCCTTGGACAGACGTTTGCCATGGCCGTAGCCGCCACGTTCGTGTCATCCATCGTCTCGCTCGTTCTGGCATTTCTCGGCTCCTACACCACCGCCCCGTGGAAGCCCATGAAGAAGATCATCCGCTTTATCGCCTCCATCGGGCGCAACATCCCCAGCATGATCTGGGTGTTCATCTTAATCATGGCGTTCGGCATTGGGAACATCGTGGGCGTGCTGGCGCTCCTCATCGCCACCTGCGGGCTTCTGACCCGCTCCTTCATCGAGGTCATCGACGAGGTCGGCGCGGAGAGCCTCGAATCCATGCGCGCGGTGGGCGCGGGTCGGCTTGCGACCATCACCCAGGTCATCGTCCCCGCCTCGCTGCCCGGGTTCGTATCCTGGCTCATGTACGGCTTCGAGGTCAACATCCGTTCCTCCACGCTGGTTGGCGCGGTGGGCGGCGGCGGCATCGGGCTTCTGATGACCGGATTTATCAAGCAATTTCGCTATCACAGCGCCATGGGCGTCATTTTGTTGGTGGCCGGGACGGTTATCCTCGTCGATATCCTGACGAACTATCTGAGAAAGAAGGTGCTGTCATGACGGAACTCATCGACGCGGCGCGCGGCCGGGCCCCGGCGCATGCCCGCAAGGAGCGCGGGAAAGCGACGATCCTGCGCGACCGGTCCGGCAGGATGCGCACAAAGGATCCCCGTGCGGATCGGGCCATCCGCCTTTTTCTTCTGGGCTTTCTTGCGATGGGGATCGCGGCGATCTACGTTTTGCAGCTCGACGGCGCGCAGCTTCTGCGCGGCATCCGGCGCATTCCCGAGGCGATTGGAAAGCTCGCCGAGATCGACTTTTACCAGTTCGACATCACCATGTCCTCGCTCCTCGAGTCCATCAGCGTGACCATTCTCTCGACCGTCTACAGCCTCGTTGGCGGCATGTTTCTCGCGCTCTTCCTCGCCAAGAACCTGACGCCCTTTCTGTGGCTCTCGGCGATCCTCTCGGCGATCATGACCTTTTTGCGGGCCATTCCTTCCATCATCTGGGTGCTGCTGGTTCTGGTGTGCGTGGGCTTCGGCCCGGTGGCGGGCATCATCGGCATCTGTATCTTCTCCACCTCGTTCTTCGCGCGCTCCTTCGCACAGTGCTTCGAGGAGGTCTCCGCGGACACCATCGAGGCGCTTCGCGCCATGGGCGCGGGGCAGCTCAAAATCTTCTTCAGCGCCGTTCTTCCCTCCGCGATGACGGCGGTGCTCGCATGGACATCCTTGAGCTTCGAGCGGAACTTCGAGGCCTCGGCCGTGCTTGGCACGGTGGGCGCGGGCGGCATCGGCTATGTCATCTCCAATAGTTTTGGCCGCTATGCGTACGGGCAGGCGCTGGTCGCCATTGGCGTCGTGCTGGTGTTTACATACGCACTCGAACTGTCCTTCACGTTCATCAAGGAGAAAAAGGCGAAATAACACCCGAAAGGAAACCGACTATGCAGGCAAGAGACGTTTCTTACATCCTCGCGAACAGCCCGGCGGCGTTCGCAAGGGAACTCGCGGCCCCGGTTTTCGCGGCGCACGAGGTCACGGTCATCCGCGAACCCATGAAGACGCTGGTCATGGTGCGCATGCGCGAGACGGTGGCCGGAGCCGCGTTCTATTTGGGAGAGGTACTGGCCTCGGAGGCGCTCGTGGAGGTGGCGGGTCAAAAGGGCTTTGCGCTGCTCATGGGCGACGACCTCGACAAGGCGCTCGCCGCAGCCGCAATCGACGCCTTCCGCAAGACGGATTTCCCCGCCGCGCGGGAAATCGAATGCGCGCTCGAAAAGCGTGGAACGGAAATCACTGCCGGGAAAAGGCGGGAAATCCGGATGCACCAAAAATCCCGCGTGCAGTTTAACACGCTGGACACGTCCTATTAATCGCATATTTGGAGGACTTATGATCGCCACCAACCGATTTGATCCCGTCTTCGACTGCCAGAAGGTCTTTAAAAGCCTCATGAACGCCATGGCGCGCCCGGGCACCGCGTTTTCAATCGCCGAGTCCGTGGATAAGCTGAACACGCCGAAAGCGCATGTCGTCGCCACGGCGCGCACGCTTCTGGACAACCACTGCCGCTTTTTCGTCTGGAACGACGCAGTCCTGACCGAGGAGATTCGCGAACTGACTTACGCGGAGCCCGCGTCCCCCGAGGAAGCGGACTACCTGTTCGTGCCGCGTGCTGCGGATGCCGCGGATGCCGTCGCGCTGCTGTCGCGGGCCAAGACGGGAACGCTTACCCAGCCGCACAGAAGCGCAACATTGTTTGTCGCGCAGGAACAGCTCGCGGGCGACGAGGAAGTCGTGCTCTCGGGCCCGGGCGTGAACGGTGAAATCGCGCTCTCGCTGCCCGCGTCCGGCATGGCGTGGCTCAGAGCCCGGCAGGACGCGAACGTGGAGCTGCCCTGCGGCGTGGAGCTGTACTTTGTGACGCCCGACGGACAGATCGTATGCGTTCCCAGAAAAACGAATGTGGAGGAGGCGTAGAAAATGGGATATGTGGCGGTAACCGGAGGCCAGGACGCCATCGACGCCTCCATTGACCTTCTCAGGCAATATCGCTGCGCGGGCGACCGTCCCGTTGACATCGAAGTTCTCAAAAACCGCATGGGGCTTCTGATCGACCGGATCATGTCGGAGGCGGGGCTGTACGCCCCGGATTACGCGGCGCTCGCGCTCAAGCAATGCGAGGGGAGCCCCGAGGAGGCCGTTTTCCTCCTGCGCGCCTACCGCAGCACCCTGCAGCGCAATTATGAGTCGAGGACGGTTCTGAGTGAAAACATGCACATCCGGCGGCGCATCAGCTCCGCCTTCAAGGATATCCCCGGCGGTCAGATGCTTGGCCCCACCTACGATTACGTGCACAGGCTCCTCAATTTCAGCCTCGCGGACGAGGACGAGGCAGAGCTTTCGCGCCTGAACCGGAAATTCGCGGAGGGAATCGAAGACGACGGCGCACCCCTTACGGATACCGCCCCGCGCGTCCTGGACATTCTGCGCGCGGAAGGATTCCTCGAAAAGGTGGACCCGGACGACAGCGAGCCCTGCGACGTGACCATGGAAAAACTGCCCCTCCCCGCGCCCAGAAGCGCCATCCTCCAGACGCTCACCCGCGCGGACACGGGCTTCCTGTGTGGGCTCGCCTACTCCGACATCCGGGGCTTCGGCATGAGCCACCCGACGGTCGGCGAGCTGCGCTACGGAAGCCTGGAAATCGAGGTGGATTACCCGCTGGGCGAGGGCGAGGCGTGGTACGTGGGCGACATCTGCGTCACCGAAGTGGAAGGCCTCATGGGCACGCGCCCCGGCGGCGAGGGAATCGGCGTGGGCTACGGCTGCATATTCGGGCGCAACGACACGAAGGCCATTGCGATGTCCGTCATCGACCGCGCGCTGAGCCTGAAGCTCGACGGCCCGACCAGCGACATGGAATTTGTCCTTTTGCACGGGGAAAGCCTCGAAATGAACGGCTTCATTTCCCACCTGAAGCTGCCCCACTACGTGACGTTCCAGTCGAAGCTCGACAGCATGCGCAGGCGGAAAAGGAGGGAGCAAAAGGATGCAACCTAAAATGAACACGCAGTATAACTTCGCGTTTCTGGACGAGGGCTCCAAGAGGGAGATTCGCAGAAGCGTCCTCCACGCCATCGCGCTGCCGGGATATCAGGTGCCCTTCGGCTCGCGGGAGCTGCCCATCGGACGCGGCTGGGGCACGGGCGGCATCCAGCTCACAATGTCTTTGATCGGCCCGAACGACACGCTCAAGGTGATCGATCAGGGCAACGACGACAGCGTGAACGCGGTCTCCATCAAGCGGCTGATTCAATCGACGACCGGCGTGAGAACCACCACCGACACCGCCGAGGCCGACCTCATCCAGTCGCGCCACCGCATCCCCGAGGAGGAAATGCGTGAAGATCAGGTGCTTCTTTTACAGGTGCCGAACCCCGAACCCCTGCGCGGCGTGGACGCCCACGAGGAGGTCACCCGCCAGCTCCACGCGGACGGCGAGTATACCGGCATCTGGGTGAGCCTGTTTGAACATTTGCTCTGGCGCGGCTCGCCCTTCCGGGGCGCGGACCACCCCGTGACGGCGGACGGGCGATATGTCATGAACCCCAGCCCCATCCCGCGCTACGACAATCCCAAGCTCCACGAGGCCAAGTGCCTCACCCTCTTCGGCGCGGGCCGGGAAAAGAAGATTTACGCCATCCCGCCCTATACGGACGTAAAGTCGCTGACGTTTGAGGATTATCCGTTCACCATCGAGGATATGTCGGGCAGAACCTGCCGCCTGTGCGGCGCGACGAACGTCTACTTCGACGAGATGTTCGATCCGGAGACGGGAGAACGGTTTTATCAGTGCTCGGACACGGGCTATTGCCTGAAGCGCCGGCAGGAAGCGGAGGGAGAGGCATGATTGCGGAAAGGCCCGTACTGGAAGGAAAGAACGTCACCGTGCGCTTCGGGAACGGCTGCCCCCATTGCATGGATCATTGGGATCTCGAAAAGGGCCGCTGCCCCGTGTGCCACACCATCTGGGCCGTGCGCGGCGTTGACTTCCAGCTCTACCCAGGGGAGATTCTGGGCATCGTCGGCGAGTCCGGCTCGGGCAAATCGACGCTTCTGCGGTCGGTCTACTTCGACCAGCCCGCCACGGCGGGCGAGGTGAAAAGCGTGCTCTACGAGGATGGGCGGGAAAACTTTTTCGCCCTCAGCAGCCAGAAAAAGCGCTATCTGCGCAATCACCTCATGGGCATGGTGTACCAGAACCCCATGCTGGGGCTCCGGATGAAACTGTCCTCCGGCGCGAACGTCGCCGAAAAACTCATCGCGGCGGGCAACCGGAACGCGGGCAGCATGCTGACGCGGGCGCGCGCGCTCCTTTCGCACGTGGAAATTCCCCTCGACCGGCTCAAGGACGCGCCGCGCGTGTTCTCCGGCGGCATGCAGCAGCGGGTGCAGATTTCAAAAGCCATCGCCAACAATCCGCCGATTTTGCTGCTCGACGAGGTAACGACCGGGCTCGACCTGAGCGTGCAGGCGAAGGTTCTCGACCTCATCCGCTCCATTCAGAAGGAGCTCGGCATCTCTATGATGATCGTCAGCCACGACCTCGCCGTCATCCGCATGATGTCCGACCGGACGATGGTCATGCTGGGTGGCCGCGTGGTGGAGGAGGGCCTGACCGATCAGATCCTCGAAGATCCGTTGCACGAATATACGCAAACGCTGGTGAGCGCGCTTTTATAAAGGAGGCCGCATGGCAAACAGAGAGATTTTGATCCACAACGCGGTGGTTGTTCAGAAGGACCGCGTCGTCGAAGGCGGCGCGGTCGCGCTGCGCGGGCAAAAGATCGTGGCGGTTCTGGACGATCCCAGACAGCTTCGCTTCCATCCGGACGCGGAGATGGTGGACGCGGGCGGCGCGTATGTGCTGCCCGGCTTTATCGACACTCACTCCGACAACATCGAGCGCGTGATTCAGCCGCGCCCGCAAAGCGTCATTGACTTCGAACTCGCCATGCGCGAGCAGGAAAAGCAGCTCGTCAATCAGGGCATTACCACGATGTACCACTCGCTCTCGACCACCGATGTGCGCGGCAAGAGCAGCATCAGAAGCCCTGAAAACCTCAAGAAGCTGGCCGCGCTCATCAAATCCTTCCACGAGGGTGAATCAATCATTCATCACCGGTTCCACTGCCGCTACGACATGTGCAACCTGGCCGGATACGACATGCTCATCGACTTCATCCGGGGCGGCGACATCCACTACTTGTCCTTCACGGACCATACCCCCGGACAGGGGCAGTACCGCGACATCGAGTTTTTCAAAAGTCACGTCCTGCCCGCCTATCACGGGACGGACACGAACGTGGACGAGCTGTTGAGCGAGCGCATGAGCCGCGAAAAGCTGACGGACGCGCAGGTCCGGGCCGCCGCCGATCTCGCCTGTGCCTGCGGCATTCCCATTGCTTCCCATGACGACGACACGCTCGAAAAGCTTGCCTACGTGACGGAAAAGCTTCACTCGAACATCAGCGAGTTCCCGGTTGACATGGAGATCGCCAAGGCCGCGCGGGCACGGGACATGCTGGTGGTGGTCGGCGCGCCAAACGTGCTGATGGGGCGCTCGCATTCCAACAACCTTTCCGCCATCGAGGCCGTGCGCGCGGGCTGCGCGGATATTCTGGTCTCCGACTATTTCCCGCCCGCAATCCTGCACGCGGTGTTTAAGCTGTTCGGCGAGGGGCTTCTGCCGCTGCCGGACGCGGTCAACATGGCATCCTACAACCCCGCCCGCGCCATGCGCGTGGACGACAGGATCGGCAGCATCGAGGCGGGAAAGAATGCCGACCTTCTGATCGTCTCAAAGAAGGGGGCGCTCCCCGTGGTCACATCGGTGTTCATCGACGGCGCGCTGGTATCGAGCCTGCGCTACCGGGATGCGCAGGTCAAGGAAGGGCGTGCGATCAATGTCTGACGGCGTGGAAATCGCAGGCTTTGCGCGCGCGCTGATCCTCGCCTGCGGTGCGGAGCTACAAAAGAGGCGGCAGGCCGCCGCGTTCGAGGTGCGCCAAAAGGACGGGCACGCCGACGTGGTGACCGATGACGATGTGTGGGCGCAGGACTATCTGGCAACGCGCATTCGCGCGAAATACCCGGACCACGCCATCCTTTCGGAGGAGGGACTCTTCGTCGAGGGGGAGAGCGAATGGATGTGGGTGATCGACCCCATAGACGGGACGACGAACTATTGCCGGCTGGGCAAATGCTATGCCATCTCCCTGGGCATCCGCCGCGCGGGCGCGCCCGCCCACGGGCTGGTGCTGGACGTGTTCGAAAACAGGCTCCACGAGGCGGCGTTTTCGCGCCCGGCGCCCGACGATGCGCATGAAACGATGGAGCAGAGCCTCCTTCACATCAGCGACAGGACAATGCGATATTTGCTGAGCGAGGGCGTCGATCCGCTGGCGCTGTGCGCGCGGTTTCAGGGCGTGCGTCATCTGGGCTGCGCCTCACTTGAACTGTGCGAGGTCGCGGAGGCGCGGGGCGGGGTTTATATGAGTCGGCTGAAGGCGTGGGATTACGCGGCGGCCGAGTGCGTGCTCGCGGATTGCGGCATGCGCATGTGGCGCGCGCCGTTGCCCGGCGGCGAGTTCGTGCTCGCATGCCGCACGGAAGACATGTTCGAGACATTGCGCCGCATGCTGCCTGCGCCATTGCGAATGCTTTTTCGAGAGAACGGAGGAAACGTAAGTGCTGAAAATTGACGGGCTGTCCAAAGCGTTTGTGATCCATATCCGGCAGGATGCGCAGATCGACGGGTTCGATGACGTCAGCCTTTCCCTGAAGGCGGGCAAGTTGATCGCCGTCACAGGGCCGAGTGGCTCGGGAAAATCGTCCCTTCTTAAATGCGTGTACCGCACCTATGCCCCCACGGGCGGACACGCGTACTATACGCGGGCCGACGGAAGCAAAATCGACCTCGCGACCGCAAAGCCGTGGGAGATCATCCGGCTGCGCAATGCGGAACTGGGCTACGTCTCTCAGTTTTTCAGCGTGATTCCCCGCGTATCCGCGATGGACATCCTCATTCATACACAGACGGCCCGGGGCGTCGCGCACGAGGCGGCGCGCGAGAAGGCCGCCGAATACCTCGACCGCGTGGGCATTGCGCAGAGACTCTGGGACATGTATCCGGCGACATTCTCGGGTGGCGAAAAGCAGCGGCTCAACATCGCAAACGCACTGATCACACGGCCGCGCCTGCTCTTGCTCGACGAACCGACGGCGTCGCTCGACGCGCGCAGCAAGGAATGGGTGATGGGGCTGATCCTCGATCTGAAGGCGGAGGGCACGGCCATGATCGGCGTGTTCCACGATGAGATCGCCATCCGCACGCTGGCGGACGCGCGTTACGAGATGGTTGAGCGGCGGCTGGTGCCGCTTGACTACGAGATGGACTATGCCGATGAGGCGATCCCGGAGGTCGCGCTGTGATCGACATGCACACCCACTCCAGTTGGTCGGACGGGGAAGATTCCCCCTACGCGCTGGTCGAACGGGCAAAAGCGGCGGGCCTTTCCGGGCTCGCCCTCACCGACCACGACACCATGGCGGGCATCGCGGAATTGGAGGAAGCCGGGCGCATGCTCGGCTTCTCGGTCTATGGCGGCGTCGAAATCAGCTGCACGCAGCAGGGAACGAATCGCCCGCTTCACATCCTCGGCTATGCAATTCCGTCAGAGGGCCGCGAAGTGGTCGAGGATTTCTGCGCAGGCATCCGCCGTGGGCGCGACGCGGCGGTACGGGAAAGTGCCGCGCGGTTGGAACGCGCGGGCTACCCGGTTTCGGTGGCGAAGGTGGAAGCCTTCGCCGGTTCCGGCGGCCAGCTCTGCAAACAGTACATCATGCGGATATTGATGGAGGCAGGGCTTTGCGACGCGCTGTACGGGGCGCTCTATCGGGAATTATTCAAGACGGGAAAAAACGGGGCGCCGCCCGTCGCGGCGCTGTCCTTTGAGACAGCCGATCCCGTGGCGGCGGTGCGGCTCGTGGTCGCGGCGGGCGGGAAAGCCGTGCTGGCACATCCCGGCCAGTATGGCAATTTCGACGCCGTGCCCGCGCTCGTCGAGGCGGGCCTTTCGGGCATTGAGGCATATCATCCAAAGCACGACGCGCCCGCGGCCGGGCAATCTCTGGCATTGACGCGGCAATACGGTCTGGCGGTAACGGGTGGCTCGGATTACCACGGCGTTTACGGAGAGGGCGAACGGCTGGGCGAATGCGGCGTGCGTCTGTTCCAACCGGCGCGGAATTGAAAGAGGTGGGAGCGCGCCAAATGCCCTCGGAAGAGCTTGTTCGAGCGGAGCCCGGCGCGGACCAATCCACCCCGTTTCTGTCAATCGGCCAAGATCTGAATGGGACTCCTTATTGAGCGGGTTCCTCCAAATCACACAATCTTATGTTTCAATTTCTTTCATCAGGTGTCCGCGTTGCCGAACCTGCATTTGATTTTTACGTGATCGAGTGCATATGCGGGTGTGGTATAATTGAGTGAAACGACATGACATCGGAGAGAGAATGATGAAGATTTCAACTGTGATTCTGGACTGGGCGGGCACGGCGGTTGATTTCGGCTGCTTCGCCCCCGTTGCGGCATTCCAATCGGCGTTCGAATCCGCAGGCCTCTACCCGACCATGGAGGAAACGCGCGCGCCCATGGGCATGCAGAAGCGCGCGCACATCCAGACAATGCTTTCGGGCGAGCAGCTTGGCGGTTATTTCAGAAAAAAGTACGGACGCGATTTTGAGGCCGCGGACGTGGACGCAATCTACCAAACGTTTGAGCCCGCGCTCTTTTCGGTTCTCAAGAACAACTGCGCGGTGATGCCAGGGGTTCTCGAAACCGCAAAAAGATTGCGGGAAGCGGGCATCAGGCTTGGCTCCACCACGGGATATACTTCCGAGATGATGGAGATCGTGACGCGGGAGGCCCGCGCGCAGGGATACGCGCCGGACGCGCTCGTGTGCCCGGACGAGGTGGGCGGCGTGGGGCGGCCCTACCCCTACATGATCTTCCGCAACCTCGAGAAACTGGGCGAAATGGACGTGCGCCGCGTGCTCAAGATCGGTGACACCGCGGCCGATATCAAGGAAGGCAAGAACGCGGGCTGCGTGAGCGTCGGGGCCCTGCGCGGCTCGAGCATGATGGGATTGAGCGAGGCTGCGTATGCCGCGCTCACAAACGAGGAAAAGTCTCAGCTGTGCGCGCGCGCGAAGATCGAGTACATCGCGGCAGGCGCGGATTACGTCATTGAATCCATCGAGGATTTACCCGCTCTCATCGAAAAACTGAATCGGGAGGCGTAAATATGTACGAGTCGATTCCGGACAACCCATATCTTCTCCTGACGCCGGGTCCGCTCTCCACCACGAAAGGCGTGCGCGCGGCGCTTCTCAATGACTATTGCACCTGGGACGACGACTACAATCTGGGCGTGGTTCAGGTGGTGCGCGAAAAGCTCGTTGCGCTCGCGTCGTCAAGGCCCGCCGACTACACCTGCGTTCTCATGCAGGGCAGCGGGTCCTTTGGCGTGGAGGCGTGTCTGGGCACGGCTGTGCCGCGCGGCGGGAAGGTGCTGATCCTTTCGAACGGTGCGTACGGCGCGCGCATGGCGCGGGAAATGGACTACATCGGACGCAGCTACCAATTGCTGGCATACCCGGAGACGACGGCTCCCGATCCGATGGACGTGGAACGCGCGCTCTCCGAGGATCCGAAGCTGACCCACGTCGCGATGATCCACTGCGAGACCACAACCGGGATTTTGAACCCCATCGAAGCCGTCGCCTCCATCGTCAAGGCACACGGCAAGATCTTTCTCGTTGACGCCATGAGCTCATTCGGCGGCATTCCCATCGACATGGCGGAGACGGGAATCGATTACCTCATCAGTTCCTCCAACAAATGTATACAGGGCGTGCCGGGGTTCAGCTTCGTCCTTGCCCGGCGAAGCGCGCTTTTAAAGTGCGAGGGAAACGCGCACTCCCTGTGTCTTGATCTATACGACCAGTGGCGGGAGATGGATCGGGGCGGAAAGTGGCGCTTCACGTCGCCCACCCATGTGGTACGCGCGTTTTTGCAGGCGCTTGCCGAGCTTGCGGCGGAGGGCGGCGTTCCCGCGCGCCACGCGCGCTACACGGAAAACCAGCGCGTGCTTTCGGAGGGGATGCGCGCCCTGGGCTTCCGGCCGCTTCTTGACGCCGCCACCCAATCGCCCATCATCACCTCCTTCCTCTATCCGAACGCGGGATTTGATTTCCGGACGTTTTACGAGGCGGTGAAGCGCGAGGGTTTCGTGCTTTATCCCGGGAAGATTTCCCAGGCGGCCACGTTCCGCATTGGCAACATCGGCGATGTGCACGTCCCGGACATCGAACGGCTTCTGGCGGTAATTGCGCAAATCCAAAAGGACAGTTAACACCCATTTGCATATCCCAGAATACATCTCATATCGCGACGCGATATACTTCCTTCGGATCATGAGGAAGAATTGCAGGAGGAAAGACAGATGAAATCTGGAAATGCGCTTAAAAAGTACGTCGCGCTGCTTCTCGCGTTCGTCGTGCTGGCATCAGTCACCATGGTTGGATTTGGCACCGTCGCCATGGCCGAGGACACCATCACCGTCGTCTGGTACCCCAACGAATCCGCGTCCGACTATGACGCCGCGCGCCAGGAATACTGCGACCTGATCGCGGCCGCGACCGGCAAAAAGGTCGAGCAGAAACTCACCACCGATTATTCCATCGCCATTGAGGCGATTGCCAGCGGCACCGCGCAGATCAGCTTCATGGGTGCCCAGGGCTACATCGAAGCGCACAATAAGAACGCGAACGTGCTTCCCCTGTTCGTCAACTCCGGCGCGTCCGGCACCCTCGACGACGCGATTTACTACAGCTGGCTGTGCGTCAACAAGGGCGATGAGGAGAATTACAAGATTGACGGCGCGTACTCGCTTGATACCCTCGAGGGCAAGCGCATGTCCTTCGTCAGCAACTCCTCCACCTCCGGCTTCAAAATTCCCACCAGCGCCATCATCAGCCACTTCGCCAAGACAGAAAAGTGGGCGAACATCACCACCGACGACCTCATCGAGGGCGGCGACGGCATGTTCTTCTCCGAGGTGCTCTTTGGCAACTCCCATCAGGGCTCCGCGGTGAACCTTCTGACCGGGAAGGCCGATGTGGCCGCGTTCTGCGATACCGAGCTCGCGCTCTACGCGGACTGCGTTTCCGGCACGCCGAGCACCAAGGATGCCGTCTATGAAATCAAGTCCGACGCCACCGCGCCGTTTGACACGCTGGTGGGCAAACAGTTTGTGCTCATCAATTCCATTCCCGTCCTGAACGGCCCGTTCGCCTACAACGCGGACACGCTTTCCGCCGAGGACGTTGAGAAGATTCAGGCCGTGTTCACTTCCAACGAGGTCGCGAGCAATCCCCTGATCTTCGTCCCCGCTGATTCCGGCAACGTCGGCATGTTCAAGAAGAGCGGCGACGAGCGGTTCCTCACGGTGGACGATTCCTGGTACGATCCGATCCGCAATCTGCAGTAGAAATGAGGGGACCGATTTGGCGCTTCTGGAACTGAAAAACGTGTCGAAGTCCTACGGTGCGACACAGGCGCTCAGGGAGGTATCCCTGACTGTCGAGGAAGGCCAGTTCGTCTCCGTCATCGGCCCTTCGGGTGCCGGCAAGTCCACGCTCCTGCGTTGCGTCAATCGCCTGATTGACGCAACGGGGGGCGCCATTTTTTTGGACGGCCAGGACATTACGAAGGTGCGCGGACGCGAACTGCGCAAGGTGCGCACAAAGACTGGCATGATCTTCCAAAATTACAACCTGGTCAACCGGCTGAGCGTGGTGGAGAACGTGCTGCACGGCCGGCTGGGATACAAGTCGACCTTGACCGGGGCGCTGGGCTATTACCGGGAAACGGAGAAGGAGCGGGCGTTTGTGCTTCTGGAGCAGATGGGGCTGACCGAACAGGCGTACAAGCGGTGCGACGAGCTCTCCGGAGGGCAGAAACAGCGCGTGGGAATCGCGCGCGCGCTCATGCAGGAACCAAGACTGATCCTGTGCGACGAGCCCATCGCCTCCCTCGATCCCAACTCGTCCCGCGTGATCATGGATTACCTCTTCGACATCAACCGCACAATGAAAATCACCTGCATTCTGAACCTCCATCAGGTCGAGGTCGCGCTGAAGTATTCCGACCGGATCATCGGGCTGACGGGGGGCGGCGTCGTCTTCGACGGTCCGCCCAAGGAGCTGGACAAGGCGACGATCCATAAAATCTACGAATCCAGCGAGGGCCAACTGATCCTCGACGGGGAGGCTTCGTGATGGACAGACGCAAAATCGGCGGCCGTCTGGATGTTTTTCTCAGGCGCAAGCGCGTATACGCCGTGGCGCTGCTGGCCGTCGTGCTTCTGTACGCCGGCGCGTCGCTTGTGACCGGCTATCAGCCCGCGGACGGCGTGACCTCCATCCCCCGCGCGTTCGAGTGGATGGCCAAGAACCTGGTTCCGAATCAGAAGGCGATGGAGCGGCTTCCGCGCATTCTCGACAAGCTTTCCGAGACGGCGCTTTTGTCCGTGGCGTCCACGGTGATCGCGGCTGTGTGCGCGTTCTTCTTCAGCCTTCTGGGTTCCAACGCGACGGGGGTCAACGGCGGCCTCGCCTGGCTCGTGCGCATGTTCGCCGCCTTTTTCCGCAACGTGCCGGACGTGGTGTGGGCGATGCTGCTCATGTTTTCGTTCGGCCAGAATATCCTGACGGGGTTTTTCGCGCTGTTTTTTACGACCTTCGGCATGCTCACGCGCACCTTTATTGAAACGATCGACGAGGTAAGCGCCGACTGCATCGAGGCGTTGCGCGCCTCCGGCGCGAACTACCTGCAAACGGTCTTTCAGGCGGTGGTCCCCTCGTCCATATCGGAGATCATCACGTGGATCTTGTTCATGATCGAGACAAATATCCGAAGTTCCACGCTCATCGGCATACTGACGGCGACCGGCATCGGATATCTGTTCGATCTCTATTATAAACGGCTGGATTACGCCTCCGCGAGCCTCGTCGTGCTGTCAATCGTGCTTCTGGTTCTGTTGATTGAATTGATTACGGCAAAGATTCGGAAGGTGATCCTATGAACGGCGAAGCACTGACGCTGGGCGGCGCGCGCGTCCGGCATATGGAAAAGACGCGCCGGGGCAAGATTCGCATCGGGGCGAAAAACGGGAGCGGGCTGGCGATCCGGCTCGTGCTGCTCACGCTGCTCGCGTTGACGGTCTATGGCTTTTTGTCCTTTGACTACAAGGAGATTACGTTTTCAAGCGCCGTGACGGGCACGATCGCAAACATCAAGACGGTGTTTGCGTCGCCCCGGCTTTCCCACGGCACGACGGCGCAGCTCCTGTACCAGCTCCTCGTGACGTTCTGCCTGGGCGTGCTTGCGACGCTCTTCGGCGCCGTGATCGCGTTTTTCTTCGCGCTCCTGTCGGCGCGCAACCTTGCGAATCCCGCCGTCGCGGCAATGGTGAAGGCCGTGATGGCGGTCATCCGCGCGGTGCCGACGATTCTGTGGGTACTGGTGTTCGCGGTGTCGGCCGGGCTCGGCAGCATCGCCGCGGTGTCGGGATTGCTGTTTCACAGCGTGAGCTATCTGACAAAGGCCTATGCGGAATCCATCGAGGAAATGGACGGCGGGACAATCGAGGCGCTGCGGGCCGCAGGCGGCAACTTCTGGCAAATTGTGTTTCAGGCAATCGTCCCCTCAACGTCGGGATATCTCCTCTCCTGGACATTTCTCAGGTTCGAGATCAACTTCACAAACGCCATCGCCATGGGAGCCGCCGCGGGCGCGGGGGGCATCGGCTACAACCTTTTTATGGCGGGCAGCTTTTACTTCGATCTGCGGGAAATGGGCTTTCTCACCTACGCGGTGGTGATCGCGGTCATTCTGCTTGAAACGGCGGCCACGCAAATCAAAAAGAGGGTAAAATAGGAGAACCGTATGCAGATGATATTGACACATCTCGGGGAACTCGCCCGCGTGCTCGATCGGCACGGCGCACACAGGGTCTTTCTTGTTTGCGATTCGAGTTTTGATAAACTTGACATCCGCGACGATATTCTTCGCGTGGTCAGTCCCGTCGCACGCTTTTCGGCCTTTACGCCCAACCCGCGCTACGAGGAGGCCGCCGCCGGCGCGGCGCGCTTTCTGGAAAGCGGCGCCGACGCGATCCTTGCGGTGGGCGGCGGAAGCGCCATGGACGTCGCCAAGTGTGTCAAAGCCTTTTCCGCCATGGATCCCGCGCGCAGCTACCTCGAACAGCCGTATCCCCGGCGCGGCGTGCCGCTGGTCGCCATTCCCACCACGGCCGGGACGGGCAGCGAGTCCACGCGCTTTGCCGTCATCTACTTCCGGGGCGTCAAGCAGTCGCTTGCGGACGAGACGCTCCTGCCCGACTGCGCGATCCTGGACGGGCGCGCAGTGATGACGCTTCCGGCGTATCAAAAAAAATGCACCATGATGGATGCGGTATGTCACGCGGTGGAGGCATGGTGGTCCGTACGTTCAACCTCCGAAAGCCAGGCGCACTCCCGCACGGCGCTCTCCCTCATTCGCAAGCACGAGACGGATTATCTGGCGGGCCACAAAAACGGACTCGACGGCATGTTGATGGCCGCGAACCTGGCGGGCCGTGCCATTGACATTGCGCAAACCACGGCCGCCCATGCCATGAGCTACAAGCTCACTTCGCTTTACGGAATTCCGCACGGCCGCGCGGCGGCGTTATGCCTGCCGGGTGTGTGGGAGCATCTGCTGGCCGCGGCGGATGAAGCGCTTGCCGAAACGCTCGACGACATCGCGCGTTCGCTCGGCGCGCTGGACGCGCGCGACGCGACCCGCGTGCTCCGGGATATGCTTGTGCGGCTGGATCTGTCAGAGCCGCCTCCCGCGACGGAGGAGGAGATTGCGCTTCTCGTCGCGTCCGTCAATCCGGTACGGCTGAAAAACAGCCCCATCCCAATGAGCAAAGAGGCCGTCGAGGCAATCTACCGGAAGCTCCTCATCGGCGCCTAGTACTCCGTCCATGACAGAGGATGCGGAATTCGGCGAGAACCTTTTGAACCCGGCGCGGAGCCGGCGCGCGGGCGGAGCAGTCAGGGGCGGACTTTCCGCCTGCGTCGTGCGGAGCGCGGCATAGCCAAACGGGAAAAGATCCAGCCATATCGCGGGAATTAGGCTTCGCCGACTACCCGTAAAAGCGAGCTTCCTTCCATTTCCAAGCGCGTCAGAAACCGAACGCCGGGACCGAAACAATCCCGCGCGTGCGGAACGCGCTTCTTTTTTGTCTCCGGCCGGCGGACGCATCATGAAATAATTTGGTGCGCGCCTGATGAATCCCGTACAATGATATGCTACCCTTCATCTGGCATGAAGCAGACTCACCATTGTCCGAATCGACCGACCCAAGATCAAAAAAGAGAGGTGCGCCCATGAAAATCCGTTCCCGCGTACTCGCGCTCATCGCCGTCGTCCTGTTGATGAGCCTCGGTCTTCAGACTGCCTCCTTCGCGGAAAGCGCGACAAAGGAAATCACAATTACCGTCCGCAAAAACGACTGGGGCGGACGCGCCACCAGCTTCGAAGAGGCCGCCGTGCGGCTCAACGATGAACTCGCGGCAGCGGGTGAAAACACGCATGTGACCATCGACTGGTGGGAGTCCATCGGCGACGACGAGCTTGTTCTCCAGGCCCAGGCGGGCCGGATCGCGGACGTATTCCTGAACAGCAGCGTGGACATCGGCTGGGAGATCGAGGCGGGGCTCATTCAGCCCATCGACTGGGTCGCCGACTCCGCGGTCTTTGAGGGCGTCTCCGACCAGATCATGTCCATGATGTACTACAACGGCCACTATTACGGCGTTTTGCAGGACATGGACGCTTCCCCGATCTTCATCAACAAAAACATTCTCAAGAACATGGGCATGACGGACGATGAGATTGCTCAGCTCGTCACCGACATCAATTCCGGCAACTACACCATGGGTCAGCTGGTCGACCTGGCGCAGCAGGCGATGGAGGTTGGCGGCGCGAAGTATGGCTTCTGCGTGGAAGACAAGCGCTTCGAGGGCTGGCAGGGTTCCGCCGGCTGGGACAATTACGACGAGAGCGAGAACAAGCTCATCTTCGACGAGACCGCCATCAAAAAACTCTATTCCTTCTGGAAGGACGGGTTTGACAAGGGCGTCATCTCCGAGGGCATCGGCGACATCGATACCGACATGTCTGCCCAGCTCATGATCGACAACGAAGCGTTCTGCGTGTTCGCCCGCAGCGAGTTCTACCGCATCATGGCCGACCTCAAGGGCATGAAGATCAGCGACGAGGCGTACCAGACCTGGTTCAATGACAACTTCGTCTGGTCCTACATCCCCTCCATGGACGAGGGCGGCGCCGTGACCTCCTTCTCGAATCCCGCCATGCTCTACGTGGGCGCGGATGTGGACGCGGAAAAGATGCCCTACGTGCAGCGCTACCTCGAGCTCATGCTCTCCCCGGACCTTCAGTACAACCACACCATCAATTCCGGCAAGCTCCCCGTGACCCCGGACGCGCTTGAACTGGTCATGGAAACGCTGCCCTTCTACGCGGAGCACTACGTCATGACCTCCTTCACCCGCGTCCGCTCGCCGATCAACGACTATGCCACGCTCATTGCGGGCTACACCCTCGGCGTTGACGCCATCCTCATCGAGGGCGCGGACGTCGACACGGCATACGAATACTTCCTCAACGACGCCCAGCAGAACATCGAAGCGGACAGCATCATCTACAAGTAAACCTGTCGGGGCGGCCGTCGCAGGGCGCGATGGCCGCCCCCATCCAGAAAGGAGGTGGCGGGATGCTCTCAATGCTCCGGCGCAGCGCAGCAGTCCGCAAAAACGCGTACGCGTTTGCGTTTCTCTCGCCGTTTCTCATCCTCACGTTCATGTTCTTTCTATTGCCCGCCGTCTATACGGTGGCGATTTCGTTTACCTCGATGCGCTCGAGCCTCGAATTGACATGGAACGGCATCGAGAACTACAAGAAATTCCTGACCGATTCCGCGATGCTCGAGATTCTGAAAAACTCGTTCGTCTACGCGGCGGCGTGCATCACGTTCAGCCTTCTGCTGTCTATTTCGCTGGCCATCATCACGCAGTATTTTTTTCGCGGGAACACGGTCGGCGTCTTTTTCCGCATCCTGTGGCTGATTCCGAGCCTGCTTCCCAGCGTCGTTTACGTCGCCTTCTGGAAGTACTTCTTCGGCCCGATGGATTCGTCGTTTCTAAACAACGCGCTGATGGAAATCGGGCTCATCGAAAAGCCGATCTCGTTTTTGACGCGCAATGCCATGGCGATTCTCATCTTCATCACGATTTTGGGCAGCGTCTCCGGCAACATGATTCTTCTGTCCGCGAGCATCAACGCCATCCCACAGGACATCTTTTATGCCGCGCAGATCGACGGCGCGTCGGAGCGGTCCACCGTGCGGCGCATCATCCTCCCCTACCTCAAGTGGCCGATCACCTACATCACGATTTCGGATACCATCGGCTACATTTCCTCCTACTTTCTCATCATGCTCCTGACAGGCGGCGGTCCGCTGCACAAGACGACGATCCTGCCGCTGTACGCGTATCAAATGGCGTTTGATAAAAAGTATTACGGGTTCGGCGCCGCGGTCAGCATGCTGATTGTCGTGATCTGCTTTCTCCTCACGCTCATCCTTCTTCGAATGTTCGATTTTGATGAGATGATGAAATCCCCGCGCATCGATTGATCGGAGGTCCGCATGAAAAAACCTGTTCTGAAGGGATCTCTTTTCTTATACATGGTCCTCCTGACCCTGCCCATCGCCCTGATGATCGTGTGGTATTTCGTCCGCGCGACGTACAACCCCAACACGGGCAGCTTCTCCATGGAGAACTTCAGCTTCCTGTGGCAGGACATCGAATATTCGGGCATGCAGCTGCCCATCATCTGGCCGATTCTCATCAACACCCTCGTCTACAGCCTGATCATCGTGGTTGTGGAGGTTTCCATTACCGTCCCCGCAGCCTACGCGTTCTCGCGGCTCGAGTTCAAGGGCAAAAAGGGCATGCTGAAATTTCTGTTCGTCATGCGCTCCTTCCCGGGCATCACGCTCATCATCGCGACGTTTTTGATCCTTCTGCGCATGAACCTGGTCAACACGTACCTCGGCATCGTGCTGGTGGCGGTGACGGGCTCCCTGCCCGGGCGCATCTACATCATGAAGGGCTTTTTTGACGGCGTACCCTGGGATCTCGAGTGGGCGGCCATGGTGGACGGCTGCAGCCGCTTCCGCGCGTTTTACAGGGTCGTGCTCCCCGCCGTCTCCACGGGGATCGGCGCGATTTCGACCTTCGCGTTCTTCGGTGCGTACGGGGAATGGTTCCTGTTCAAGCTCCTCATCTTCGACAATCTGAGCCTGACGATGGGCGGCTACATCGCAAAGCTCATCACCAAGGACAACATCATCCGGGAATTCGGGCTGATCTGCGCGCTTGGGCTGTTCTACACGATTCCCATTATCATCTTCTACCTGTTTACGCAAAAATATTTTATGAAAATACAGCTGGGAGGCAGGAAGGGACTATGATCCGACTTCAGAATCTTACGAAGGAATATACGTCCAAGACGGGCGCGACCAGGGCGGTGGACGGAATCGACCTCACCATCGCGGACGGCGAATTCGTCGCGCTTCTCGGGCCGTCCGGGTGCGGAAAGACCACCACGCTCATGATGATCGCGGGCCTTCTGAAACCTACGGCTGGAGAGATCTACTTTGGAGAAAGACCCGTCACCATGCTCGCGCCCAAAGCGCGCAACATCGGCATGGTCTTCCAGTCCTACGCGCTCTATCCGCACCTCAAGGTGCGGGGAAACATCGGCTTTCCGCTGGTGGAAAAAAAGATGAGAAAGCAACTGATCGACGAGAAGGTTGAGGCGGTTGCTACAAAGCTCCAGATTCGGCACCTGCTGGAGCGCAAGCCCCACGAACTCTCCGGCGGCCAGCAGCAGCGCGTGGCCATGGCGCGCGCCCTCGTCAAGGAACCGGACATCCTTCTGCTCGACGAACCGATGTCCAATCTTGACGCGCGGCTCAAGCTCGAGGTGCGCGACGAGATTCGCAAAATTCAGCAGGACATCGGGGTCACGACCATCATCGTCACCCACGACCAGGAGGAGGCGCTGGCGATTTCCGACAAGGTCGCGATTCTTGATATGGGAAAAATCCAGCAGTATGATGTTCCCGATGCGCTGTACAACGATCCGAGCAATCTCTTTACGGCAAATTTCCTCGGCAATCCCCCCATGAACATCCTTGAGGGAAGCATCATCCGCAAGGGGGACGACAGCTGGTTTCTGTTTCCCGGCTGCTCGTTTCCCATCGACGGCGCGCCGTTCGCGCGCGAATACAAGGGCGCGCGCATCGGCGTCCGCCCGAGCGACATTGCCGTGGACGAAAGTTCCCCCATCCGCGCGAACGTGCTCCTCGTGGAACACACGGGCAAGGAGAAGCTTGTGAAGCTCGAGATGCGGGGAAGCGGCTATCATTTTCGCATGCAGGCGCCGCAGGACCTCGCCATCCGGCGGGGCGAGGAAATCGGCGTCCGGTTCCGCGCGGACCGCAGTTACTTTTTTGATGAGGGCGAGGCGGGCGGACGCATCCGCCGGGCCATGTAGAGGTGAACAAGCATGAATCAACTGATCTATCACTATGAGGTGACCCCCAAGATTCTCCGCGCGGGCCGGAAGACGACCGTTACCATCCGTCCGCTGGGCGTGCCAGGGTTCGAACCGGACGCGACGTACGCCATTGCGCTTCTTCCGTTTGACGAATCGCGGGAACCCGCGTATGATTATGATGTGATTGAGGTGCAGCCCGCCAACGGCTGCCTGTCCTTCAGTCATATTTTTCCGGGTGAGCAGGAGCATATCGTCCGGGTGTTCAAGCCCGGTGTGGAGCGCAAACCGGAAAACGGGTGGCTCAATCTGCGCGTCTATTCGCTCAAGGACGACCTCTACGCCCGCGCCCCGTGGCGGGGAGACTTCCATTCCCACTCCACCGGCTCCGACGGCAGCGAGGAAACCGAGATCGTCGCCGCCAACTACCGGCGCGCGGGCTTCGATTTCTTTGCCCAGACGGATCATCACAACTATGTGCCGTCCGTCAAATGCGCGTATTATTACGCGGACAAGCCCGTCGATCTGCACGTCATGCGCGGCGAAGAGGTACACGCGCCCGGCAACCATGTGCACATCGTCAACGCGGGCGGCAAGGCGAGCGTCAATGAAATGTTCCGGCACGATCCCGCCCGCTATCAGCGGGAAGTCGGGGTGCTTCTGGGGGAACTTTCCATTCCAGCCGGCGTAAATGCGTTTGAGTACGCCGCGTCCGTCTGGGTGTTCCGAAAAATCCGGGCGGTGGGCGGGCTCGCCATCTTCGCCCATCCCCATTGGATGGCGGATGTCTACCACGTACCACAGGCGCTCACCGACGCGCTGTTCGCCTCGGGCACGTTCGACGCGTTCGAGCTGTTGGGCGGGCACGAGGTCCACTCCAACAACCTTCAGACGGCATACTACTTCGAGGCGCGGGAGAAGGGCTGGCGCTATCCCGCCGTGGGTTCCAGCGACGCCCACGGCACGGTGGGCGGGGCCTGGTTTACATGGCTGAGCACCCTCGTCTTCGCGGAGAAAAACGAGACGCCGTCCATTCTGGACGCGGTCCGGGAGGGCTACAGCGTCGCCGTGGAGCAGTATCCCGGCGAGGAATATCGCGTCTACGGGCCGTACCGGCTGGTGAAATTCGCGCGCTTCCTTCTGGCGGAGTACTTCCCCCTCCACGACGATCTGTGCTTTGAGGAGGGCCGGCTCATGCGCGACATGGTGCTGGGGGATGAGGGTGCGCAGACAATCCTTGCCCGGCTCAAGGGCCGCGTGCCCATGCTCATCAAAAAATACTACGGTAAGGACTGAGGACGAATGACGGATCATTTTCGCGCCGCCGAGGGCGACGTCAACTTCACGCCCGCCCGGGCTGCCTGGCAGGATGAAAACCTCGACGACGCCTCCCGCGCGCTTCTTCGGCGGGACGCGGACGTCTTTCTGCACCAGTCCATGTCCAGTCCGTGCGTGGACACCCTTGCGGGCTGCGAGGGCCCCTATGTCGTGAACGGGCGGGGACAGAAGGTCCTCGACTTCCACGGAAACAACGTCCACCAGGTGGGCTTTTCAAACCCCGACGTTTTGCGCGCGGTGAAGGAGCAGTTGGACATTCTTTCATTCTCCACCCGCCGGTTCACCAACGAGACGGCGGTGGCCTTCGCGGAAAAGCTGGTGGAATTGACCGGCGGCGCGCTCTCCCGGGTGCTGTTCGCGCCGGGCGCGACTTCCGCCATCGGCATGGCGCTCAAGCTCGCGCGGATCGCCACGGGCAGGCACAAGACCGTTTCCCTGTGGGACAGCTTCCACGGCGCGTCACTGGACGCCATCTCGGTGGGCGGCGAGGCGGCATTCCGCGGCGGAATCGGCCCGCTTTTGCCCGGTTGCGAGCACATTCTTCCCTATAACGGCTATCGCTGTCCCTTCGGCGCGTGCGCGGACTGCGGGCTCAAGTGCGTAAAGTATCTGGAATACGTGCTGGCGCGGGAGAAAGACGTGGGCGCGGTGATCCTCGAAACCGTGAGAAACACAGATGTCCAGATTCCCCCGTTGGAATACTACCGCGCGGTGCGCAGGTTATGCGACAAGGCCGGGGCGCTCCTCATTCTGGACGAGACCGCCGTGTGCATGGGCCGCACGGGCAAGTGGTTTGCCTACCAGAACTACGATATCGTGCCGGATATGGTGGTGTGCGGGAAGGGCCTGGGCGGCGGCGTCATGCCCCTCGCGGCGCTGCTCGCGCGGGAGGCGCTGAACGTTGCGGGCCATGTTTCTCTGGGCCACTACACCCACGAAAAAAGTCCCGTTGCCTGCGCGGCGGGCCTCGCGGCAATCGCGTACATCGAGCGGGAAAGGCTCCTTCAAAGGACGATTGAGAACGGCGCGCACTTCAGGGCGCTTCTCAATAAGATCATGGAAAGGCACGACTGTGTGGGCGACGTGCGCGGAATCGGGCTTTTGAACGCCGTGGAACTGGTGGCCGACCGGGGAACGAGGGAGCCGGACGCGGCGCTGGCCGAGCGAGTGATGTACGGCTGCCTTACAGACGGGCTGTCGTTCAAGGTCTCCCAGGGGAACGTTCTTTCCCTGTACCCGGCGCTCGTCGCAACAAGGGCGCAGCTTGACGAGGCCGCCCGGATCATCGATGAAAATATCGGAAGCGCGTGCGCGCAGCACGCACCCGAGTCATTGTAACGCGGCGCAGGCCGCGCCGCAACGCCATCGGATGATCGGAGCACACCAAAGAAACGGACGTGCACGAAAAAATGAGATCGCGCTTTCACCTCGCCGCTGCCGGTGCACGCAAAATTCCAGCGCTCCGCTTAATTGCTTTTACTGTGACGCGAAGTATATAACGATGACAATCGAAATCAAGGAGGCCCATCCATGATCCGCCTGACGACCTCTCGGCTCCTGCTTCGCGATCACACGCCGGACGATCTGGAAACACACCATCAATTGTTTTCCGACGCCAGAATCATGTGGTACCTGCAGGATCTCATGACGCACAGCCTTGCGGAATCGCGGGAAAACCTTCTGTTGGCGATCGATCAAATCGATCAGCCGGCGCGCAAGTACTATTTTTTGCGTATCGAAGATCGTCTGACAAACGCCCATATAGGCGAGATCGGATACACGGTCAATGCGTTTTCCCCACTTGGAAAGCTGGTCGGTGTCGGCTATTTTATCCGCGACACATACTGGGGACACGGCTATACGGCGGAAGCCTTACAGGAACTCATTCGCTTTGCCTTTGAAGATGACAACGTTTATCGCATTTCCTGCGGCTGCCTGAAAGAAAACGCACCATCCGAACGCGTGATGCAGAAGTGCGGTCTCATTAAAGAAGCAGAATTTAAGCAGTATCAGTGGCATGACGGTAAGCTGAAGGATCGGGTGGAATACCGTCTTCTCTCAAGCGAATGGCATAAAAGCACATAGCATCGTCGCAGGAATCTGCCCCGCAATACTCCGACAAAACCTGAATATCTATGGCAACACCGCACAGGGCGTGCGCGTGCCGACGAGGTGAATTTCCGTCAGATTGTGCATGCGGAATTCGACGGCGTAGCAGTGCTACGTCAAGAATTCTGCGGGTGCGAGATGGCGGAAATCCAGCCGCCCGCCCGCGTAGGATTTGTTCGGTGTTGCCCTATCGGCCAATCCCGCGCAGGGCGCGCGCGCCGGCGAAGTGAATTTCCGTCAGATTGTGCCCGCGAAAATGCGCCCATCCGCGCGCGGGATTTGCGCGGGATTGCCATGGTTTGCCCACATGGAGAGCCGAGAACGTGACGACGCTTCTTATCTCACCGAGCTTTACGACCGCAAGTTCGATAGACTGTCGCCGCCCTCCAGCTGTGGTCGACCCCCCCTTTCAGAGCAAGAAAACTCCTGAATCTCAGCGATTTAGGGGTTCTTGTTTGATGATGGGACCAGGACATGAACAGTCCGGTGTTTTTCGCACCCCGATGCCCGTTATGCGCCAAGTGCTATAATCATTGATAAATTAGCGCGTGGCACATAACTACTTTGCACTTCCAAAAAACCCGAATGTCCACCTAAATGCCCACCTCTCTAGCGAATTATATTAATCTTGCTAAAGTGAACATCGACATTCCCAGGGTCAACATTTGACAATAACCCACCTCATCTTTGGTTAAGACATCAAGGAAAGCTCTTTAGAGTTTGATCCATACATCGCGCATATCAGTCGATCAACCCCGGCAGAGAGAATAGACTCTCTACTTCGCAACGATCAAAGCCCCTTCCCAGCCCTCGGCTTACCCATCAACCCGTAGATCTCATAGTCCGGTTCCTAATCAGGTGCGAAGTCGTCATCAAAATGCTCATCGATTGTCCACTATATGGCTAAGACTTCCTTGTATTCTGGCTCGATGTCCTCATAATGCTGCATCCGGTCCTGTCTGTCGATGAGCGCGTTCGTCTGGGGAGTCGTTTCACTACCAGCGTCGACGATTGGCGCCAGTTGACCAAGCAGTTCCCGGCGCGTCCCGCGGTTGTCCTTGAACACGACAATGGTCCCGTCGTCACCGGCGTCGAGAAGCAGATATCTATCCAGCTCGCGCAGTCGCGGGATGCCCTTGGAACGTATATTCGCAATAATGAAAACGCCTGGGACTGGAGCAGTTCGAGGTGGAAACGATAATTATGACTTGCGTCTGAGCACTTGCGTTCCGGTTCCATACCGAATGAAAATCTCTGCGCTCTCCGAAAAAAACGGACATGTGCAGTACGCAGTTCGTGCTGGTAACGCCGGGAATCGAAGAATAATGTCTTAACGATCGTGTGCTATAATAAATAATCCTCAAGGGTGGGGCGTCACGTAAGTGGCGCCCTTTCCATATGATCGCAAGGGTGGTGACGGCATGGCAGTTACGGTGAAAAAGCTCTACAAAAATGCGACGTTTCTGTACGGAATGAACCTCGTCGCGGGCAAGGGCGGCATGGGAAACCTCGTGCAATGGGTACATATTGTCGAGGACCAGAACGTCACCGGCTTTCTGCATGGCGGGGAGCTGGTCTTCACCGCGGGCATCATGAACCGAGGCGACGATTGGCTTCTGCGCTTTGCCGAGCGACTCAAACAGATGAGCGCGAGTGCGTTCGTCGTCAATCTCGGGCCGCACACAGCGGCGATTCCGCAGGAGGTGGCGGATTTCTGCGATGCTGAGAACATGCCGCTTTTCACCACTCCGTGGGAGACGCCGATGGTCGATATGACGCGCGACTTCTGCCACCGGATCATGCGGGACGAGCACACCGAGAAAAACATTGTATCGCTTTTCAAAAATGTCCTGTTCAAAGCGGGTGACGTTGAAGGGCAGATTACGCAGCTTGAACGCTATGGCTTCCAGCGGGGCAGTCGGTTTTGTTTTGCAGCACTCACGACACCGGGCGACGCGTTCCAGGAACCGGAGCTTCAGCGCGTGGCCGAGAGCTGCGCGCGAAACCTGCACGATTTGTTCGTGTCGTTTTCGTATGGAGACGCGCGGATTCTGGTGCTGGTGGATTATAAGGATGATGAAATCGAAGGCTTTGTGAATCAATTTCTTGTGCGTACCCATGAACACATCCCGGATGAGACGTTTTATGTGGGTGTCAGCACAAATCAGGAGGGGATCAGCGAACAGGCCGCAAACTTCGAGCGAGCGCTGTCTGCCATGCATATGGCACGTTCGCGCGGAGATAAACTTGTATTCTATGATCGGCTTGGATTCTATAAGCTCCTATGTGCCGTGAATGACAAGTCCGTGCTGCGCGGCATCTATCAGGAGACCATCGCGCCCATTGAAAAATACGACCGGGAAAACCGGACGGAGCTTGTCTTGCTGCTTCAGTCGTTCATTGATTTGGATGGGAATCTTCTCCAGGTCGCGAAGAGTAGGTTCATGCACCGCAACACCGTAACAAACCAACTCAAAAAAATAAAAGCTGTCTCCGGGCTTGATCCGCTTGCACAAACCGACATCCTGATGCTCAAAACAGGGCTCATGATCCGCGATATTCTTTAACCTTCCTGCCACAGCTTGTGCGTCTGCACAATGAACTCTGTTTTCTCTGCCGATTGACAGATTTGCAGGATGACGATATACTACGATGCAAACAGGAACAATCAAGCGAGCGGCAATGGTGCTGAAAACGCCATTACCGCCGCATTTTTTGGGGGATGATCGCATGACCGGTGAAGAGATCAAATGCATTTCAAAAAAGTATAACCTGCAATCCTGGTCGAAGCAGAAGGGCCTCAATCCCATTCCCGTGGAGAAGGGCGAGGGGATTTACTTCTGGGATACGGACGGAAAACGGTACACCGACATGTCCTCTCAGCTCGTCAACATGAACCTGGGATTTGGCAACAAGGCCATCGGGGACGCGATCAAGGAGCAGGTCGATAAGTACTGCTTCGTCTCTCCTTCCTACGGCGTCGAGCCGCGTGCGCAGCTGGCGGAGAAGCTCATCTCCCTTATGCCCGACAACATGGGCAAGGTGTTTTTCACCAACGCCGGCGCAGACGCCAACGAGAACGCGGTCAAGATGGCGCGCATGTTCACCGGGCGCAACAAGGTATTTTCCCGCTATCGCAGCTATCACGGCTCCTCCTTCGGTGCGGGCAACCTGACCGGCGAACCGAGGCGCTTCCCGCTCGAACCGGGCGTGCCGGGCTTTGTGAAGTTCTTTGATCCTTACATTTACCGTGAGGCGATCCCCTTCGAGTCCGAGCAGGCAGCGACAAAATACTATCTCGCCAAGTTAGAAGAGCAGATCAATTACGAGAATCCCCCGTCCATTGCGGCCATCGTGATGGAGACCGTGACCGGCTCCAACGGCATCATCATTCCGCCAGAGGGCTACATGCCCGGCGTGCGCGCACTGTGCGACAAATACGGAATCCTCATGATCTGCGACGAGGTTATGACCGGTTTCTGCCGGACTGGTAAGATGTTCGCCTTCGAGCACTTCGGAATCAAGCCCGATATCGTGACCTTCGCAAAGGGCGTCACCTGCGGCTATGTTCCGCTGGGTGGATGCATCGTTTCGAAGGACATCGCGGAATATTTCGACGATCACCTTCTCTCCTGCGGATTGACTTATTCCGGTCATCCGCTGGGTTGCGCTGCCGGCCTTGCGTCTGTCCAGTACTATACGGATGCAAACATACTTGAAAATGTGGAGAAGTCCGGTGCGTATTTGAAGGCTACGCTTGAGGCGATGAAGGATAAGCATCCCTCGGTTGGCGAAGTCCGTGCAATCGGCCTGTTTTCGGCGGTCGAGCTCGTTAAGAGCAAGGAAACGCGCGAGCCGCTCGTGCCTTACGGCAAGGATCCCGAAGGGATCATGGGCGGAATCCTCAAAAAGTTGTCTGCGCTGGGATTCATGACCTACACGCACGAGAACTGCATCCTCGTTTGCCCGCCGCTCATCATCACCGTCGAGCAGCTGGCCGAGGAGCTTCCCAAGCTCGACGCGGTGTTGACCGAAGTCGACAATAGGATCTAACGGAGGAAACAATGGCTTACACGTTCATCACGCCTGGGCGCACGTTCCTTGGCGAAGGCGCACTCGAGGCGGCGGAAAAGAGCCTCGCCTCCCTCGGGAAACGAACCCTCATCGTCACTGGGAATATCGTGAAAAAGGGCGAGGCGTTCACGCGGCTGATCGCGATGCTCGAAAAAAATGGCGTCGTGTGTACGGTGTTCTCGGACATCCCCGGCGAACCGGACGACCGGATGGTCGCGGCGGGTGTCGCGGCGTATAAGGCGGCGAAGTGCGACAGCATCGTCGGCATCGGCGGCGGTAGCCCGCTCGACAGTGCGAAGGCCATTGCGGTTGGCACAAAATTCTCGGGCAGTGTGTGTGCACTCGCGGGGAAAGAGATCAAAGGCGACTTCCCGCCCATGGCGCTCATCCCAACGACTGCCGGGACCGGTTCCGAGGCCACAAAATTTACTGTCATTACGGATGCCGAAAAGGGTGCGAAACTCCTTTTGCGCGGAGATGCACTGCTGCCGAAGATCGCGATTGTCGATCCCGCGTTTACTCGTTCCGCGCCTGCGAAGCTCACGGCATATACCGGCATGGACGCGCTTACCCACGCGGTGGAAGCGTACACCTCCCAAAAGGCGAACCCCATGACCGCCATCTTCGCGGTCGATGCGGTCAAGCGGATTTTTAGAAGCCTGCCCATCGCCTTCAAGGACGGAAGCGATCTGGCGGCGCGTGAGGATATGGCAATTGCTGCCTATGATGCGGGCGTGTGTATCTCAAATGCCTCTGTGACAATTGTCCACGGCATGAGCCGCCCCATTGGCGCGAAGTTCCATGTCGCACATGGCCTGTCGAACGCCATGCTCATCGCACCTTGCCTCGCCTTTGCGGCGAAGGGAGCACCTGAAAAGTTTGCGGCACTTGCGGACGAAGTCGGCATTTCCGGCGGTGCGGACGGCCTGATAGCGGCACTTTCGGAGATTACTCGGACACTCGGGATTCCGACACTCGCGGAATACGGAATCGCAAAAGATGAATTCCGTGTCCAGATTTCGCAGATGGCGACGGAAGCCATGCAGAGCGGAAGTCCGGGAAACACCCTTCGGGACGTGACTGTTTCCGACATGGAGGCCATTTACGAGAGTCTCTACTGACAAAAACGACATCAATTGGCGCGTTACAACGGCGTAAGGCGGAAATCATTCCCCTTGCGCCGTTTTCTTTATTCAGACCATCAGACCAAATGGAGGAATCCGCATGCAGCTTGCAAGAAAGAAGCCCGTGTCCACCTACGATCCCATGGACGACGTGGAAATCCGGATTGAGAATCTGTCGGTGCACTTCCCGGACAAGAACACGGGCGAGACGATCAATGCGCTTACGAACGTAAACCTTGAGATCAAACAGGGCGAGTTCGTATCGCTGGTTGGACCATCCGGCTGTGGAAAGACGACGCTTTTGCGGACCATCGCCGACCTTCAGCAGCCGACTGAGGGAGAAATCTCCATCCGTGGCCAAACGCCTCGCCAAATCCGGCTCCAGAAAAAATTCGGTATCGTGTTCCAGAGCCCGGTGCTCTACGACTGGCGCACTGCGCGACGGAACGTGTGCATGCCCATGGAATTGATGGGTCTTCCCAAGCACCAACGCACGAAGACCGTCTCTGAGATGCTGGAACTCGTTGGCCTCTACGACTTTGGTCGTAAGTATCCGTCGCAGCTTTCCGGCGGCATGCAGCAGCGGGTGGGGATTGCGCGCGCCTTCGCCATCAAGCCGGAAATTCTTCTCATGGATGAGCCGTTCTCCGCGCTCGACGAGTTCACGAAGGAAAAGCTCAACGAGGATCTTTTAACCATCTGGAACAAGACGCACAAGACAATCATCTTTGTCACGCACAACATTTCCGAGGCCGTGTTCCTCTCCGATCGCGTGGTGGTGCTCTCGCCCCATCCGGGTCGCGTCTCGGCTGTGGTGGACATCGACATTCCGCGCCCGCGCAGGCTTGCGGTCAAGGATACGCCCGCGTTCAGTGCGTTGGTGGCGAAGGTGCGCGGCAGCTTCGAGGGGGTGTAGCGTTGCGCACGCTCAAAAAGGCACTCTCGTCCCCAAAGCTGGTCACGCTTGTGTGGGTGTTGGGGCTCATCATCGCATGGGAGATCGGCGCGACGGTCATCTCAGGCATCAAACGTACGCCGGAAAATGTGCTGCCACACCTGTATCAGATTGTTGAAAGTGTATTCAGCACGAAAAAGGTCAATGGCACACAGACTGCGCTTCAGATCGTTCTCTCAAACGCTTGGGTTACGCTCATCCGCGCAGGCATCGGTTTCATACTCGGCGCGGGCGTCGGGTTCCTGCTGGCGCTTCTCATGAGCCGGTTTACATGGATCGAAAAGACGCTGTTTCCCTACCTCATGATCATCCAGATGATCCCGATCCTCGGAATGGCGCCAATTGTGTTGGCGCTGACAAAGGACATCGACAAGAGCCGCATCGTGATCGCAGGCATTTTAACGTTCTATCCGGTTGCGACGAACACCCTTGCTGGGTTCAAGGCGGTCGAGAAGGAAAAGCGCGAACTCATGTACTCGCTCGCCGCGAGCCGGTATGAGATCTACCGGAAGCTCCTCATCCCATACTGCATGCCGTACCTCTTTACCGGGCTCAAGATCGCGGCACCCATGGCGATCACGGCTTCGATCCTGGTCGATACCCTACAGGGCGGCGGTGGACTCGGTTGCATGATGTCGCAGTCCCTGAAGCACGCCATGACCATCTACGTGTTCTGGCAGATCGTGTTCCTTTCGGCGATCATTGGCATTTTGAGCTACCAGTTGATGGCGCTTCTCGAAAAGCTCGCCTCGCCGTACCGGCGCAATCCCAAGCCGCGGCTTGGCACGGGAGGTGGCACAAAGTGAAAAAGTTCAACTGGGATTCGATCTCATCGATTATCTACCCGGTGGCGTTTGGCGTCGTCATTGCGATTTTGTGGCAGACGCAGCTTCTTCACAAGATTCTCGGCGCGGATACGTTCACGCTGCCGCTTCCGGGACGCATCTTCCGGATCATCGGCGACAACTTCCCGACGATCATGGTAAACGTCAGGGCGACGGTGATCGTGGCACTGGGCGGTCTGATTTTAGGGTCATTACTCGGTTACGGACTGGGGCTCATCGCGGCGATTTTCACCAAGTGGGGAAAGGGCGGACTGACGCTCGCCTCCGCGTTCAACGCAATTCCGATCATCGCCATTGCCCCGATCCTCAACAACCTGACCAAGGACTTTTCAGACGACGCCAACATCCGCTCGATGTTCGCAAAGATACTGGTCGTCATGATTACATCGACCGTGGCCATGAGCGTTAACGCATACCGGGGTCTTACTGAACTTAAGCCATTTTCGCTCGACCTCATGCACTCCTATGCGGCGACGAAGCTTCAGATTTTCACAAAGCTTCGGCTTCCCAACAGTGTGCCGTATGTCTTCATCGCTCTGCGCGTCTCGGTTCCGAGTTCGGTCATCTCGGCACTGGTCAGTGAATACTTCGCGGAGTACATCATCGGTGTCGGACGACAGATTCGCGAGAACATCGTACTCGCGCAGTACGCGACCGCGTGGGCATACATACTGGTTGCCTGCGTAATCGGAATTCTCATGTACCTGGTGCTCCTGATCTTTGAGCGTATTCTTCTGAAATGGCGACAGTAGTCATTCGGAATGAATATATACCCAACGGAAAACGAGGAGGAAAAGTTATGAAGCATGGCAAATTCGCAAGGATCGCATTCTCTCTGACGCTCGCCATCGCCCTTTTGATCGCGACGACAGGCATGTCCGCCTTCGCTGCGGGCTATCTCGCCGATGCGACTGCCGAAGCAGTTGTTACCGATGCCGCCAATCAGGGCAAGGTTGGCAACTGGGGCCTCGGTAACGAGTACGAGGTGCAGGCGCTGCTCTCCAAGTACGGTCTCCCGACGACCTACCTCAGCCAGGCGTTCGATATGGATGGCTTTGACGATGATTCCATTTTGCTCGCTTCCGCGATGACCTACAATGAGCTGGGCCTCGTGATGAACTCCTACGAAGGCGGCTATGCCTATGGCGACGCCGTGAAGTACATCGACATGAACGACGAGGGCGTCGCGATGCTTGAGGATAACATCTTCTGCACCAAAGCGTTCGCGGAAGCCAATCCTGAGACTGTGAAGGCGTTCATCGCCGCCTCCATGAAGGGCTGGGCGTATGCCTGCGCAAATCCGGAAGAGGCTGCCGAGATCGTTTATAAGTACGGTTCTTCTGTCTCCAGCGAGCATCAGGCGTATATGGCCGACGAAGTCAAAAAGCTCGTTGAAACCGACACCGCCGGCAATGCCGTTTCTGCCTATGGTAACATGGACGAAGCCGCGATGCAGCAGACCCTCGACCTCGCAAAGACCTATATCGATCTCTCCGATGCGGTGGCTGCCGATGCGCTCGCTGCGCTGACGCTCGATGATATCCGCGACACTTCCTACTGGACGGCTGCGACCGCCGAAGGCGCGACCTTCGCACCCGAGAAGACCGATGTGACCATCCAGCTCAAGTGGCTCCCGCAGGCGCAGTTCATGGGCTACTACGTGGCACTCGACATGGGCTACTACACTGAAGTTGGTCTGAACGTCTCCATCGTTCCCGGCGGCGGCGACATCTCCGAAACGACTGCTGTCTACACCGGTCAGGTGGACTTCGGCGTGACGTGGGTTTCGAACCTCATCGCGGCGGATGCCGGTGGCATGGGCCTCATCGAAGTCGCTCAGGTGTTCCAACGTTCCGGTCTGGTTCTGGTTTACAAGCTCGCAGAATAATCATACGACTTTCCGCCCGCCGGACGAAAGTTCGGCGGGCGAATCTCAAGGGAGGGTGAAGGCATGGATTTGCTCATTAAAAACGGCATGATCGTCACTGCGAAGGAGTCCTTCAAGGGTGACATCGCAGTCAAGGACGGGAAGATCGCGCTCATCGGCGCGGTGCTCGACGTACCCGCCGAAAAGGTGGTGGACGCCGCGGGCAAGTACGTGCTGCCCGGCGCGATCGACGCGCACACGCATCTGGCAATGCCGTTTGGCGGTACGGTTTCCGCCGACAGTTATCTCTCCGGTACGCGCGCAGCGGCGTGCGGTGGTGTCACGACAGTGTTCGATTACCCCATGCAGCGGAAGGGCACGGGTATCCTCGAGGTCGTAGAAAAGCGGCGCGCGATGGCGGACCCGGAAGTATGCGTGGACTACGCATTCCACGCGATCATCACCGACTTAAATGGCGGCGCGATCCTGGACGAGTTCGAGGCGTGCGCCGATTACGGGATCACAAGCTTCAAGTGCTTCATGGTTTACAAAAAGGAAGGCATGATGGTCGACGACGGAACCTTCATCAAGGTGCTTCTGAAGGCGAAGGAAGTCGGCGCGATTACCAACATTCATGCCGAGAATCCGGACGTCATCGACATGAACATCGTAAACTTCAAACGCGAGGGCAAGACTTCCGCTTGGTATCATTACCTCTCCCGCCCGGAATTCGTGGAGGCAGAGGCCGACAAGCGTGCGGTGCACTGGGCAAAGTCTGTGGACGCGCCGCTCTACATCGTACATATGGCGGATGAGGAAGGCCTGAACGCCGCCGTGGAAGCCAAGCGTGCAGGCGCGAAGATCTTCATCGAAACATGCCCGCAGTATCTGGAGTTTACCTCGGATGTCTACAAGCGCGAGGATGGCAGGAATTTCGTGTGCTCCCCGCCGATTAAGGGCGAGGCAAGCCAGAAGGCGCTTTGGAAGGCCGTTGCGGACGGCTCCATCGATACCGTCGCCACCGATCATTGCCCTTTCCAGAGCTATGAGAAGGACTGGGGCAAGGATGACTTTACGAAGATCCCAAACGGTTGCGCGGGCGTTGAGAATCTGTATCCCTACATGCTCTCAAAGGCCAACGAAGGCGTCATTTCCTTCGAGCGCGCGGTGGAGCTGTGTGCCACCAATCCGGCGAGAATCTTCGGCTGTGAAGGGAAGGGCTCACTCACTGTCGGAAAGGACGCCGACATTGTGATCTACGATCCGAAGAAGGAATTTACCGTTTCCGTTTCCAACATGCATTCCGACTACGACCACACGATCTGGGAAGGGAAAAAGCTTATGGGCTACCCCGAAAAGACGTTTGTGCGCGGTAATTTGGTTTATGACGACGGCGCGTTCGTGGGCACGCCCGGTTCCGGGAAGTTCGTGAAGCGCACGCCGCAGAAATATTGAGAAAGCGGGGGATCGACGTGCGAAGCATTTACGGGCAACTGCCTGTCAGGGAGGAAGCCGGAGGCTGTTACTTGTGTGAAAAAGCTCCATGCTCCGCCGCCTGCCCTTACGGTGTCGATGCGGCGCGGGTGATCCGCTCCGTGCGGTTTGAAAACGAGGCGGGCGCAGCTGAACTGCTGCCGGATCCGCTGCCCTGTAAAAGTTGTTCCGGTAAGCCTTGTGTCGCCGCATGTCTCAAAAAGCGCGCGTCCCGTGCGGTTCAGGTCGACGACATATTAATCCGCACGGCGCAGAGCCGTCCGAAGGAAGTTCAAAAGCCCAATCTGTCCATCGAGTTTTGCGGGGTAAAGTGTGAAAATCCGTTCTTCCTTTCCTCGTCCATCGTCGCGAGCGCATACGACATGATCGCGCGCGCATTCGACATGGGTTGGGCGGGCGCTGCATTCAAGACCATCGGCCTGTTTGTGCCGGACGAAGTTTCGCCCCGGTTCGACGCGCTCCGCAAGGAGACGACGCCGTTCATCGGCTTTAAGAACATTGAACAAATTTCCGACAAGCCCATCGAGGAGAACCTCGTTTGTATCCGGCGGCTCAAGGAAAATTACCCGACGAAGATCATCGTCGCCTCCATCATGGGCAGGAGCGAGGATGAGTGGACTCAGCTCGCGCGCCTCGTTACAGAAGCAGGTGCGGATATCATTGAGTGCAACTTCTCCTGCCCGCACATGGCAGAGGGCGGACTTGGCGCGGATGTGGGGCAGAACCCGGCGCTCGTCGCGGCGTTTACGAAGGCCACGCGCCGAGGCACGCGGCTTCCCATCCTCGCGAAGATGACGCCGAATCTCGGGAATATGGAGATTCCCGCCATCGCCGCCATTGGCGCGGGTGCGTCGGGTATCGCGGCGATCAACACAATCAAGTCCGTGATGAACGTAAATCTTGAGACATTTGCTTCCGGACCCGACGTCGCAAATTTTTCGAGCGTGGGCGGGTATTCTGGCAAGGCGGTAAAGCCCATCGCGCTTCGGTTTATTCAGTCCATGAAACAGGACCCCAGGCTCAAGGATGCCCCGGTCAGCGGTATGGGCGGCATCGAGACATGGCGAGACGCGGCAGAGTTTGTTGCCATGGGTTGCGAGAACATTCAAGTGACGACCGCTGTGATGCAGTACGGCTACCGAATCATCGAGGACATGATCCGGGGCATGGAACTTTATCTGGCGGAGCGCGGGATGGTATCCGTCTCGGAGCTGGTGGGAAAGGCGCTTCCCCAGATCATACCCGCAGACGATCTCGACCGCGCGACAATCCAGTACCCCCGATTCGATCGCAAAAAGTGCGTTGGTTGCGGACGCTGCTTCGTCTCTTGTCAGGATGCCGGGCATCAGGCGATCCGCCTGGACGAAAAAGGTACGCCCATTCTCGACGGCGCGCGTTGCGTGGGTTGCCACCTGTGTCAGGTTGTCTGTCCGGTCGAGGCGATTTCACCTGGTGTGCGGGTGGAAAAGCGAAAGAACGCAGTTAGCTGACGCAAAGAACAAGGAGGATATGAGTATGGTTTCGTGTAGTTTTGATAGACTTGACGACAAGATTAAGACCTTTTCCAAGTTTGGCGACACCGGCAAGGGCGGCATTACGCGGTTCTCACTGTCTCCGGAGGCGCTTCAGGCACGTGCAGAGTTTCAAAAGCGCATGGAGGCAATCGGGGCGACGGTTGTGACAGATGACATGGCGAACATGTACGCCACCATTCCCGGCACGAAGGATTTGCCCGCTATCGCGGCCGGATCGCATCTCGATTCCGTCATGCAGGGCGGCAATTATGACGGTGTGCTGGGCGTTCTTTCCGCAATGGAAGCGCTGGAGACGATCGTCAAGGAGAAGATCCCCCATAAACATCCTTTGACTGCAGTCGTATGGACAAACGAGGAGGGCGCTCGTTTCGAACCCGCCATGATGTCCTCGGGCGTGGTGTGCAACAAGTTCGGAAAGGATAAGATGCTTGCCTCAGTCGCAAAGGATGATCCGACACTCACCTTCGGTTCCGCGCTCGCAAAAAGTGGTTATGCCGGAGACGAAAAATACCGGCTTTCGCCCGAAAAGTATTGTGCGATGCTGGAACTGCACATCGAACAGGGCCCGGTGTTGGAGGCCGAAGGCTTCGACATCGGCGTTGTCGAAGGCGTGTGCGGCATGATTAACTATGAATTTACATTCATCGGGCAGGCGGACCACGCGGGCACAACCCCGATGAAGTATAGGAAGGATGCGCTCTACGCTGCCGTCAAAACCATCCAGTACTTGCACGACGAGCTGGACGAACTTGATCCCGCGCTCGTGTATACGACCGGCAAGATTTCCGCACATCCGAACATCCACACCATCATTCCTGACGAGGTTAAGTTCACGCTCGACGCCCGCCATTACAATCCCGAGGTGCTTCAGCAGGTGCTCGAGATCATCAAAAAGATCCCCGTCGAAGTCGTTAAGTGCAAGGCGCGCTACGAAGAGGCGTGGTCGCGCAAGTCCGTCGCATTCTCGAAGGAATTGGTCGATATGGTCGAGAAAGGCGCGCAGAAGTACGGGTATTCCGCCAAACGCATGCACTCCGGCCCCGGCCATGACGCACAGTACGTCGCGGACATCATCCCCACTGCGATGATCTTCGTTCCCAGTGAGGAAGGACACAGCCACTGCGAGCTTGAGTATACCACCACGGAGGCTTGCCTCAAGGGTGTCAACGTACTTTTTCAGGCGCTTCTGTCCATGGACAGGGAGCTATAAGAATCGTTTACGACAAAATGAACGAGACCGTCCCGGAATCTGTGTAAACCTCCAAGCTGTGGTAGAATAAACAGCATGGAGGTTTACGAGTATGGGAAAACAGAAGATTACACCGGAACAGGCGGCATTTCGGAAGCAACTCGGGGAGCTCATGGCAGGGGCCGGGATCAATTCCATGAAAGATATTCGAGAGCTTTTTCAGGAAATGATCGGCAGCTTCGTGGAAAACGGACTGGAGGGCGAACTGGAAGATCAGCTCGGATACTCGAAGTACGATTACCGGAACAAGGAAACGGACAATAGCAGAAACGGGCACAGCGAGAAAACGGTCAGGACGAGCTATGGGGACGTTGCGATTCAGGTTCCGCGAGACCGGAAGGGCGAATTTGAGCCGGAACTGGTGAAAAAGCAACAGACCTCGCTCAGCGGCGATATCGAAGAGAAGATCCTGTCGATGTACGCGAAGGGAATGACGACTGGGGGTATTGAAGGACCAATGTCATCAACTTAAGCTCAGAAAGGCCTGCGAACGTCGGTGGCGCGATGATCGGTACGGCCGGGACTTCTGGGGAATGATCTGTTGGGACGAACAGGGCAAACAGCGCGAATCAGCAGATTGCGCAGGAGCCCGATCAGACCCCGCAACGCCCTTGCGAAGAGCAGCATCGTCGACAGATGTCGCTTCAGGAAAGAGAAATGATCTTGTTTTTAAGCGCCGCCCCCGCGCCTGAAAACACCATGACGCCCACGCGCGAACCCGACGAGGAAGTAGCCTGATATGCGCCTTGACATACATCATCCGAAGAACCGGTGTTCCAAGTCGTACTGCCGTATTGAGCATAACCGATTGTTGAACTGCTGCTTGCTGTGGCGGCAAAGGTAGCCATCTAGGCCTCCCATCTTTCAAATGGCATGTCGTGATAGAATCTCATTCCCTAGGGACTGGGAAGTTCATTTTCACGTATGATTTAGCCCCTCTTGCATACCATACTATGGACAGAGCCAGTCAAGCCAGTTAATGGCGCAACTGATTGGCCGTTCGCGGATGGAATCCCTATCCGCACCTCCCGTCGTGAGACGGGAGGCTTTATTATCACGTCGGCGGTCACTCGCCAACTCAATTGTGGTCAAAACTGTGGTCAAACGCCAATTTAGGCAAAGAAAAACCCCCGAAATCTCAATGATTTCAAGGGCTCTTGCTTGGTGCGGGAAACAGGACTTGAACCTGCATGAACAAAGCGTTCACTAGAACCTGAATCTAGCGCGTCTGCCAATTCCGCCATTCCCGCGGAATGCCTCCCCCAGGATGTCCTGAGGGAGGGCTTGGTGGGCAGGGGTGGATTCGAACCACCGAAGTCTGTGACGGCAGATTTACAGTCTGCTCCCTTTGGCCACTCGGGAACCTACCCATATGCGATGAATCGGATGGAGCTGGCGATGGGACTTGAACCCGCAACCTGCTGATTACAAATCAGCTGCTCTGCCAATTGAGCTACGCCAGCATCCGGGCGACTGCCCAACGGACCCGTTTCGTCGGCAACGAATTACATTATACACGATTCAGCGGGATTGTCAAGAGCTTTTCCCCTGTTTATACGAATTTACCGTGACCCAAACCGGCCATCCGTCGCCCGGCGCATGGAGAAGCGAAAGGGCGGGAAATCCCCCGCCCAATCCCTATTTCTTGTACAGCGCATCCAGGAATGCGGCGTCCGCCACGCCCGTCTGCTCAAGGCCCAAAGCCTTCTGCGCCAGCTTCACGGCGTCCGCGGTGTAGTTGCCAAACTTGCCGTCGGGCTTGCCGTAGAGGTAGCCCAGGTCGATGAGCTTCTGCTGAAGCTGCGTGACGCCCTCGCCCGTCGAGCCGATGGTGTAGCTCTCGTCGCCCGTCGAGCCGGCCTGCGTGGACTGCACGCTCGTTTCCGGCGCCGCCGTCTCCTCGGGCTGCACGGACTCGGTCAGGGAGAAGTAAACGGTCGTGGGCTGCGCGTCGTAATAGTAGGTGAGCGCAAGATACTGAAGGTCCACCGCCGAATCATACTTGAAGCGCTTGTAGATCGTGCCGCTCGTGCCGGTCTTGAGAATCGACTGGGATTCGCCGCCGATCTCGGCGTCTGTGAACTTGTAGCCCTGGACGGTCTCACCGCTCGCGTCCTGATACACCACCAGAAGCGCGTCCTGCATCGAGACACTTTCAAGGCCCTCCACCGCGTCCAGCACCACATCCAGCTGTGCGCCGGCCTCGTCTCCCTTGATCTGGAACTGCGTCGAATACGTATCCGCATAGTAATCGGGCAACAGATAGCGGGAAAGCGTCACCGTCATCGGCACGTCGTAGTACGCGTCCTCCGTCACCGCGGTCCGCTTCGTGCCGTCGGCGTTGATCTGCGCGGTGAACGAGAAGGGCTCGCCCATCAGGATCGGGTCTTCCATGGACCCTTTCACGATGGCGGCGGGCGTCGGCTCGGCGGTTGCCTCCATGGTCGCTTCCGTGGTTGCCTCCGCGGCCGCTTCGGCCGTCGTTTCAGCGGCTGTTCCCATAGTCGCCTCCGCGGTGGGTGCCTCCGTCGCCTCGTCCATGAAGCCGGCCATGCCCGTCTCGTCGGTGGCCTCGGCCGAAGGTTCGGCCGTCGGCTCCGCAGTGGGTTCCGCCGTCGGCTCCGCTGTCGCGGCCGCGTCATCGGACCAAGTCGCGGCAGGTGTTGCCGTCGGTTCCTCGGTCGCGGTGACGAACGCGTCTTTGCTCGCGTCCCCCGCCTGCTTGTCCACTATTTTTGCGTAGAAGATCCAGCCGAGCAGAAAGCCCAGGATCAGCGCCATAAGAAACACAAGCATCACGCGCCTACGGTATTGGGCGCGCATTCTGGTCAGTTTTCTCTGAAATCGATCCCGGTAATCATTCTCTCGCACGGTGGACGCCCCCTTAAATCTCTTGCGTTTAATATATTATAACAATTACAAATCTGTTTCGTCAAGGGATATAATTATAACATATTTGTTATATGGTAAGTCCGCGCCCGTTTGTCTTCAAATAATCCCGCCACACGCGGTAATCCGGCATGCAGCGCTCCACCAATTTCCAAAAGCGGGGCGAATGGTTGAATTCAGTGAGATGGCAAAGCTCATGCACCACCACATAGTCGAGGCAGCCGCTGGGCGCGAGAATGAGTTTCCAGTTGAAGCTCAGATTCCGCTTGGAGGAGCAGCTTCCCCAGCGGGATTTCTGAGCGCGCACGGTGATCCTGCCCGGCTGCCCGCCCGTGAGCGGCAAATATCGGTCGATGCGGGCACGGATCCGTCCGAGCGCGCGACCCGAGAGCGCCGGAATGAGCGCCGCGCGGGCGGCCTCCAGATTTTCCGGGTCCGGAACGAAAATGACGGCCTCCGTCTCGGTGATTTCGGCCCGGTGGGCGCCCCTTTCGATCCGGACGGTGCGCAGGGCGCCCTCGATCATGATCGTGTCGCCGTCCGCCAACGTCCGGGGCCGGAGCGCTTCGCGCATTTTCAAAATCTCGCCGGCATGGCCGCGCACCAGCGCGTCCACGTCGGAAAGCCGCGCTGATTTGGGTGCGTACACCCGCGTCGCGCCGCCCTCCAGCGCCTGAATGAGCACGTCCCGCCGCCGCGCCTGAATGAGCGTGTATTCGATCCGCCGCCCGTCCGCCACCACCGCGCGCTTCAACGCTACCTCCGGGCGGCCAGCGCCATACGCTGCCAGATGAGCGCGCTGTAGCGGTCTGGTTCGAGCAGCATGGCGTTGAGGCCGCGGATGCCGCACAGCGCGGGCGCCTCCGCGATGGTGCAGGGGATGCCGAGGGTGTCCCCGATGAGCTTGTCCAGCCCCGGGAGCTGCGCCCCGCCGCCCGCCAGCGTCGCGCCCACGTCGTTGAGATCCGCGGACAGTTCCTCCGGCGCGCCCGCGATCACCGCCTGGCACATGCCCATGAGCTCCTTGAGCGGGTCCACGCAGAGATTCAATATCATTTCGGGAGAAATTTCCACAAGGCGCGGCTCGCGCGCATATACGTCAAGGCCCGCTGCGCGGGCCTTCATCTGAGACAGATCCACGGGATGCGCGGACGCCAGGGCGAGTTTGATGTCCTCCGCCGTGCGGAAGCCCACGGAAAATCCGTACTCCGCGCGCAACGCGGTCATGATGCGCTCGTTGATTCGGTTCATGCCGTAGGGGAGGTACCCGGACGCCGCCTCGCGGCCCATGGAAAAGAGCGTGGCCGTCATCTTGCCCGCACCCACGTCCACCAGAAACGTCGCCTGCGGACCCATGAGGTCCACTCCGCTGCCCAGCGCGCTCACGGCGTCCGAGCGCACCAGCGCCACGTCCGTGGCACCCGCGTCCAGCGCCGACTGCATGAGCGCCTCCCGGTAGACCGGCCGCGCAAACGGCGCGCAGGAGACGAGCAGCGCGCGCCTGCGGCGCTTGTCCATCTCGCCGCGCCGGAACAGCCACTGAAAAATGCGCTGGGTGTAGAGCGAGGACTCCGGAACGCCGTCGCGAAGCGGCGATTCCACCGTCAACCCCCGCGGCGCGCGCCCCAGAAGCCGCCAGGCATTTTCACCCGCGTACGCGGCGGATCCGTCCGCGCGCACGGCGACGAGGGACGGCTCGTCCAGTCTGAGCCCCTCGCCCGCGTCCGCCATGCGCACATTCGCCGTGCCGAGGTCTATGCCTGTATCCCAGCGCATATGTAATACCCCCAAACAAAGAGTCCCCCGTATTATACCACACGCGGCCGCGGAAGGAAAGCGCGGCTATACGCCCGCCCGCACGCGCCGCGCGCGATACTTCATTTTTGTCGCCTGCCCGCCGCGCAGATGCCGCTCCGCGCGGTTAAAGCCCAGTACCCGGTCCACTTCCCGCGCGAGCGCTTTGTCGACCAGCGGCAGCCTGACGCGCATATCCTTGTGCACCGTCGACTTGCTCACCCCGAACTTTTTCGCGCAGGCGCGGACCGTCGCGCCCGTCTTCGCGATGTATTCCGCCGCGTCGACCACGCGAATCTGGATCTCCCGCCTCATGAAACCCCCTCCCCCTTGCAAGACTATGCCGGGCGACGGGGCGGGAGAACGCCGGGGGCGCCGCCCCCGGATCCCCAACGGCGATCACATTGAATCCAGACTCAAAAAGACCGGTCGCAAGCGACTTGGCTTGCCAAAGGCAAGCCGGCCTCCATGGAATAATATCCCCAGGGAATCCCTTGCTGGGTGGAACGCCATACTTTCTCCGTCGGATCGCCCGGGTCTCCAGTCCCCGGCGACCGAATTTATGGCTGGACATGGGAAAGTTAAGCGAAGTTTGCTTGTTTCGCGAATGGGAATTTTCTATAATATAAATACAGAAATTACGGGAGTGATGGAAATGCCGAAGCCTTATCTTCTGGTGGTTACGGGCCGGCCCGGGGCCGGAAAGACGACGTTTGCGCGCAGGCTGGGCGAAGAAATCTTCATGCCGATGATCAGCCGCGACCAGATCAAGGAGGGCTATGTCCACACGTCCGGAAGACGCCACGACGAGCTTCAGCCCGACGGCAACCGGATCGCCACCGAGACATTCTTCGGGACCTTGGAATACCTCCTGGATCACGGCGTGTCCGTCATTGCCGAGGCCGCGTTTCAGCAGAGAATCTGGGAGCCCATGCTCCAGCCCCTCCTTCCCAAGGCCGAGGCGCGCCTTGTCATCTGCACCGTGGGCGATGAGGCCGCCTTCGCGCGCTTCCTCCAGCGCGGACTCGAGAATCCCCTGCGCGAATACTTCCACGGCGACAAGGGCGTCGATATGGCCCGCAAAGGTCTGGACGTCAAACCCGGCCCCTACGAGGAGCCCCAACTCGACATGCCAACCTTCCGCGTCGATACCACCGCCGAATACAGCCCCTCAATTCAGGAACTGGCAAAACTGCTCCTGGTCCGAGGGGCGTAGGCGACGAGGGAGGAACGCCAGGGGCGCCGCCCCCGGACCCCGCGCAAGGGACATTGTCCCTTGCGAATCCCTTACTGAGTGAAAAATAATATATTGTTCGTCGGCGGCTTGGGGGCCCAAACCC
>JAEYRW010000159.1 GCA_023435435.1 Bacillota bacterium | reverse complement strand
GGCCCGGATTCACGGGACGGCCATAGCGCTGACCCGGCGCTGCGCCGGGCGCACCCGCCTGCGCGGGGTTCACGGGACGGCCGTAGCGCGGCTGGCCCTGCATCCCCGGCTGGCCCGGGTTCACGGGACGACCGTAGCGGGGCTGACCCTGCATGCCCGGCTGACCCTGCATGCCCGGCTGCGGATTCACGGGACGGCCGTAGCGCGGCTGACCCTGCATCCCCGGCTGGTTCTGCATGCCCGGCTGCGGATTCACGGGACGGCCATAGCGAGGCTGGCCCGGTGCGCCGACGCCCGGCGCACCCGGCTGAACGGGGGCGGGTCTTCTCTGCGGCTGCTGGGCCGCGGGCCGCACACCTTCCGCGCGCGGCGGCTCGCTCCTTGTTTCCGGCTCGCGCCTGACCTCCGGCTCCGCGGGAGCCGGTTCCGCCTTCGCGGCGGGCGCGGGGGCGGGCTCAGGCGCGTTCGCCGCGACCGGCGCTTCGGCCTTTTCCGCGGAAACGACAACCGGCGCCTCGGCCGCAGGGGGCGTCGCCTCCGCCGGTTCGCTCGAATACGCCGACATGAACTGTGCGGCCGCCTCGTACTGCTTGCGCAGCTCTTCCTTCGCCGCCTGTTCGTGGCGCTCGCGCTCCTCGCGGACATAGCCGTCCTGGACTCTGCGCAGCGAACCGAGCACGTCCTGCGATTGCTTGCGCATGCGGGAGATCGACTCCATCAGCTTTGCCGCGTTCGTGCTGAGTTCCTTGGTTGCATCCTGCACCCTGACTTTTGCCATTAAGTGAATACACCCCCGAAAGTAGTCTGTATCTTTATGAATATGCTCTTCGCGAACGATTCGTCCGCGGTTGCCGCGGCCATGCGGCCGGGTTTGCCGATGGCATGCCCCAGTTCGCCCGCGGGAAGGGGAACGAGCGGCACTTCATACGTGCGCGCGGCGTTCCCGATGGCCTTCTTCGCGTTGTCCGACGCGCCCTCGTCAATGAAAGCGACCCTGCACTTCCCCGACCGGATGAGCTTTTCCACCGCACCCTCGCCGGAGGCGAGTCTGCCCGCCCGGGCGCACAGCCCGAGCATGCCGTAAAGCCCGTTCATTCCGGCGGAACCTCCGGAATCTGCTTCTCCAGTTCGTCGAACACCTCGTCCGGGATCCGGCATTCCAGCGCGCGTTCGAGGCCCTTTGTCTTGCGCGCCTTTTTGAAGCATTCAAGCTTCGCGCACACGTACGCGCCCCGGCCGGGCCCCTTCCCGGTGAGGTCCATGCGGGCCTCGCCTTCCTGAGGCTTTACCACGCGGACGAGCTCGCGCTTGGGCTTCATCTCGCGGCAGCCCACGCACATGCGCATGGGTACTTTGCGCGTCTTTGGCATTAGATTTCGATGTCCTCCACGCCGATCTCACCGTCAAAATCGTCAAACTCGTCCGCGCCCTCGCCCGCATGGGCCTCGTCGTAGGCGATCTGCGCCTCCGCGATGGTCCGCTCGACCTCCGACTGGGACTTGATGTCGATCTTCCAGCCCGTGAGCTTCGCCGCGAGACGGGCGTTCTGCCCCTCCTTGCCGATGGCCAGGGAAAGCTGGTTGTCCGGCACAACGACCTTGGCGGCCTTCTCCGTGTCCGAAACGTAGACGGAGATGACGCGCGCGGGATTGAGGGCGTTTGCGATGTATTCCGCGGGGCTCGAGGACCACTTGACGATGTCGATCTTCTCGGTCTTGAGCTCATCCACGACGTTTTCCACGCGCATGCCGCGCTGGCCCACGCAGGAGCCCACCGCGTCGATCATCGGGTCCGTCGAAAACACGGCCATCTTGGTGCGGAAGCCCGCCTCCCGGGCGATGGACTTGATCTGCACGACGCCGGTGACGATCTCGGGCACCTCCAGCTCGAAGAGCCTCTTGACAAGCCCGGGATTCGTGCGGGAGACGAAGACCTGCGGGCCGCGGCCCAGCCGCGAGACCTCGAGCACGTAGACCTTGATGCGGTCGTTGACCTTCAGCTCCTCGCCGGGCATCTGCTCCTTGGGCTCGATGACGCCCTCGGTGCGGCCCAGCTCCACGTAGACGTTCTTGTTTTCCACGCGCTGGACGATGGCGGTGAGAATCTCGTTCTCCTTCTGGGAGTACTCGTCGTAGATGACGCCGCGCTCGGCCTCCCGGATGTGCTGCACCACCACCTGCTTGGCGGTCTGCGCCGCGATGCGCCCGAAATTGCGGGGCGTGACGGGCACTTCCACCAAATCGCCCAGTTCAAACCGATCGTTGATCTTGCGGGCCTCCTCGAGGGTCATCTCGCAGAGCGGGTCCTCGATCTCCTCGACGACGGTCTTCCGGGAGAGCACCTCAACCTGGCCGTTGACGCGGTCGATGGAGGCGCGCACGTTGGCGGTCTTGCCGTAATTCTTTTTATAGGCGGAGATGAGCGCCGCCTCAATGGCCGAGAACAGCACTTCCTTATTGATCCGCCGCTCCTTGGCCAGTGCGTCCAGGGCGCTGATGAATTCGCCGGAATCGATCGTTTGGTTTGCCATTTTGTATCCTCCTGTCATTCGGCGTCGTCCGTCAGATCGTCCTCGTCAAACTCGACGACGAGGCGCACGATGGCGACCTCCTTGCGGGGAAAGGAAAGTTCCGCGCCGCCCGAGACGATGGTAATCGCGTCATTTTGAAGGCCCTTCAGCGCGCCCTGAAACGACTTTGCGCCGTTCACCGGGCGGTAGGTGCGCACCTCGACCTGCATTCCTTCCGCGCATGCAAAATCGCGCTCGGTTTTCAGCGGCCTGTCCGCGCCGGGCGACGAAACCTCCATATAGTCGAAATCCACCCCGTCGACCAGAGGCTGAATCTTCTTGTGAAAGACCTCAAGCTCATCCAAGGAGACCCCTTCGCCCCTTTCCACGTAGAAGCGGAGGAAGCGCCCAGCCGGTTCCTTGACAAGCTCCACGTCCACCAGTTCGTATCCCATTTCGTCCGCGAGCCTCTGCGCGACCGTCCGCGCCCCGGAAACCGACATAGACTCTTTAGGCAAAGGCAACACTCCATTTCCGGCGGCCCCGCCGCCCCTGCAAAAACACACCGCCGATCATTGACTCGGCGGGTGATACGCCTATCCGCGTGAATACATAAGTAATTATACCACGAACCGCGGCCCATTACAACCAGGTTTGGCTGAATTTTACGCCTCTCGGGGGCGGACACGGGCGAAATTACGCCATTCTTAACGTTCGCGCGGCTAAAATACCGTGACGCGACGACCGCAGGGGGTCTCGTTGTCGTTGACGATGGTCTCCGGGCAGAGCTCGGCAAGCATGGCGTAGGTCCGCGGGTTTTCGTAGCCAACCTCCCTGAGAAGGCGCGCGATGACCATGGGCCACGCGGTCTCCACGCCGTCGGCGAACTTGAGCGCGAAACCGAGCCGTCTTTCCTTGAGCGCGAAGCCGTAAACCGCGTTGGCGCCGCCCTTGGCGACCACCTGGGGGTCCTCGTTGAACCGCGAGCAGAGCATGCCGGTGCCGCGCATCATGACGGGATATTCGTGAATCCGCGGCACAAAGCGCCTGGCCGCCGCCCCGAGGGCGGGATCGGCGATTTTGTCCGGGCAGACGAGGTTTTTAAACGCGGTGGCGATGTTTTTCATTCCCACGGCGAACACCGGCACGCCGCAGCCGTCGATGCCGTCTATCACCTTTTCGAGCGGGAATTCCGAGAGCAGGGCGACGGTGCGCCGAATCTCGTTCTGGGCGAGGCTGTCCATCTTCCAGTAATCGCACACGTCGCCGCCCAGATCCCGCTGCAGAAGCATTGCGCCCGTGTGCTTGCCGGAGCAGTTGTGGTAAATTTTCCGGGGCACTGTGTCCGGGTCGTGCGCCGCCTGGGGCAGAGTGGGCTTCATGACCAGACAGCTCTCCTCGAGGCCCGCCTTTTTGTGGATGGATTCGAGAACCTGCACATGGCGGGGCTCGGCCTTGTGGGAGCCCGCGAAGATGACGGATTCCTCGTCCGTGAGCCCGTATTTTTCGTCCAACCCGCGCGCGATGACGGGCAGCGCCTGGATGGGCTTGGACGCCGAGCGGTAAAAGACTCTCTCGTCCGGATCGCCCACGGAAAAAATGACGTTGGAATTTTCGTCGACGATGACGGCGTAGCCGTTGTGGGTCAGATCGATGAGTTCGCCCCTGTATTCGACGACAAGCGGCTGATAGGATGCCATTTGCCCGCCTCCTTATAACTTCCGGAAGCTATTTTACCACATTTCCAGGTTCGCGCGCCGTGTTTTTTGAAATTAACCCGGCGAAAATTGACATTATATGCGCTTTGGGATAGAATTTACGGAGGAAAATCATCGAAAGGAATGACCCGATATGTCTATTTTGAAAGGCGCGGCGGTCATTGGCCAGTCCGGCGGCCCGTCCTCGGTTATCAACGCTTCCGCGTACGGCGCGATTAAGGCCGCGCTCGACTCCGACGTGATCACGAACGTGTACGGCATGTCAAACGGCATCCTCGGCATCCTGAACGACGACCTCATGGATATGTCCAAGGAGGACCCCGAGGAGCTCAAGTACATGAAGTACACGCCCTCCTCCGCCCTCGGCTCCTGCCGCTACAAGCTCAAGGACCCCGATGTGGACGAGACGGACTATAAGAAGATTCTCGAAATCTTCAAGAAGTACGACATCCGCTACTTCTTCTACAACGGCGGCAACGACTCCATGGACACCTGCAACAAGATCTCCAAGTTCATGCTGAAAAACGGCTACGAGTGCCGCTGCATGGGCATTCCCAAGACCATCGACAACGATCTGGCCGGCACCGACCACTGCCCCGGCTTTGCCTCCGCCGCAAAGTACATCGCCACCTCCGTCATGGAGGTGTACCGCGATTCCACCGTCTATGACACCGGCATGGTCACCATCGTCGAGTGCATGGGCCGCCACGCGGGCTGGCTCACCGCGGCGGCCGCCCTCGCCCCCGCCGGACAGGGCGCCGACCTCATCTACCTCCCCGAGGTCGCCTTCGATCTTGACAAGTTCACCGCCAGGGTCAAGGAAATCTACGCCGCGAAGAAAAAGTGCCTCATCGTCGTCTCCGAGGGCATCCACGACGCGGAGGGCACCTTCATCGCCGAGTACGCCAACAAGAACATGACCAAGGACAGCTTCGGCCACGCGCAGTTGGGCGGACTCGCCGCCTTCCTCGCCAACCACATCAAGGGCGTGACCGGCGCCAAGGTGCGCGGCATCGAGCTTTCCCTGCTCCAGCGCTGCGCCGCCCACTGCGCGTCCCAGACGGACATCGACGAGTCCTTCGCCGCCGGCAAGGCCGCGGTCGACAACGCCGTCCAAGGCATCACCGACAAGATGGTCGGCTTCGAGCGCACCTACGTGGACGGCAAGTACGTCTGCAACGTCAAGCTCTTCGACCTCACCATCGTCGCCAATACCGAGAAAAAGGTCCCCCTGGAGTGGATCACCGAAACCGGCGACGGCATCACCCAGGGCTTCGTCGACTATTGCCTGCCCCTCATCCAGGGCGAAACCCAGCTGGAAAAGGTCAACGGCCTGCCCAGGTTCGTGCAGCTCAAGAAGGTAAAGGCGTAGGAGACGAAGGATTACGCCAGGGGCGCTGCCCCCCGGATCCCCCGCCTAAGGGCTGACGCCCTTAGGAATCCCATGCTGGGTAAAAGTAAATAGTC
>JAEYRW010000151.1 GCA_023435435.1 Bacillota bacterium | reverse complement strand
TTCCAAAGGGCCAATGGCCCTTTGGCGGGAGCGTGAGGGCGGAGCCCTCGCCGTTCTCTCTCCGTCCGCCCTCGCCGTTTTCTTTCAGGGCTTATGGTTTATAATAATCATGATCTCTGTTCCGTCGTCGGTTTCCCGGACGTGGCTGGAGGCATGGGCACCCAGGGTGTTGATTTGCTTGACGGTGGCGATGATGGCGTTGACGTAGAGCCGGTCGTCGCGGAAAAAACGCTTGATTTTGCGCTGAGGAGGTTGCTTGGCGATCTTTTCGATTTTCGCCTCGAGTTCGCGGACGGTGAGCCGCTTTTCCGCCGTTTCGTCCACGAGTTTCAGCTGGGTGCGGGTATCCTCCACCTTAAGGAGCGCGCGTGCGTGGCGTTCGGTGAGTCCGGTCTTTACGATCATGTCCTTGACGGGCGGCGGCAGCCGGATGAGGCGCAGCCGGTTTGCCAGGGCGGACGGGCTCCTGCCGAGGGTGCGGGCGAGTTCTTCCTGGGTGATGTGGTGATTTTCGAGGATGGCGCGGCAGGCCTCGGCCTCGTCGAGGAAGTGAAGCTCCTCGCGCTGGATGTTCTCGACGAGGGCCAGAACGGCGCTGTCCGCATCGTAGGCGGAGATGATGACGGCGTCCGCGTGGGTTTTCCCGAGCCTTTGAAGCGCCCGGAACCGGCGTTCGCCCGCCACCAGCTCGTACTGGCCCACGTCCACGCGCCGGACCACCAGGGGGGAGATGAGGCCGTGCTCATTGATGGAGCTTGCGAGGGAATCGAGGGATTCCTCGGAGAACAGCCGCCTCGGCTGATGGGGGTTTGGCGTGATGTCCTGAAGGCGCAGCCGCGAGATGGTCCTTTCCGGCGTGCCCAGAAAAGCGTCCATGCGTCTCACCTCCCTCGGGGATATATATATTCGAGGCCGCACTGTTTTTTCTTTATTCACCGAAAAAAACCGGGAATTGCAGGAAATCGGAAACCCACATGGAATATAATAAATCAAGGTTAAGGGATGATCCCTTTCCCCTACGTACAGAAAAGGAGCGATGATCGATGAAGCTTATCATATCCGGCAAGGGCTTTGAAGTCACCGATGGACTCAAGGAGAGACTGGAAAAAAAGCTCTCGAAGCTGGACAAATATTTCCAGGAAGACGCGGAGGCATACGCCCGGTTTTCGCAGGAGCGCGGCGCGCGCAATATCATTGAAATCACAATCAGCGTAGGCGGTCTCATCCTGCGCGCGGAGGAGATCACGGGCGATATGTACTCGTCCATCGACGGCGCGGCGGACAAGCTGAACCGTCAGATCCGCCGCCACCGCACCAAGCTCGAAAAGAAGCTTCACGTGAAGATTGAGCCGGAAGCCGAGGGCGAGGCGCCTGCCGAGGAGGAGGCCGCGCAGTACAGCATCGTGCGCACCAAAAGGTTCCCTGTCAAACCCATGCGCGTGGACGACGCCATCGCGCAGATGGAGCTGCTCGATCACGTGTTCTACCTGTTCCTCAACGAGGAGACGGACAGCATGTGCGTGCTCTACCGCAGGAAGGACGGAACCTACGGCCTTTTGCAGCCCGAATGACCGGCTGTGGGGGCGGGAGGCGGAAACGCCCCCCGCTCTTTTTGTCGCTTTTTGACTTCCGGCGCATGGGAATCCATCCGTACGCTCGGTTTTTACCAAGATACACTTGCCCCGGGAGGGCTTTTCCATTATAATAGACAGAGGATGTACTGCTGGAAGGATGATTGGATGCGCGAAGAGGAGCTTGATCGATCCATCGACATGTCGCTGCCGGCCGACCGGGACATGATGCTTGTCGCCCGGCTGACCGCTTCCGGCGCGCTTGCGCGCGCGGGTCTGACTGTCGATGCGCTCGACGATCTGAAGATGGCCGTCGAGGAGTCGCTGGGGCTTATGATGGCGCAGGTGGCGCCTCCGGGGCGCATCGCGCTCAAATTCCGGCTGGGCAAATGCTGCATGGTTTTTACGTGCGAGTGCGCGGATGGTTGCCATACCGGGATTGCAATGGACGAGACCGAGCTCGAAGTGGCGCGGTGCATCCTTGCATCCCTGGTGGACGAGGCGGAGGTTCTGACCGTGGACGGCGTCGTCCGGTCGATCCGTCTGATGGCGCAATTGCCGCGCTGATGGAGGATACATGTGTGAAACTGCGCGACGTTCCGCGACGGGCGCCGAGCCGCTTCTGACCGAATTTGCGGCCACGGGCGACCCGGCCCTGCGGGACAGGATCGTCGAAATGCATCTGAATATCGCTTCCATGGTCGCCGCGCGCTTTTCCGGGCGCGGGGTGGATTATGACGATCTTTTTCAGGTTGCGTCGCTCGCGCTGTTCAAGGCAATCGACCGTTACGACCCCACCCGGGGCGTCAAGTTTGCGAGCTTTGTAACCCCGACGATGATCGGCGAGGTGAAAAACTACTTCCGCGACCGGGCGCGGGTGATCCGGCTGCCGCGCAATTCCAGCGAGCTGATTAAGTCCATCGAGAAGGCCATCGCGGAGCTCTCTCAGGAGCTGTTCCGCCAGCCGACCCCGGAGGAGTTGGCGGAGCGCATGGGCGTTTCGGTGGAAACGGTGCTCGAGGGACTCGATCTGCGCGGGGCGACCCGGCCCGCGTCCCTTGATTCCACGCCCGAGTCCGACGAGAGCGAGACGCCGCTGTCCGCCTATCTGGGCTTCGAGGAAAAGGGCTATACGGACTTCGAACGGCAGGACCTTCTCAGGCGGGCCATGGAAAACCTCTCGGATCAACAGAAGGAAATCATCCGGTACCGGTTCTACGACGGGCTCTCCCAGCGCGACATCGCGGGCAGGCTCGGAATTTCCCAGATGTCGGTTTCCCGCGCGGAGCGAAGGGCGCTCCAGGCCATGCGCGGCTATATGGAAAAGGCGGAGGAAAACCCGTGAAGTGGATCGCGTCTGCGGCGCTGGGGCTCGAGGGAATGGTGAGCCGGGATTTGAAGCATCTTGGAATGAGGGACGCGCGCGTCATGGATGCGGGCGGCGCGGAATTCGAGGGGGACTATAAGGACGCGTTTACGGCCAACCTGTGGCTCAGGACCGCGGACCGGATTTTGCTCGTTATGGACCGCTTTCCCGCCAAAAGCTTTGAGGAGCTTTTTCAGGGCGTGAAGGCCATTGAGTGGGAGAAGCTGCTTCCCCGGGACGCCGCGTTTCCCATTCGCGCACGGTGCGTCAAAAGTCAGCTCATGAGCCCGTCGGACGTCCAGAAGATCGCCAAGCGCGCCATGGTCGAGCGGCTCAAGACCGCCTATTCCGAGGACTGGTTCTCCGAGACCGGCGCGACGTACCAGATCGACATCTCCATCCGCGCGGACGAGGTGACGGTGGCGGTGGATTCCTCGGGTGAGGCGCTGTCCAAGCGCGGCTACCGCACGTGGAACGGCGAGGCGCCCCTGCGGGAGACGCTGGCCGCGGCGCTGGTGCTTCAGAGCGGCTGGCATCCGAAGATGCCCCTTTACGATCCCTGCTGCGGCACGGGGACGCTTCTCATCGAGGCGGCCTTTATTGCCTTGGGCCGCGCACCGGGGCTTCTGCGCAAGTTCGCCATGGAGAGCTGGGCGGCGGTTGACAAGGACGAATGCGAAACAATCCGCCGGGCCGCCAAGTCGAGCTACGACAAAAATTACGAGCGTCCGCTGCACATCGCGGGTTCGGACATCGATCCGGAGGCCATCGAGCTGGCGAACCGTCACGTGCGCCAGGCGGGCCTGAACGGCCGGATCGAGCTCGAGGTCAAAGACATGCGCGACGTGAACCGCCCGGGCGAGCCGGGTGTGTTCGTCGCGAACCCGCCCTACGGCGAGCGTCTGGACAACGTCCGGGCCGCCCATGCGGTGGCGCGCCAGTTGGGGATGCTGCAAAACCGGCATCCCGGCTGGGCTTTGGCCGCGTTTTCCGCAGACATGGGCTTCGAGCGGGAATACGGGCGCCGGGCGAGCCGCCGCCGCAGGTATTACAACGGACGGATCGAATGCGAATACCACATTTTCGACGCGGAAGCGCCGCGCAGACGAGGTGTATAGAATGAAGCCGCTTTTCAACCGCACGCCACTCACGCCCAACACGTTCGCGGCGCTGCCTCTCGGGTCCATCAAGCCCGAGGGCTGGTTGCTGGAGCAGCTTCGCACCCAGGCGGACGGCCTGACCGGGCGGCTCTTCGACGTGTGGGAGGACGTGGGCCCGAACTGCGGCTGGCTGGGCGGAACGGGCGACGGCTGGGAGCGCGCGCCCTACTACCTCGACGGTCTGATTCCCCTTGCATGGGCGCTTGATGACGAGCGGCTTCAGGGCATCTGCGAAAAGTACGTCGAATGGATCTTAAATTCCCAGCGGGAGGACGGCTGGTTCGGCCCGGCGGACAACGACGATTACTGGCCGCGCATGGTCGCCCTCAAGGCCCTCAAGCAGTACTTCGAGGCGACGAATGAAAAGCGCGTGCTTGTCCTCATGGACAAGTTTTTCCGCTATCAGTATTTCAACCTGCAAAAGCACCCCCTCAGGAACTGGGCGGTGGCGCGCGGCGGCGAGAACATGCACGTGGCGCTGTGGTTCTACAACCTTACGGGCCAGAGCTATCTGCTTGAGCTGTGCAAGCGGCTCAGGACGCAGACCCTCGATTGGCCGAACTTCTTTCACACCTTCCCGATCACCCAGCCCATGAGCAGGTCCCTGCGCTGGGAGCGTCTCTCAGAGGCGCTCGAGGAGGAGAAGGAGGAGCAGCTCGAGGGCGAGCAAAGACCGTATTTCCGCACCCAGTACCACCTTTCCCACGTGGTGAACGTGGCCATGGGCCTGAAGACGCCGGGCATTGTAAACATGTTCCGCTCCGGCTTCAAGGAGCAGGGCGGCTTCAATTTTGGCTGGCCCAAGCTCATGAAGTACCATGGCGTCGGCTACGGCATGTTCACCGGCGACGAGCACCTGAACGGTTCGAGCCCGACCCAGGGCACGGAGCTGTGCGCGGTGGTGGAGCTCATGTACACCCTCGAGACGCTCATCGGCGCGGGCAACTTTGGGGACGATCTTCCGGACATTCTGGAAAAGCTCGCCTATAACGCCCTGCCGGCCGCGTTCAACGCGGACATGACCGCCCACCAGTACGACCAGCAGGCCAATCAGATCAAGGTTTCGCGCGACAAGCGCAACTGGTACAACAACGGCGAGGATTCGAACATCTACGGCTTCTCGCCCAATTTCGGCTGCTGCACGGCCAACTATCATCAGGGCTGGCCGAAGTTTGTGAGCTCGCTTTGGTGCGCCACCAACGACGGCGGGCTTTCGGCGGTGAGCTACGCGCCCTGCACGGTCAAGACGCGGCTTCAGGGCGTCGCCACGAAGCTGAGCGTTTCGGGGAACTATCCGTTCTCCCAGGATGTGGAGATCGAGGTGGCGGTGAAGCATCCGGTGGAATTTCCGCTGTATCTGCGCATTCCCTTCTGGGTTTCCCAGCCCATGATCTTTTTGCCGGACGGCGAGATCATGCAGGTGCGGGCGGGGGAGACCGCGTGCATCCGCCGCAAGTGGCGCACGGGCGACCGGCTGCGGCTCGAGCTGCCCACCCAGCCCCGCGTGAAAAAGCATTGGCACCACCAGTCCGTGACGGTGGAGTACGGGCCGCTGCTCATGGCGCTTCAGCCAGAGGAAAAGTGGGAGAAGCTGACGGGCGGCGAGTTCCCGGACTGGAAGGTTACCACCGAGGACGAATGGGGCTTCGCCATCATGGCGGACGAGCCGAAAAAGGGCGTCATGGAGCCGGAGAAGGCGCATGCGTTCGGGAAGGGCGAGCCCGCGGCGCACGTCCTTGCCAAGGCGGCCCGGATCATCTGGCCCATGGACGGCGCGAGCTGCGCCAATGTGCCCATCATGCCGGGCGTCACGGAGGACGACATTCGCACCGTCCGTCTGGTGCCGTACGGCTCCACCGGCCTTCGGATTTCGCAATTTCCCATGGGCGTCATCAAGCCGAAGGCGGACTGACGAGACCAACATGTGAAACGGCCGGCCCGTTCGCGGGCCGCGCCTGTTTCATTTATTCCGGAATCGGTTGAATGTATATGGAAGGTGTTTTGATGGAATGGTATGTGGTGCTCCTGCGGATCGCCCTGTCCATCGGGGTTGGACTCGCCATCGGAATCGAGCGCGAATATAAGAATCGTCCCGCGGGCATGCGCACGCACGTTCTGGTGTGCATGGGCGCGTGCACGGTGTCCCTGATGGAGTGCATGTTCGCGGACGCGCTGCACGGGTCCGGGGATGGGATGACGATTACCTACAACTTCGGGCGGCTCGCCGCCCAGGTCATCACGGGCGTGGGCTTTCTGGGCGCGGGCACGATCTTTATGACAAACAAGAAGATCGAGGGCCTGACCACGGCGGCTTCCCTCTGGAACGCCGCGTGCCTGGGCATCGCGGTGGGCTACGGCTATTACTTCATCGCGCTGGTGGGCGGCGCGCTGGTGCTGGTGGTGCTCCTCATGATGCAGAGGATCGTGCGTGTGAACGCGGTCAAGAAGATCGAGATCAAGTTTGTGCACCGGATTCAGACCATCGACTTCATCAACGCCTACTTTGACGAGCGCGGCATCAAGACCCTCGATCTCGATTTCGCCGTGCTGACCCAGGGCGATCACAACGTGTACACAAATACGTACACCCTGCATCTGCCCCACGAGGTCAATTACACGGACATCGTCAATGATCTTTCTGAGTATGTGAACGTGCTGGGGGTTCGGACGACGCATGCTTAATGATGCGGAACTGACACTGATCGGCGCGCGGGAGGCCCCGCGGGCGGTCTACGTCATGGCGGGTGCGGAGCGGGCGCGGGAGATTTACGGCCGTATGGAAGAAAAGGGCGTCGCCCTCGTCTCGGTGGGCGGCGACTGGGACTGGAACCGCGACCTCAGTCCGTGGAAGGCGCCCCGCTGCGTCAAGGGCGGGGAGGACTTCGGGGGCGGCGCGGACGCGTACCTTGGGCGCCTGGCGGACAGGATTCCGGCGTTCGAGGCCGGGGCGGGTCTGCAAGTCGCGCGGCGCGCGCTGGCGGGTTACTCGCTGGCGGGGCTGTTCGCGGTGTACGCGCTCTATAAAACGGCGCTTTTTGACGCCGCCGCATCGGTATCGGGCTCCATGTGGTTCAAGGATTTCATCGAATTCATGCGGACGAACCGCACGGTCAATCCCCGCCCGCGGGTGTATTTTTCCGTGGGCGGCCGCGAAAAGAGGACGCGCAACCCGCTGTTCTCGACCATTGAAGACAGAATGCGCGAGGGATTGGACATTCTGCGCGCGGCGGGCTGCGACGCGGCGTTTTTTCTGGAGGAAGGGAACCACTTTGCGGACGAGAACCCGCGCGTGGCGCGGGGAATCGACTGGATCGTCCGGGGAGACGGCGCATGACAATTCCGTGGCCTACGCCCGGGAACTTATGCGGGCGGGGAAGCTGCTGATCCTCGCGCCGGACAGCGTGTACGGGCCGGACACCCTGACCAGGGACCGCGGAAAGACGGACGCGCTTTATCAAAAAGGATACGGGGACGCCTCGAAAATCGCGGCGTTTATAAGGGAAACGCAATGAAGGTTATTTCGGACGAAAGACAGTATGCGGGCGCCGGAACGGTGCTGGCCCTCGGGATGTTCGACGGGGTGCATATGGGACACCGCGCGCTCATCCGGCGGGCGGTTTTGCTGGCGCGGGAGAAAAAGCTGGACGCCATGGTCTGCACATTTGACAAGCACCCCATGCGCGTCATCCGGCCCGATTCCGCCCCGGAGATGCTGATGACGGTGGAGGAGCGGCTCGCCGCGTTTGCGCAGCTGGGCGCGGACTGGGCACTGGTGAAGCCGTTCACCCGCGCGCTCATGAACGTCGACGCAGAGGGATACCTGAAGGAGCTGGTGTCGGCGACCCGCGCCCACGCCGTGGTGGTGGGGGAGAACTACACCTTCGGGCGATTGGGGCTCGGCACATCGGGCATGGTTCTGGCGCTCTCGAAGGAACTGGGGTACGAGCCCGTCGTCATGCAGAGCGTGCTGGAGGAGGGGGATGTGGTTTCCTCGACGCTCATCCGGCGGCTTCTGGCCGAGGGGAAAACGGAGCGGGCCGCTCTTCTGCTGGGCGGTTCGGTGGAAAAGATGAATTTCAAGTGAAAGGGCGGGCCCGGAGGAGGAGAGGATGTGCGGATTCAAACGGAGCGACTGAGAATCCGGAGCTACGAGGAACGGGATCTGTCCGACTTTTTCGAGATTTTCTCTGACCCCGCGGTCATGGAGCATTGCGAACCGCCCTACGACATGGAGGCGTCGAGGTACTGGGTTCAATACTTCATCGAGAATCCCATCGCCTTCGCAGTGATCGAGGCGGAATCGGGCAAAATGATCGGCCATGCGCTGTTCAAACAGATGCCCGGCGAGGATGACGGCATCTATGAGATCGGATGGATTTACAACAGGCGGTTCTGGCGGCGCGGATACGCCTACGAAGCCGCGAGGGCGCTGATTGATTACGGCTTCGATGGACTGTCCGTACATAAAATCGTCGCGGAGACCATCGATCCGGTCAAATCCGTTCCTCTCATGAAAAAGCTCGGCATGCGGGAGGAAGGTGTCTTCCGGCAACACACGCTGGACAACGGCGGAAGCTGGGCGGACTTATATTGGTACGGCCTGTTGAAATCGGACCGCAGGGCCACTGCGTCCGGCGCCGTATGAAATTTCTGAAAAGGCCGCCCCGCGCGTTTACAAACGGAGCGGCGTATGGTAGAATACAGTTTGTGGCAGAATAAAAGGGTCACGAGGGTTGGTCCGCCGGAGGCGGGCCGGGTCATTTATGACCGCACCGAACCAAAGAACATTGGTCGGCGCGCCCGAAATCCGCATGCTCAGTCGTCCGATGACTCCGACGGCGCGCTTGGCAGGCGGGAATCAGAAAGAGGAGGAAAACACATGACCATCGACAAGCAGGAAATCATCAAAGAATACGCGCGCCACGAGGGCGACACGGGTTCCCCCGAGGTGCAGATCGCGCTGCTCACCGCGCGGATCAACCACCTGAACGAACACCTTCTGGTCAACAAAAACGATCACCACAGCCGTCGCGGACTTCTGCTCATGGTCGGCCAGCGCCGCGGCCTGCTCGATTACCTCAAGAGCACCGACATCGAGAGCTACCGCTCGATCCTCGCGAAGCTCAGCCTGCGCAGATAATGAAAGCTCTGCGGGGGAAGGGTAACATGAAGTGATTCAAAGCGCGCCGCCGTCCCGGGTGCAGCCCGAGTCGGCGGCGTTTCGCGCATGCGTGCGGACGCTGGAATGCGGACAAGACTGTTCGCGATCGTGCGTCTGCACACAGGGGGCGCGGCGCTTTCGAATAAGAAACCAAATCAAGGAGGACAACCATGTTCAAGTCTTATTCAATGGAACTGGGCGGCCGCACGCTCACCCTCGAATTCGGCAAGTACGCCGAACAGGCCACCGGCGCGACGTTCGTGCGCTACGGCGATACCGCCGTGCTCGTCACCGCCACCGTTTCGGATACCCCGCGTCCCGGCATCGATTTTTTCCCGCTGAGCGTCGATTTTGAGGAGAAGCTTTACGCGGTCGGCCACATTCCCGGCTCCTGGAACCGCCGCGAGGGCCGTCCGGGCGAGCACGCCATCCTCACCTCCCGCCTCATCGACCGTCCGCTGCGCCCGCTGTTCCCCAAGGGAATGCGGCACGACGTGTCCGTGGTTGCCACGGTCATGTCCGTCGAGCAGGACAACGGCCCTGAAATCCCGGCCATGATCGGCGCATCCGCCGCCCTGGCCGTTTCCCTCATCCCCTGGGCGGGCCCCATCGGCGCGGTGAACGTCGGCTACATTGACGGCAAATACATCGTCAATCCCACCGTCGCTCAGCGCGAAGTTTCCGCCCTCAGTCTCACCGTCGCCGGCACCGGCGAGGCGGTTCTCATGGTGGAGGCGGGCGCCAACGAGGTCTCCGAGGAGGTCATGCTGGAGGGCATCCTCTTCGCCCACGAGGAGATCAAGAAGATCGTCGCGTTCATCGACGGCATCGTTTCCGAAATCGGCGTCGCCAAGAAGGAGTTCCCGCTCCAGCTTCCCGCGGAGGACATCAAGGCAGCCGTGCGCGCCTATGCCTACGACAAGGTCGCCTGGATGTTCGAGACCTACGAGAGAGCCGAGCGCCAGACGCGCGAGGAGCAGGTGAAAAAGGACGTCGCGGAGCACTTTGCGGAGGAGTTTGCCGGCCGCGAAGGCGAAGTCGGCGACGCGCTCTATGCCATTCAGAAGGAAGTCATGCGCCGCCACATCATCGACGACGGCGTGCGCCCCGACGGCCGCAAGCTCACCGAGGTTCGCCCCATCTGGTGCGAGGCCGGCGTTCTGCCCCGTACCCACGGCTCGGGCGTCTTTACCCGCGGCCAGACGCAGGTCATGACGGTCGCCACCATCGCGCCGGTCTCCGAGCGCCAGATTCTCGACGGCATCGGCCTCGAGGAAACCAAGCGGTATATGCATCACTACAACTTCCCGGGTTATTCCACCGGCGAAGCCAAGCCCACCCGCAGTCCCGGCCGCCGCGAGATCGGCCACGGCGCCCTCGCCGAGCGCGCGCTGGAGCCCATGATCCCCACCGTGGAGGAGTTCCCGTACGCCCTGCGCCTGGTTTCCGAGGTCATGAGCTCCAACGGCTCCACCTCCCAGGCTTCCGTCTGCGGCTCCACTTTGGCGCTCATGGACGCGGGCGTGCCCATCAAGCGGCCCGTCGCGGGCGTGGCCATGGGCCTTATCAAGGACGTGGACAAGACCGGCAAGGTGGCGGTTCTCACGGACATTCAGGGCCTCGAGGACTTCCTGGGCGACATGGATTTCAAGGTCGCGGGAACCTCCCAGGGCATCACCGCCATCCAGATGGACATCAAGATCAAGGGCATCGACGAAGCGATCCTTCGCCAGGCGCTGGCCCAGGCGTTCGACGGCCGCATGCACATTCTCGGCAAGATGCTTGAGGTTCTGCCGGAGCCGCGCGCGCACCTTTCCGCCTACGCGCCCAAGATCATCCAGTTCAAGATCAACCCCGAGAAGATCGGCGAGGTCGTCGGCCCGCGCGGCAAGATGATCAACAAGATCATCGAGGATACCGGCGTCAAGATCGACATCGAGGACGACGGCAGCGTCTATATCGCCACCAACGACGAGGCGGCGGCCCAGAAGGCCAAGGCCATCATCGAAGGAATCGCCAAGGTGATGCAGGTAGGCGACGTGTTTACCGGAACGGTTGCGCGCATCATGCCCTTCGGCGCCTTCGTCGAGTACGCGCCTGGCAAGGACGGCATGCTCCACATCTCCAAGCTCAAGAACGAGCGCGTGGAGAAGGTCGAGGACGTCGTGAAAATCGGAGACACCCTCGAGTGCCGCGTGGCGGAGATCGACCCGCAGGGCCGCATCAACCTCGTGCGCAACGACATCAAGTACGACAACGAGGCCATGCCTGTCAGGCGGCCCCCGCAGCGCCGTGATTTCGGCGGCGGGCGCGGCGGCGACCGCGGCCCGCGGCGTTAACCCGGGAGACAATTGCCGCCGTGAGCTGTGCGTTCGCGGCGGCACCTCTGTCATAGGAGGGCGGCGATGGAAAGAATCATCCAAAATGGCGCGGCAGCGCTGTGGACCTGCGAGAGCGGCGTTCCGGAAGCTGAGGCATGCCTCCTTCTGAGCGGCGGGCCGGGTTGCTGCGACTACATGGAACCCGTTTCGCGCATGTTGGAGGACCGGATGCGCGTCATCCGATTCGAGCAGCGAGGCTGTGGGCGCTCTACGCCCGACGGCAGGTACGACATTGATACCGCCATCCGCGATCTGGAGCGCGTCCGCGAGGCGCTGGGGATTGAGGCGTGGACGGTGGGCGGTCACTCGTGGGGAGCAAACCTCGCGCTTTTCTACGCCATGGCCCATCCCGCGCGGGTGAAGCGGCTTTTGTATCTGGCGGGGAACGGTCTCCAGAGGAACCGCGAATGGTCTCAGGCGTACCACGCGAACCTCGAAGCCCGTGGCGAGCGCCTGCCGGAGATGGCGTATCCCTACAATCAGGAGGTCAACCGGGCGGGAAACGCCGATTATCAGGCGCGGATTCAAGAGCCGGGGCTCTATCGGGCCATCGCGGCGCTGGACGTGCCCGCGCTTTTTGTCTGCGCGGGGGAGGACATCCGCCCCAATTGGCCCGCGGCGCAGATTGCGGCGCTCATGAAAAGGGCGGAGCTGCGGGTGATCGACGGCGCGGCACACCTTATTTGGCTGACGCATGCGGAAGAACTGCGGGAGTGTCTGCGCCGTTTTTTGTTCGCGTGACGAGCGCGCGCAGCGGGAGGTATGGGTGGTACGTTCTGAAATAAGGCACTATCAAGCGATTTTATGTCCCGAGGGCGTGCCGTCCTTCCTTCTCGAATATGCGGCAACCCCCGCCATGGGGCGGCTCGCCGGCGTGGGTCTGTTCTGCGGCACGGACTACAGCCGCGTCTACCGGCACAGGTATTTCTATTCACGCCTCGACCACAGCATCGGCGTGGCCCTCATCGTCTGGCACTTTACCCGGGACCGGAAGCAGGCGCTGGCGGGGCTTTTTCACGACATCGCCGCGCCCGCCTTCAGCCACTGCGTGGATTTCATGGCCGGGGACGCGCTGACCCAGACCTACACCGAGGCGCGCACGGGCCGGTGCATCCGGGAATCCGTTGAGCTCATGGCGCTGCTCGCCCGGGACGGGATCGACCCCGTCGAGGTGGAGGACTATGCGCTGTATCCCGTTGCCGACAACGAAAGCCCGCGGCTTTCGGCGGATCGGCTCGAGTATTCGCTGTCCACGGTTCTGGTGGCCCACGGTGCGTGGGGTCTGGATGAGATTCGGGCGATGTACGAATCGCTCGCGGTGGGGAGGGGCGAGGACGGGCGCGACGAGCTTGCGTTCCGGGACCTGTCCCGGGCGGAGGCGTTTGTGGAGGGCGTGTGCCTGTACGGCCGCGAGTTCCAGAGAAACCGGAACAAGCTGTCGCTCATGTACGTGGCGGAAATCCTGCGCGCGTGCGTCCGGCAGGGCGTTTTCACCGAAGACGCGCTCTACCGGCTGACGGAGGCCGAGGTCATCGGACGGATTCGGCAAGCCGGGCCGGAAATCCGGAGCATGTGGCAAGTTTATGAGAAGCTCGAGAACGTCGAGGGCAGCACGGAACCCGAAACCGAATGCTACTGCGCCCGCGTGGACGCCAAACGGCGCTACATCGACCCGCTCGTCGGCGCAAAGCGCGTCTCCGCCGTCTCAGCAGGCGCGCGGAAAACGATGGCTGATCTCCTCGCCTTTGCGGATTTGCCCTACGGATTGATCCGCGCGGCGGCGCCCGTGGAAAGCGGGCGAGTTTGATGGCCCCCGAAAGGGTATCATAGAGACAGAACGGGGGGACCTACCCCATACCTCCATCCTAGAAACGACATCGGAGGAGAACGAATGTTTTTTGATCAGGCGACACTGCCCAACGGGCTGAGGATCATCGGGGAGCACATGCCGGATTTCCGCTCGGCCTCCGTCGGGCTGTGGATCGGTGCCGGCTCCCAGTACGAAACCCACGCGCAGGCGGGGATGAGCCATTTCATCGAGCATATGGTGTTCAAGGGCACGACCACGCGGTCGGCCCGGGACATCGCGGAACAGATGGACGAGGTGGGCGGGCAGCTCAACGCGTTCACGTCCAAGGAGTGCACCTGCTTTTATGCCAAGGTCGTGGACGAGCACGTGCGGCTTGCCGTCGACGTGCTGTCCGACCTCGTGGTGCGCCCCATGTTCGACGTTGAAAGCATGGAGAAGGAAAAGGGCGTGGTGCTCGAGGAGATCGACATGGCGGAGGATACGCCGGAGGATCTGGTGCACGACCTCCTCATGCTGGCACAGTTTGGCGACCAGCCCGTGGCCCGGCCGATTCTCGGCACCCACGCAAGCGTCAAATCCTTCACGCGGGAGGAAATTCTCAAATACTGGACGGCCATGTACCGCCCGGAAAACGCCGTGCTGGCCATCGCGGGCAGCTACGACTGGAACAAGGTGCTGGAGTTTGCGGACGAGTTTCTGGCCGGATGGGAGCGGGGAACGTTTTTGCGGCCGGATTTCGCCACCCACGCGGTTGAGCCGACCTATCTGCGCAAGGAGAAGGACATTGAGCAGGCGAATATGTGCCTGGGCTTCCCGGGACTTCCCACCGGCGACGAGATGGGCTACGAATTCTCCCTGTTCTCCAGTGTTTTCGGCGGCGCGATGTCCTCGCGCCTGTTCCAGCGCATCCGCGAGGAAAGCGGCATGGCGTACTCGGTTTACAGTTATCCCAACGCGTACACGGACTGCGGCATGCTCTCCGTGTACGCGGCGACGAACCCGGAGAACGTAAAGGCGGTTCTCGAGATGATCCTCGACGAGACGAAAAAGATGGTGGAGGGTGGCCTGACGCCGGAGGAATTCAAAAAAGCGCGGGAGCAGCTGCGGGCGGGATTCATCCTGGGACAGGAATCCACCTCCGCGCGCATGCACTCCGCAGGGCGGCGGCTTCTGCTGCTCAACAAGACACGCACCGAGGAGGAGGCACTCAAGCGGGTGAGCACCATGGATTATGACGCCACCAATGCGCTCATGCGCAAGGTGCTCTCCGAAAAACCCTCCCTTGCGCTGGTTTCCCGGGGCGCGGGAAAGATGGAGCTCATGTAGGCGAAGGATGCTTCGGAACGTCGACAAACCCAGCAGGCGATATGCAAACTGCTGGGTTTGTACATACAGGAAACGGGAGAAATTCGCCGCAGACGGGCCGTTATTGCCTTGGCCGTACGGGCGTATCCTCCGCTTCCGGCGCCAGATTGCCCTTCGTCAGCACCTGCGGGAACAGCCGGATCGGAACGGTTTTCCACAACACGGCGTCCGACAGACGGGAGGGGAAGGAAATGTACAGGATCAAAAAGGCACGCGAGACCATGACGGGAAAGGAGCGCGTGCGGCTGACGTTCAACTTTGAAAAGGCCGACCGCGTGCCCATCGACTACGAGACGAATCCCACCATCAACCGCAGATTTATGACCGCGCTGGGCTTCCGCGAAGACGAACGGGACGCGTTCCGCGACGCGCTGGGGGTGGACTACCGGGGAATCGACGCGCCCTACGTAGGCCCGAAGCTCTTTCCCGACGTGCCCGGTCTCCATTGCGATCCGCTCTACGGCTTTTACGCGCGTTGGATGGAGAACCGGTTCGGGGGCTATTTCGACTTCTGCAATTTTCCCCTCAAGGAAGCGGACGAGGACATAATCGCCGCGTTTCCAACGCCCAACCCCGACGACTTCGATTATTCACGCGTGGCCGAGCAGGTGCAGCGTGCCCGCGGCTATGCGGTTTACGTGGGGAACCCCGGCCAACCGGACATCATCAACTCTCTGGGGCGGGTCATGGGTATGGAGGACACGCTGGTGAACCTCCAGCTGGGCGACGAGGCAACCCTTGGACTCATGAAGCGCAAGACGGACTTCGAGCGCGAGAAGCTTGCGCGGCTTCTGGAAGCCATCAAAAAAGCCGGGGGAGAGCCCGACTTCATGTGGTTGGGGGAGGATCTGGGCACGCAGATCGCGCCCATGATCGGCTGCGCGCTGTTCGACCGGGTGTTCCGGCCCGCGTTCCAGTCGTTCCTCGACCTGGCCAAGGCATACGAAATCCCCGTGATGGTGCACACCTGCGGCTCGTCCAGCTGGGTGTACGAGAGATTCATTCAAATGGGCGTGCGCGCGGTGGACACGCTCCAGCCGGAAGCGGTGAACATGTCGCCCCAATACCTCCTCGAGCACTTCGGCGGGCGGCTCAACTTCCACGGCTGCATTTCCACCGCCATGCTCGCCAGCGAATCCGCGGACGGGGTGACGGCCGTCTGCCGGGACACGCTTGGGCTGCTCATGCCGACCCGGGGCTATCACTTTGCGCCTACCCATGCCATTCAGGACAATACGCCCGTGGAGAATCTCGTGGCCATGTACCAGGCGGCCCACGATTATGGCGGCTATGAAAGCTGACGAACAGCTTGCCCCCGCCCCCGCGGCCACGCTCGCCGCGCCGCCGGGATGAAGCGCGGGGCGGATGGCACAGGAAGCGGGACGTCATGCGTGCTTTGCCGATGCGGTTGTCATGCGGTGACAGCGCCCGACTTATCGGGCGCTGTCATTTTGCCGGAACCAATTCGCGCCGCCCCCTCGAAGCCTATCCTTTTTATACTAATGTAGAATATTCATTCGTCCAAAACAGCGCGAGATTTTTTCGTCCTGCGAGGTTGGTTTTTTGCGGCACGCCGCGCCAAACCAAGTCGCTTCGCGACCGTGCCGACTGCGTTCGGCGCGCCTTGGAGCTGGAGCGAATCGTAGAAGCGCGACGATGCGCGGAAAACGACAAAGCAGGGCGGAAAAAGATCCGTTGCAACGACGAATTCGTATTACGTCTAAGCAGCGAACTTTGTGCCCAAATGCGAGCATCGAAAGGGTTTTCGGCCAACGTATGGCAGCTCAGCTTCAGTCCTTTGCCGCCTGATGGCCATTAATCAGTGGTTCCCTTGAGAGTTTCCCACCAGCTTCGATTGTCCAAATACCATTGAACCGTATCCCGCAGACCCTGTGAGAAGGGCGCTTCGGGTTTCCAACCCAATTCCTCCCGAAGCCTGGACGGATCGACGGCATAGCGCAGGTCGTGTCCCTTGCGGTCCTCGACAAACGCAATCAGGCTTTGCGGCTTTCCCAATATCTCGCAAATCCTTCGCACGAGGTCGATGTTGCGCACCTCGTTTTTGCCGCCCACGTTGTAGATTCTGCCCGGACGGCCCTCCCGCATGATTCGGTCGATGGCCGCGCAGTGGTCTTCCACGTGGAGCCAGTCGCGCACGTTTTCGCCTTTTCCGTATACCGGAAGGGTCTGATCCAGCAGCGCGTTGGTGATCATGCGCGGGATCAGTTTTTCGGGGAACTGAAACGGGCCATAGTTGTTGGAACTGCGGCTGATCGTGGCCGGCAGATCATACGTGCGGCAATAGGCCATGACCAGGTGGTCCGCGCCGGCCTTGGAAGCACTGTATGGACTCGAGGGGCGAACCGGGGATTCCTCCGTAAAACGCGTCTCCGGCTTGTCGAGGGGCAATTCTCCGTACACCTCATCCGTGGATACCTGATGGAACCGGCAGTGCCCGTCCTCCCTGGCGGCCTCCAGCAGCACCTGAGTTCCGAGAATGTTCGTTTGGAGGAATACCTCGGGCCCTTCAATGGAACGGTCCACGTGGCTCTCAGCGGCGAAGTTGACCACGATGTCCGGGTGCGCCGACGCAAAGATGGAACCGATGGCATCCCGGTCGCAAATATCCGCCCTGTAAAACCGCAGCCGCGGCGATTGCAGCGCCCTTTCGAGGTTTGCCATGTTCCCCGCGTATGTCAGCTTGTCCACGCAAAGGATCGAATCCTCCGGATGGTACTTTAACAGGTAATAAACGAAGTTGGAGCCGATAAAGCCCGCGCCGCCGGTTACAAGTATTCTCATACCGCATCCTCACTTGCGATTCTGATCGTGTATTGACCCGATTCCGTCATCGAGGGCTTCTCACCCAAAGGAAGCGGTTCCTTTCGCGAGATGAAACCTCTTCGCCACGCGGGATCTTCGATGCTGTCGGTGTACAATCCCTGGCAGTTCTGCTGCATCTCCACATATTCGGCGGCCTTGATCCGTTGGGCGTGCCGGTGTTCGGCAAAGCCATGCCGCGACCCATGCCGACCGCGCATACCCCGTCCAGCGCGAGGCAGGCGTTGTTCACGGAGGTGATTTCTCGCTCACTCCGTTCGGAGGCCCGCATCTGTTCGGCAATTTCGACGACGCGGTTATCATAAAGTATAAGGTGAGCGCCGTGACGAAAGCGTTCCCGCAGTCCTGGCAGAGAAAATGTCCCTGCGCCCCGGGCGCCGAAAACCGGATGCGTTCCGGGACATGCCGCGCGCAATCGCGCGGCAGATAAGAAAAATCGTTGTGGCGTTCGCACGCGTAGGGAAAGGTTTTCCGCGATTCCACCGCTTTTGGTGGAACGATGACGGACGCCGCGAGGAACGCTTTCCAAAGGCAGACTGCGGTCGCAAATGATTTTGGCCGCGAAGGCGCAGCGAAATACGGCATTGTTGAGGGAAGGCTGAATTCTGCCGTACCGCATGGGACCCGGGATGCAGCGGGGATTGTATTTGCCGATAAAATTGCACAGATGCCGATGCCAATCCATTCTGGGATGCTGTCCGTACCTTCTCAATACGCGCTTACGGCGCGGCGACATTCCTGCCTGCTCCCGCGCCGCCGCCAATCACGCGGACGCGCCTGTGCGCATAAAGGCTGTTGCAGACGACATATCCGGAGTGCTTTTTGAAGGTACACCCTGCCCACAATGTGTGCTTTTTTTCATCGCGTACCCAAACTCCTCCCAACGGTATACCGCTTCCGGAATCTCAACGCTGCTTCGCCGCCGGGACCACCGCCTGGCGCGAGGGACAACCCGCGGCGACGGTGGGCCCGTCAATCCAAATGGAGGCGATTCAATGCCTGGGTGCCGACGGCCTTTCCGCTCATGTCGTATCCGATAAAGCTGCCCCGGTTCGCGCCGTCGCGCTGCTTTGACCGCTTTGCGTCAAAGACCATGCCCACCAGGGCAATGAAAAGCTTGATATCCGTGAGCAGGCTGATGTTTTCTACGTACCAGATGTCATTTTCAAGCTGCTCGTTCCAATCGGCGGGGTGGGAGAGCGGCGGCAGGAAGGGGCATCCCAGGCCCGGCCTTACGAGATGCCTATGGTTGTGCCTTCGGCTGAACCGCTGAAAATAGTCCAGTTCCATGGGCCGCGGCCCGATGACGGACATATCGCCCTTCAGGATGCTCCAAAAGTTCAGCAGCTCGTCGAGAGACAGCCGCCGCACAAACCGTCCAAACCGCGTCACCCGCTCGCTGGGGGGCAGCAGCGCGCCGTCCTCGTCGAACAGGTTTTTCATGTTTCTGAACTTCACCAGCACGAAGGGTCGTCCGTTCAGACCGATCTTTTTTTGGCTGAACAGAATCGGTGCGCCGACATCGAGGAAGGTACAGATGGCCAGAACAAGGCTGAACGGCAGCGTTACCGCAAGCGCTGCGGCGGATACGACGATGTCCAGCGCCCGCTTGCCGTATTTTGTGTAGAAGCTTTCCCGCGGCGCAACCTTTGCGGAAGTCGAATTGGTGAGCGCGAGGGTTTTGACAGCCAGTTTCCACGCGATGCGCGCCTCCTCGGCGGCTGTGTACTGAAACAAAACGGTGTCCGGGTCCGGCCGGTTTGATGCGGATGAACCTTTCCCCTGTTCCGTGGCAATTCGTGCGAACATACGAAACCTCCATCTCTTTTCAACCGCTTTATCGCCCTGTATTGTCCATTCTCGAGGATTGTGCCTTCTCAGCCGTGCCGCCGCCGTGACGAATGAAGCGTGCGCGATTCCACGGCAGAAGGGTATTTTCGATTGACCTGGCCCTTGAAATCCACGCGGTTCACCACCGCGCCCAGCTGCGCGCGGCCTGTCCCGTCGAGGGTCTTCAGCGTTTTGCCGATGTCCTGACAGCTTCCCTGCCACAATTGGCGGCAAAGATCATTCTATCGCAATCGCGCGCAATCGCGGCCACATCTGAAAACATGCCCTTCGGCGGGGCTTCCACCAGCACGGCGTCAAAAAGAATCGCGCTTTTCGGCAGCGTTTCCACGCGTTCCGAGGAACGCAGCTTCAACGTCCGCGCGTGGGAAAGTCCGACAATTTCAAAGGACGATTCCTCTCTTTGCCGGAGGATCGCCGTCTCGCTCGCATTCGGAGCGCGCGTGAAAGCACGAGTGATTGTCGCGTTTTTTCGTCGCGAACAAACATCCCTCCAAGGCAATGAAGAAATTGTGACAGCATATTTATTGCTAACATCTTTTTGTCATAATTATAGCAGACATTTCTGGGAAAATCAAGCAGTCTGAAAAATATCAGAGGCGGCGATGGCGGAAGAAAATGACATGCCGCTGGAGTTTCCTGAATTCCTTTTTGCGGAGGCCGACGTTGCGTAAACTCCGGGGCTTATGCAGATAACATGTGGCTGAACGGCTTCTGAAACAGGGATGCCTGGGTCATGAAGAGGAAACTAAAATGATGCGGATGCGCGCGCGGAAGGCAAAAGGCAACAGCGCGTCGCGCAGACAGAATCTGACATCGCGGCGGTTCACGGAATCTCGGCTGTTGCGGCTTTCGGCTTAGCCGATTCGAATCAGCTCTTGTTCAGTCAGCACCATACTGACGGGCAGATCGTGTTTTTCGGCGGGCACTGTGGGAAACAACGCACGTCCCCGGCAGAGGCAAACAGAGGGGCAGTCCAGATGCGCGAGATAGCGGTCGTAGTAGCCTGCGCCGTGGCCAATCCGGTGGCCCTGCCGGTCGGCGGCCACACAGGGGACGATGGCAAGCTCCACCGCCCCCGCAGGGACGACGGGCGCGCGCTGTTCAGGCTCGAGCAGGCCGTACGGTCCCGGTCTGAGCGCGTCGAGCGAGCGGATTTCATGGGCGTACATGATGCCGTTTCCCGCGCAGCGCGGAACGCACAGCCGCTTTCCGGATTCCAGTGCCGCCGAAAGAAGCCGCCGCGTGGAAGGCTCGTTGCGCACGCTGACGTAACAGAACACCACCTGTGCCGCCCTCCACGCCCCGAGGGACAGGACGGCTTCCTCAATTGCGCGATTCGACTCCGCAAAATAGTCCGGTTCCCAACCGGCGCCGGCGCGGGTCATTTCTGATCGCAGTTTTTCTTTTTGTTCCATTTTCGTACCTCCGGACGCCAGTGTAGCACAAATCGGGTCGCTTGACCACCGTAACTTGTGGGAAGAGGAGCACGGCGGCGGCGCCTTCCTGAAAAGGCGATGGCGAAGAAATCATTTCATGCCCCCGGATTTCGCTCGGAATTTGCGGAAGGGTCGTCCCCGCGTGAGAAAATTCAGAAATCGGATTCCTCGCTCCCTCGGCTTACGCATGAACACAGTTCATGCGTAAGCCCCGGCATCTCGCGTGAGATGCCTTTTCCATTTCATTTGCGTGTGTTATAATCCCGTAAGGGGAGGGATAGGGGATTTGAATGCGGAAACCGGATTTCGAGCGCAATACGCTGGTGGCGCCCAGGGGCGGGGTTCCTCAACGGGCGAGTCTTTTCGAGCTTTTTTGAATGAGAGCTTCTACATGCGCCTGGCGGGCTGGGAGAAAAGGCCCGCGGACGAGACCGCCTACCTGCGCCTCGTGGCGGAGGCGATGGCGAACGCGGGCTACGACTATGCCACGACCCAGGCGTCCGGGTTTCACTTCGACCTCAAGAGCCACGACCGGCGCAGGACGATCTCGCTCAACGACGTGCCGATGATTACGGACTGGGCGTCCTTCGAGCGCTATCAGTGGAATGACCCGGCGGACTTCGACTGCGCGAGGCTTGTGAAAGCCCGCGAATTTTTGCCCGAGGGCATGAAGCTGATGGTGATGGGGCCGGGGGGCGTGCTCGAAAACACCATCTCCCTCACCGGTTACGACAACCTGTGCGTGATGCTCTACGAGGAACCGGCGCTCGTCCGGGAAATCACCTCAAAAGTCGGCGCGTCCCTGGTGAAATACTATGAGCTGGTGGCGGAAATCGACACCGTGGGCTTCCTCTGCTCCAACGACGACTGGGGATTCAATACCCAGACATTCCTTTCGCCCGCCGACATGCGCAAATATATATTTGACTGGCATCGAAAGATTGTCGAGGTGGCGCACCGGGCGGGGAAACCCTGCATCCTCCACTCCTGCGGTTATTTCGACGGGGTTATTGAGGACGTGATCGAGGACATGAAATTCGACGTGCGCCATTCCTACGAGGACAATATCCGTCCCGTGGAGGAAGCGTACGAGCGGTTGAACGGCCGGATTGCGGTGCTGGGCGGCATCGATATGAACTTCATGGTGTCCGAAACGCCGGAGCGGATCTTTGCGCGCGCGGCAGCCATGCTCGAACGCGCGCGCACGCGGGGCAGGTATCTGCTCGGGACGGGGAACAGCGTGCCGGAATACATTCCGTTTGACAACGATTCGGCGCTTCTGCGCGCGGCGGCGGTGTTCCGCTGAACCTGCCCGGCGTTCTGGACAAAAGAGACGCCGCGCTGTATAATGGTTCTGGTCGGGAGGCCGACGCGCGCTGCGCGGTCGGTGAAAGCGCCGACCCGGGGGGATGCTATGGACTCATTTCTGGACAAGGCCCGGAAATTCAACGTGGACTGGAACGATTTGCCCAGGCGGATCGCCATTGTCTTCGTGACCTGCGTCGCGCTGCTCATCGTCTTCGCGGCGTTTCCGTATTTTGCGCCCTTCGTGTGCGCGCTCGCCTTTTCCTGGGTGATTCGCCCCCTCGCGCGGCCGATCAACTGGCTGTTTTCAAAGATTAAAATTCCCAAGGCCGTGGGGACGCTGCTCGCCCTCGTCATCGTGTTCGGCGTCATCATTACAGGCCTCTCGTTTCTGACCGCAGCGCTCATCGGGGAGGCGCGGGATTTGCTGGTGTCCCTGCCGCGCTATCAGAACGCGGCGGTGAAGTACATCACGGACCAGGCGGAGTACTTCCGCGCGCAGATTACCGACTCCGTCGGTGACGAGGCGCTTCTGTGGGTCACGGACATGCTGACCTCGGCGCTCTCGAAGCTTGCGGAAATGGCCTCCACCTTTGCGGGAAAGCTCGTGACGTTTACCTGGAGCGCGGTCACGGTGCTGCCGGAGGTGCTGCTGTTCGTGATCTTCATGATCATGGAGAGCTATTACATCGTCGTGGACACGGACGAGAACGACAACTTTGCCAAGAAGTGGCTGCCCGCGCGGATCATGAGCGGATATGGCCGGGTCAAAAAGGTCATGCTTCTGGGCGTGCGCGCGCAGGTGGTCACGGCCATCGTCCAGATGTTCATCGCCATGGCGGTTCTGCTGGTGGGCTTTCTCGTGCTGAATGTGGAGTACGCGGTGATGTTCGCCATCCTCATTTCCGTGTTGGACGCGCTGCCGGTCATCGGCGCGGGGCTCATCATGCTGCCCATGACGGGCTATTATCTCGTCGTGGGAGACTACATGCTGGCGCTGGGCGTGATGGCGCTTTACTGCATCATGCTCATCATCAAGCGCATCATGGAGCCGAAGCTCCTCGGCAGGCAGATGCGGCTTCGGCAGCTGACCACCATGGTCGCCATGTACGCGGGCTTCCGGGTGATGGGCTTCATCGGGCTCATTGTGGGACCGCTGATGCTTTTGCTGTTCAAGGTTGTGCTCTCGGACGTGACGGAGCGGGTGGAACTGCCCGAGCCGCCGATTCCGAGAAAGAAATACAGGAGGAAAACCTGACATATGGTCTTCTCCAGCAACATATTCTTATTTGCGTTCCTTCCCTGCGTAATCCTCGGTTATTACATCATCAGGCGCTGGCGCTTCGCCGCGAACCTGTTTCTGACCCTCGCGAGCCTCGGCTTTTACGCGTGGGGCGAGCCGAAATTCGTGCTCATCATGATCGCCTCCATTTGCTTCAACTGGGTTTTCGGGCTGTGGGTGGATGCGGCGCGCGAAAAGAAGGGTCTTCAAAAGCTGGCGCTTACCCTCATGGTCATCTTTAACCTGGGGCTGCTGGGCGTCTTCAAATACGCGATGCTTGCCCTGAATACGGTCAACTGGGCCTTTCGGCTGAGCCTTCCGGTGCCGGAAATCGCGCTGCCCATCGGCATCTCCTTTTTTACGTTTCAGGCGATGAGCTACGTCATCGACGTCAAGCGCGGGAACGGCAAGGTGCAGAAGAATCTTCTCAACGTGGCGCTGTACATCACGTTCTTTCCCCAGTTGATCGCGGGGCCCATCGTGCGCTATCAGACCATCGCCGAAGAGATCGACGGCCGCAGGGAGACATTCGACGACTTCGTCGTCGGCGCGCGCAGGTTCCTGATCGGGCTTTGCAAGAAGGTGCTTTTGGCCAATACCCTGGCGGTGGCGGTGGATTACGCCTTCGCGCTCAAGTCCTCGGAGCTTTCGGTGGTCATGGGCTGGTTTGCGGCGCTTGGATTTCTGACGCAGGTATACTTTGATTTTTCGGGCTATTCCGATATGGCCATCGGCCTGGGGCGGATGTTCGGCTTTCACTTCCTCGAAAACTTCGATCACCCTGTGTTGAGCCGCTCGGTGACGGAGTTCTGGCGCAGGTGGCACATCTCCCTCTCGACCTGGTTCCGGGACTACCTCTACTTTCCGCTGGGCGGAAGCCGTGTGAAATCCAATGCGAGGCTTCTGTTCAACATGTGCGTGGTTTGGTCACTCACGGGCCTCTGGCACGGCGCGGACTGGAAATTCCTGCTCTGGGGCTTCGGGCTGTTCGTCATTCTGGCCGTCGAGCGGCTGACCGGCGCGGCGAAGTGGCTTGCGAACCACAGAATCGGCTGGTTCTACGCGTTTCCGGTGGTTTCGGTTCTCACGGTGCTCGTGCGTGCCACCAGCACGTGGGATGCGGGAATCATCTACCGCGCCATGTTCGGCTTCTCCGGCGCGGGCTTCTGGAACGGCGCGACGACAGTAATCTTTAAGGAATACGGCTGGTTCATGCTTGCGGCGTTTGTTTGCAGCCTGCCGCTCTATGACATCTTCCGGAAGACGTTCCGGGTGCCCGACGGCGTCATCCGCGTGGTGGGCGGGGGACTTCTCGTCGCGCTGACGCTGGTCGCGGTGACGTATGTCGCGATGAACAACTACAATCCGTTCATCTATTTTAATTTCTAGACGGAGGCCGTTCATGGAAGAACTTGCGCGCCTGTTGGAAGCGCGATGCGCGGGGCGCGTTTTGAGAGACGAGCCGATGGCGGATCACACCACGTTTCGGGTGGGCGGCCCGGCCGATCTCCTGTTTTTGCCGGGCTCGGAGGAGGAGCTTGCTTTTGCCCTTTCGGAAGCGGGCCGCTTGCGCGTCCCCGTGTTTGTGATGGGGAACGGTTCGAACCTCATCGTGCGCGACGGGGGCATTCGCGGGTTGGTGGCGGTTTTAGGCGAACACTTTTCGGCCCTCGGGACGGACGGAACGCGCGTCGTGGCCCAGGCCGGCGCGACCCTTGCCAAGGTGGCGGCGTTCGCGCTTGCGCGTTCTTTGACGGGATTTGAGTTTGCCTCGGGCATTCCCGGCACCGTCGGCGGCGGCACGGCGATGAACGCTGGCGCCTACGGCGGGCAGATTTCGGACGTGTTTGCCGCCGCGCGCATATTGAAGGATGGGAAAATATACAGCTACGGCCCTGCGGAAATGGAGATGCGCTACCGCGCGACGCGGCCCCTGCGCGAGGGGAGCGTCGTTTTGTCGGTGACGCTGGCGCTCCGACCGGGGGACGCGGCGGAGATTCGCCGGACGATGAACGATCTGAACGGACGGCGCAGGGAAAAGCAGCCTCTGGAATTCCCCAGCGCGGGCTCGACGTTCAAGCGGCCCGAGGGGCACTTCGCGGGTGCCTTGATCGAGCAGGCGGGCCTCAAGGGCGCGCGGGTGGGCGGCGCGATGGTGAGCGAAAAGCATGCGGGGTTCATCATCAACGCGTGCGGTGCGACGGCCCGGGACATCCTCGCGCTCATCGATCTGGTGCGCGCGCGGGTTCTGGAAGCAAGCGGCGTGGCGCTCGAACCCGAAGTGCGGATCATGGGGGAGGACTGACATGTCTTTTGCGGCGGAAGCGCGCGCCGAAATCGCCCACGCGCCCATCGATCAGGTGTGCTGCGCCCGGGCCGAACTGGCGTCCGCGCTGCTCGCGTCCAGCGGCATCTCGATCCACGGAAAGGGCATCTTCCGCCTTTCGCTCTCATCGTCCGAGGCGACGATCGTCAGGCGCTACTTTTCCATCGCCAAGAGGCATTTCGGCGTCACCTGCGAAATCCGCGTGTCGCGCAGCGACAGGCTGAGCGGCCAGACGCGCTATCAGCTCGTCATTCCCGATGAGCATGCGAAAACCCTCCTGCGGGAGGCGCACCTTCTCGATGAAAGCGCACCGTTCGGCGTCCGCATGGCGCCGGAGGGAAAGCTTTTTCGGTTTGCCTGCTGCCGCACGGCTTATCTCCGCGCGGCGTTTTTGTTTTGCGGAACAATTTCGAATCCTGATAAGTCATATCATATAGAATTCGCCGCGCCGAGTGAACAGTTCGCACAAAGCATTATGGAATCGCTGCGATATTTTGAAATTCATGCTAAAAATACTTGCAGGAAGACGAAAGAAGTGGTATACTTAAAAGGAAGCGAGGAGGTGGCGGACGTTTTGACGCTTCTGGGCGCGCACGCGTGCGTGCTCGCGTTCGAAAATGTCCGCATCGCCAAGGAGTTGCGCGGGAACATCAACCGTCAGGTGAACTGCGACAGCTCCAACATCAACCGGGCGATGCTGTCCGCCGAAAAGCAGATCGAGGACATTCGCTTCATTGATTCGCAGCTGGGGCTCGACAGGCTTCCCGGGATGCTCAAGAGCGTTGCGGAGGCGCGGCTCCAGAACCCTGATATTTCGCTGGCAGGCCTTGGCGAGCTGATGAACCCGCCGCTTGGAAAGTCAGGCGTGAACGCGCGGCTCAGGCGCGTCGCGGACATCGCGGACAGGCTGCGCGCCGGCGAAGAGATTGATTTGTCATGAGCAAGGAGAGTGAAGGCATGGTCAAGCTGGAGGCGACGTTTCGAGCCGCCGACGGCATAACGCCCGACCTGGCGGCGGAGATCATCCAGCGCGCGTCCAGATTCGATTCGGTGACGGAGCTGGAAATGGGCAACAAGCGGGTCGTACTGGGTTCGCTGATTGGGATTCTGTCGCTGGAATTGCGCGAGGGCACCCAGGTCCGGATCATCGCGGAGGGCCGCGATGAGGAAAAGGCCGCGGGCAGCATACGCGAGCTGATAGAGGCGTGAGCGCCGGGAAATGGGCGCGATCCGACGGGGTCGCGCTTTTTTGATTGGAATGGGGGAAGAACTTGGCAACACTGCACTTGATGATCGGACTGCCCGGAAGCGGGAAGACCACCCGGGCGAAGGAGTTGGAAGGTGAATTGGGGGCGCTGCGGCTCACGCCCGATGAATGGCACCTGTTTTTGTTCGGCCACGACGTCGGCGCGGCGGCGCACAACGACCGCCATACGCGGGTCGAGCGGATCATGTGGACGGTGGCCGCCCGGGTACTCGCCCTCGGCACCGACGTGATTCTGGATTTCGGCTGCTGGGCGCGGGAGGAGCGGGATGATTTCCGCGCGCGGGCACGCGCGCTGGGCGCGGATTTTCGGCTGCACTTCATGGATGTTCCTCTGGACGAGCTGAAAAGGCGGCTCGAGGCGCGCAACCGGGTCGTCGGCGACGCCCCCGTGTTTTTCATTTCCGACGAAAATCTGCGGGCCTGGGCGGCGCAGTTTCAGCCGCCCGACGCGGATGAGTTGCGTGACGGTTGACAAAATCAAACAATGTAGCGCACAAATCCATTGCGCATTTCAGGGGATCGGGTATAATGGGTCTCGGAGGCGAGGCAATGAAGGAAATCGGAATCGCCCGGGTGCTGACGCGGATGCGGCGGGAGAAGGGCGTCACACAGGACGAGCTGGCGGCGCACGTGGGCGTCTCAAAGGCGTCGGTGTCCAAGTGGGAGACGGGGCAGAGCTATCCGGACATCGCGCTTTTGCCCCTGCTGGCGTCGTACTTCGGGATCACCATCGACGAGCTAATGTGTTATGAACCGCAGATGGAAAAGCGGGACATCGAGCGATTGTACCTCCGGCTTGCGGACGCGTTCGCGGCAAGGCCCTTCGCGGACGTCGTCGGCGAAGCGCGCGAGGCGGTGAAAAAGTACTATTCCTGCTGGCCGCTCCTTTACCGGATGGCGATTCTGCTCGTCAACCACCAAATGCTCGCGCCCAAACCCGAGGATCGACCCGCGATCCTGCGCGAGGCGGCGGAGCTGTGCGCCCGCGTGCGCGCGGGGACGGAAGACATCGATTTGGCCAAGGAGACCGCGCTGCTCGAGGCCGTGTGCCGCCTCCTTTTGGGCGCGCCGAAGGAGGCGCTGGCGCTTCTCGGGGACGGCAAAAAGCCGATCATGACGGAAAACGCGCTCATTGCGCAAGCACACCAGATGCTGGGCGAAACGCGGGAGGCCGTTGAGATCACCCAGATCGCCATCTATCAGGCGCTGATTCTGCTCGTGGGCGCCGCTCCGACCTATCTCGCCATGGTGGGGGACGACGGGCAGGCGGAAGAAACCATCCGGCGCGCGCGCGCCGTCGCGGAGGCGTACGATCTCGACAAGCTTCACTCCAACACCATGGCGCAGTTCTACCTCGCCGCGGCGCAGTTTTACGCCGCGCGGGAGCGGGCGGACGAAGCTCTGGGGATGCTCGAGCGCTACGCGAGGCTGTGCGCGGATTTTTCCTACGAGCTGCGCGGGGACGGCTATTTCGACATGCTGGATGGCTGGCTCTCGGGCTTGGACGGGGGTGCGCGGCCGCCTCGGAGCAAGCCGGTCATCCGGGAGAGCATGCTCGAGGCCGTGGAAAGCAATCCGGCGTTTTTGCCGCTGCGGGAAACCGCGCGGTATCGGGACATCGTTGGCACGCTCAGGGACAATTTGGGAGGATTTTATGGACATCAATGATTTGAAGGAATATCTGCCCTTTCTCATTCCGCTCGTCGCCGTCGAACTCGCGCTGATGCTCGTGGCGCTGATTCACGTGCTCAGACACAAAAATTACAAGGTCGGAAACCGGGTTCTCTGGGTCGTCGTGGTGGTCATTTTCCAGATCATCGGGCCGATTTGCTATTTCGCGTTCGGCAGGAGCGACGAATGATGGACGCGCTGAAGATTGAGGGCCTTACAAAGTCCTTTGGCGCGCACAGGGTGCTGGACGGGCTTTCGTTTTCCGTGCCGGAGGGCTGTGTGTTCGGATTCCTCGGGCAGAACGGCGCTGGCAAAACCACCACCATGAAGCTGATCCTCGGGCTTTTGCGCGCGGACGCGGGCGGCATCGAGGTGTGCGGCGCGCGCGTCCGATACGGCGAGACAAAGACCAACCGCATGGTCGGCTATCTTCCGGACGTGCCGGAATTCTACGGCTACATGAAGCCGCGCGAGTACCTGCGCTTTTGCGGTGAAATCGCGGGCATGCGCGCGCCTGCGATCAAGGCCCGGTCGGGCGCGCTCCTGGAAAGGGTGGGGCTCGCGGACTGCGAGCGGAAAATCGGCGGGTTTTCCCGGGGAATGAAGCAGCGGTTGGGCATCGCGCAGGCGCTGCTGGGAGAGCCGAAGCTCCTCATCTGCGACGAACCCACCGCCGCCCTCGACCCCATGGGGCGCAGGGAGATCCTCGACATGCTGGGCGGACTCCGGGGCAGGACGACGGTGGTGTTTTCCACCCATACGCTTTCGGACGCGGAGCGCATCTGCGACCGGGTGGCGGTTTTGAAGGACGGAAAGCTGGCTCTCGAAGGGACCCTCGCTATGCTGCGCGCGCAGCGGAGGCACGACGGGCTGCTCGTGGAGTTTGCGGCCGGGGCGGATTTGGAGAAGTGCAAAGCGGCGCTTGTGGGCGCGGAAATCGGCGGTCTGACGGCGACGCTGCGTTCGTCGGCGATTCTGGATGCGGAGGGCGCGCTCATCGCCTGCCTTGCGCGGGAAAACATCAGGCCCGTCCGGCTGGAACTCATTGAGCCCACGCTGGAGAGCCTGTTCATGGAGGCGGTGCAATGAACGGATTTCGCGCGTTTTTCAAAAAGGAGCTCATGGAGGCGGCGCGTGCCCACAAGCTCACCGTGCTGGGACTTGTTTTTCTGCTGTTTGGAATCATGAACCCGCTGGTTGCCAAGCTCACGCCGGAAATCGTCGCGCGCTTTCTGCCGGAAGGGATTACGATGACTGTCCCGACGCCGACGGCTTTGGATTCCTGGGCGCAGTTTTTCAAAAATGTGCCGCAGATGGGGCTGATCGTGCTCACCATCCTGTTTTCCGGCATGATGGCGGGGGAGTTTTCCCGGGGCACCCTCATACAGCCCCTCACCAAGGGCCTTTCGCGCCGGGCGGTGATCGCGGCGAAGATTCTGTCCGCCGTTCTCCTTTGGACGGCCGCGTACCTTCTCTGCGCTCTGGTCACATGGGCGTACACCGCATATTTCTGGCCGGGGGACGGTACACAGAACCTCTTGCCGGCGCTGACTGGGGTTTGGGCGTTCGGGGTGCTGCTCCTCGCCGCGCTCATGCTGGGCGGGGTCCTCTGGAAGAGCGGTTATGGATGCCTGCTGTTCGCGGGCGCCGTCGTCGCCATGCTTGCGGTTCTGAACATCATTCCCGCCGCGCAAAAGGTCAATCCCATGCTGCTGGCCAGCGGGGGAGTGGAGCTTCTGGCGGGGACGCGGCCCGCCTCCGACTATTTTGCGCCTCTACTCGTCCTGCTCGGGTTCTGTGCGGCGTTCCTTTTCGGCGCGGCGCTGATCTTCGACCGGAAGGCGGTTTAGGTTTCGAGCTTTTCGAGCTGGTCCGCCAGAAACGCCGCGAGGTCGTTGAGCGTTTTTTCGTCGAAAGGATCGGGGAGCCCGCATTCCCGCGCCAGGGCGGGGAGGGGCAGGG
>JAEYRW010000149.1 GCA_023435435.1 Bacillota bacterium | reverse complement strand
GGGTTTGGGCCCCGCACCGTTGACGGACAATGTCCTTTTTTACAATTGTCTTAGGAATTCCAAAGGGACAATGTCCCTTTGGCGGAGGGCCGGGGGCGGCGCCCCCCGGCGTTTCCCGCCTACTCCGTCCGCAGCGCCACCACGGGGTCCTTGCGCGAGGCGATGCCGGAGGGGATGAGGCCCGCGATCCAGGTGAGGAACATGGAGATGGCGATGAGAATCAGTGCGCCAAGGGCGGGGAGGCGCGCGACACCGGAAATGTCCGCGAGATGCCGGATGATGGCGTTGACGGGCAGGGTGAGCAGGAGCGAGACCAGAATGCCCAGCGCGCCCGCGACGAAGCCGACGATGAGGGTTTCGGCGTTGAAGACCCGCGCGATGTCGCGCTTGGACGCCCCGATGGCGCGCAGGATGCCGATTTCCTTGGTGCGCTCGAGCACCGAGATGTAGGTGATGATCCCGATCATGATGGACGAGACGACGAGCGAGATGGCCACGAACGCGATGAGCACATAGCTGATGGCGTTGATAATGGTGTTTACCGATGACATGATGATCTCGACGTAGTCGGTGTACTGAACGGCGCTCGCGTCGTTCCCGGCGGCCTTCTTCGCGTCGTTGTACGCGTCGATCATGCCGGCGATCTTTGCCTTCGCCTCAAAGTCCTTGGGATAGATGAGGATTTTGTCGGGTGTGGACTTGTCGGCGACGCCCAGCGTATCGAGATTTTCCTCAAAGGTGGATGTGGAGGTCACCGCGCCTTGCGCGGCATATTTTTTGGCGACGGCCGCCTTCTCCGCGTCGGTGAGCGCATTGTAGTACGAAAGCTGCGCTTCCGTGAGCGTTGCGGGGTCGAAGCCCTGGCTCTGCGCCGAGAAGGGCAGGCCCGTGAACACGTCCTTCTCCGGGTCGGCCAGTTGTTCCTTCACAATCTCGGAATCCGCGATCCTGTCGATGAGGTGTGCGGTCAGCGCGGAGGTATAGCCGACGGTGCCCGCGGCGGAGGTGTTTACCGCCTCGTCGCTGGGCCTTAAAATGCCCACCACCCGGATGTCCTCGCCGCGGGCGATTACGCCCTGCATGTAGGCGGCGTCGCCCGACATGTCTGCCCACGCGCCATTCTGCGCTTCATAGAAATCGGGTTCCGTGATGAGCTTGAAGCGCAGGGAGAGAAGCTCGTCGTAGCTGTAGGCGGTATCCTCCACTTCCACCTTTTCCCCCGTCACATAGGACTGCAACAGTTTGGAAAGCTCACCCTGATCCCGGAGTCCCAGCGCGTAGAGCGCGTAATCGTTGATGCGCCCGAACTTGTCGACGATGAGAACCACCTCGTCGTAGGATTCCGGCATGTGTCCGGCGATCACGTCGTACTGGGCGTCGAGCAGCGCGCGGTTGTCGATGAGCTCGCTCCAGACATCCATGGCCCCCGTGGAGGTGTAAAACGCTGAAAGCTCGCTGGAAAGTCCCATGGACTGGTAGACCGTTGGCGGGTTCACCTGAACGTAAGCGTCTTCTTCGTCCGCGCGGTACACCCGCAGCGTCGTCCCGTAGGTGTATTTGATGTCGCTCACAAGGCCCGAGAGATCGTTTTCCGGGTCGTCCAGGTATGCCTTGAAGGAGGCGGTATCGTTGGTGGTGACCTGGGACTGCATGGCGGAGAGCATCTGACTCATCATGTTGCTGGCGTGAATCAGGCCGTCGTCCGCCGTTTCTTCGCTGGGCGCGACCTTCATCATGCTCTTGAAAAAGCCCGACATGTCCACAGACTGGCGGTCGATCTCGATGGGATAGCTGGAAAGCGTATCCTCCTCCACGCGGTCGATGTAGCTCTGGATGCCGCTTGAGAGCGCGAGGATGAGCGCGATGCCGATGATGCCGATGCTGCCCGCGAAGGAGGTCAGAAACGTGCGCGCCTTCTTGGTCATGAGGTTGTTGAGGCTCAGTGCCAGCGCCGTCGTGAACCGCATGGTGGTGCGCTTGCGGTGGACGGGCTTTTTCTCCGGCGCGGCTTCCGGCGCGCAGGGGTTCGTGTCGTCCGTCACGCGCCCGTCGAGCAGCCGGATGATGCGCGTCGAGTAGCGGTCCGCGAGATCCGGGTTGTGCGTCACCATGATGACGAGCCTGTCCTTGGCGATCTCGCGCATGAGGGCCATCACCTGGACGCTCGTTTCGGAATCCAGCGCGCCTGTGGGTTCGTCGGCGAGCAGTATGTCCGGGTCGTTCACAAGTGCCCGCGCGATGGCCACGCGCTGCATCTGACCGCCGGACATCTGGTTTGGCTTTTTGTTCAGCTGATCCCCCAGACCCACCTGTCCGAGCACTGCCGTCGCGCGCCGCTTCCGCTCCGCGCGGGAGACGCCCGAGAGCGTCAGCGCGAGTTCGACGTTCGAGAGCACCGTCTGGTGGGGAATGAGGTTGTAGGTCTGAAAGACAAAGCCCACCGCCTTGTTCCGGTAGCTGTCCCAGTCCGCGTCCGTGTAGTGCTTCGTCGGCACGCCGTTGATGGTCATTTCGCCCTGCGTATAACGGTCCAGCCCGCCGATGATGTTTAAAAGCGTCGTTTTCCCGCAGCCGGACGGCCCGAGCACGGAGACGAACTCGCTGTCGCGGAAGGAAAGATCGATGCCCCGCAGCGCGTCGATTTCATTGTCACCTAATTCATATTTTTTTGTGATGCCCTTTAAAGTCAGCAAATCCTGCGCCTCCAATCGTATGTGTCAATTCTATCCGTTTTGTATGAATTGAATATAAACGAGAATGCGAATTCTGCCGGAATCGACATTTTGACACAAATAAAGACAAAAAAAGCAACCGCCCGAGATCAAATTGGAATAAAGGTGAAAAAATTATGCGCATAGTGTTGCATAATTAACATATTTGGCATATAATAGAAAAAACCTCTACGATAAAGGCGGTATGAATGATGTCCAATGAGAAGCATACTGAATCGATCGTTCGGTTGGCGGCGCGGGTGATCGCGCTTGTTTTTGTGCTGTCGACGCTCTCCTTTTCCGCGCTTGCTTCGTTCAAGGCAAACGTCTACAAGGTCTCGATGCCGGTCTACTCGTCTCCGTCCAGTTCCGCGAAGAAGCTTGGCGCGCTGAAGAGCGGCACGGAGGTGACCGTGGTCGCCTATAAGGGCGACTGGACGAAAATCAGTTACAAGGGCCACACCGGATACGCGCAGTTTAAGTATCTGAATTCACAAAAGCGGATCAAGGCTTATTCCAAGGGAAACTACAAGGTCTACACGTCGCCCTCTTCTTCCGCGAAGAAGCTGTGCACCCTCTCGCGCGGGAGCGTCGTCTATGTGGCGGGAAAGTGCGGCAACTACTATCTCATCGAAAACAAATCGGGTTCGGCGGCGGGCTATATCGTGAAATCCGCGCTCTCCGCAAAAAAACCATCCGCGGCTGCGTCCTCGGGCGACACGAAGACAGACGCCGGCGCCGACGAGAGTTCAGGCGACGCAAGCGGCGACTCCGCCATGCCAACCAGCCTGAAATCCAGCCAATCTTCCTATTCTTCCGCCTTAAGCAATGCCAAGAAGATTGAATACGCCATCTACATCGCCCAGAATCAGCTGGGGAAACCCTATTCCACGAACCCCGACCCGCCCTCGAGCTTCGACTGCGCGGGGCTGACACGTTATTGCTATGGAAAGGCGGGGGTTTCGCTCAAGGCGAGCGCGTACGGGCAGGGGTACGATTCAAGCTATACGAAAATCAGAAGCACCGCCAGCCTCAAGCGGGGCGATGTGGTGATCTTCGACACCAACGAGGATGACAGCGACCTGAGCGACCATACGGGCATTTATCTGGGGAGCGGATACTTCATTCACGCCTCCTCCGCCGGGGAAGAGGTCATGATTTCCTCCCTTTCGTCGGGCTATTACAACCGCGCCTTTTCCTGGGGCCTGCGGATTTTAAATTAAGGCATGCCCGTCTTGGGCGCGGACAGGTCCGACCGGTTCGCGTAGCAATAGGCGCAGCCGTGGGCGCAGGTGTCGTATGCGCCGATGTCGGCGCTCTCCGCGCAGCCGCACAGGGGTCTTTGGGATTTGGCGCGCCGCGCGGGCTGCGGGCGGCCCGTAATGCGCTCGATGAGCGCCGGGTCGACGCACGCGCCGGGGTAGATCCCGTAGGGCGCGAGGTTCAGCTTCTCGGCGCAGGATTGCGGCGCCATGTCGTTTTCCGCCGCCGCCCCGGCGAGGGCGCGCGCGATCAATTCAACTTCATCCGGCGCGGGCTCCCGCATTTGGAGCCTGCGCCAGTTTTTCGCGATTTTTGCGTAGTAGTCGATGAAGCTCACGGTGACGCGCTCGACGCGCCCGGCAAGCGCGTCCGCGATGCGCGCGAACATGTCCGCGTGGAACCGCGCGTCGTATTCCGGCGTCAGCAGAATCGGGTCGTAGCGCCAGACCACGCGCGCGGGGCCGATTTCATCCGACAGCCGCTTGAGGGTATCGATGCGCGCCGTAAGAAGCGGCACGCGCGGCTCGATGTCCGGCCCGTAGCCGTTCAGCGTGAACTGGAAATAGTAATCGTAATTTTTGAGGCGCGAAAGCAGGGGAAGCATCGGCGCGGGGTCCTTGGTCCAGAACGCGAAGCAATCGACGTCCTCCGGACGCAGGGACACGCGGCGGATCTGAGCGGTGTTCATGGGGTTGCGCACGTCGACAAAGCCCTCCCCGATCCGGGCAAGGAGCCAGTCCGCATAGAACGCGGGAATGTCCGTTCGTCTGCTCGCGCTGATGATCATGTCACCATCATAATCCTGGAAAAAAGGCCTGTCAAGGCGGGAGGCGCGCATGGAAAAGGTTAAAGTAGGGGTACTGGGGCTTGGAAGCATTTTCAAAAGGGTCATGGCGGACTTTCCCAACGCGGAGAACTGTGAGCTCTACGCAGTCGCCGCGCGGGATTTTGCC
>JAEYRW010000102.1 GCA_023435435.1 Bacillota bacterium | reverse complement strand
GCGCAAGGGCTGATGCCCTTGCGAATCCCTCCCTGATTGTGGAAAAATTCAACATTGCCTATCGGTCGCCCGGGGGTCCACCCCGGGCGGCCGAGCCGTTCATTGCGGGGCGCGGGCGTAACCCCGGAACCCTGGCGGATCTTCCGGGAAGCAGAATCGGACCGCACGGGGCCGGGTCCCGCGCGGTCCGGCGGATATAATACAGATTATCGCCCGGTTTGGGTTTCCAAAGAGACAATGTCCCTTTGGCGGGCCCAGGGGCAGCGCCCCTGGGCGTCGTTGCCTTGCGCGCGTTTGCGTGCTACAATGTATCAGGAGGGATGTGCATGGCGATTGTTGTGGGCGAGGATGCGGATGCTCGGCTGCGGGAGAAGGTCGGGGTGGATTTGTATGCGCGGCAGCGTGCGACCCGGCATTTATGCGCACCCATGGAAGGCGGCGCATACTTTTTGGCGTTTTACGTAACGGACGTGCGCGGGGCCGCGGGGCGCGATCTGCGCGTGAGCATGTACGTGGACGGGACGGAGCTCATCGCGGCGAGCGAGAGCGGGAAGGTCAACGAAATTTTCCGGGAGATGAAGGACGGATTAAAGCCCGCGCAGGCGCTGACGGAATTCATGAGCGTTCTGACGGAGGGCGACGTGGACGCGCTGGAGACCATCGAGAACGATATCAACGCGCTGGACGATGCGCTGGTGAGTTCGAAAAAGCCTCTGCCGGACGCCATCGCGCGGATCGTGGCGCTCCGGCGCGCGCTGCTCAACTACAAGCGGTACTATGAGCAGCTGGAGACCGTGCTCGAGCGGCTGGTGGAGGACGAGGCGGAGGCGTTTACGAAGGCGGAGACGGAGAAGCTCGAAATACTGGAGCGTCGGGTCTCCCGGCTCGTGGACGCGGTGAGCCACCTCCGGGAGGGCGTGACCCAGGCGCGGGAGGCGTACCAGGCCCAGATCGACATCGAACAGAACCAGATCATGAAGATCTTCACGGTCATCACGGCCATCTTTCTGCCGCTGACGCTTATCGTCGGCTGGTACGGAATGAACTTCCAGATGCCGGAATACGGCTGGCCGGACGGCTACCTGTACGTGACGATCTTAAGCGCCGCCGTGTGCGTCGGGCTGTTCCTGTTCATCCGCAGAAAGAGGTGGTTCTGACGCCGGCGGAATTGGTCGTGCGGGGCGCGCGCGTCTATCCGGCGGACACGCGGTATGAAAATGCCGCGGCGGTGGCTTGCGCGGGCGGGCGGATCACCTTTGTCGGCACGGACGCGGGCGCGGCCAGTTACATCGGCCCCGAGACCCGTGTGATCGAGGCCCGGGGCCGCGCCCTCTTGCCCGGCATGGTGGACGCGCACCAGCACCTTCTGTACTGCGCGCGCGTGGAATATTTCAACTTCCATCTTTCGCCCGCTCTGGACGAGGCCGCGTGTGCCGCCGCCATGGGAACGTACGCCGCCCAAAGGCCGGGCCAACCCGCCTTCTTCTGCGTCGGTTTCGCCCCGGAGCGCTTTGCCGCACCCCCTCGCAGGGAAACATTGGACGCGGTGTGCCCGTCCGCCCCCGTGGTGGCGCTCTCCTACGACGGCCACGCCACATGGGTCAATTCCCGCGCGCTTCTGCTGGCGGGCATCGACGAAAACACCCCCGACCCGGCCCGGGGCGAAATCGTGCGCGACGCAAGCGGAAGACCCACGGGCTTTCTTCTGGGCGCGGCGGGTGCGTGTGCGGGCGGACTTTTGAGCCGGTTCGCGCCGGGCTATACCCGGGTGCAAAACAGGGCGGCGATTCTGCGCGCGCAGGCGGAGATGCTCGCGCGCGGGGTCACCACCGTGTACGATGCCCACGTGGAGCCCGAACCGGACTACTTCATGGCCTACGAGGAGTTGGCGCGGGAAAACCGGCTGAAGCTCCGCACCCGCGGCGCGTGGTTCGTCGGCCGCGAAACGGGGGGCGAGGCGGACATTCGCGCGCTCGTCGACCGCTGCGCCGGGTATGCCGCCTCGTTTCAAACGGAGCGCTTCCGCGTGACCGGGTTCAAGTTCCTTCTGGACATGACCGTGGAAGCCGGGACGGCTTATTTGGCGGAGCCGTACCGGTGGGGCGGCCGCGGCGTGCGCGTATGGGAGGACGGGGACATGCTCGCGCGGCTGTTCCGGAAAATCGACCGCATGGGCTGCCAGATTCACCTCCACCAGATGGGCGACGGCGCGGCGGGATACGCCCTCGACGCCCTTGAGGACGCGGGCGATTTGCGCGCGCGCCACACATTCGCCCACTGCCAGCTCATTTCGGACGCGGACAAGGCACGCATGGCGCGGCTGGGCGTCTCGGCGCTCGTGGCGCCCTACTGGATCAATTCCTCCGTTTACGGCTCCATCGCCGTGCCTGCGCTGGGAAAGGCGCGCGCCGCCCGCCAGTATCCGGTCAAATCCCTTCTGGAAGCGGGCGTCAATGTGGGCGCGCATTCGGATTACACGGTTTCGGAGCCTTCCTTCCCGGGCGCGCTCCGGGGCCTGACCCGGCGCGCGCTCGATTCCGGCACCCGCGCGCGGCTGTTTCCGGACGGCATGCCGGGCCTCAACCGCCCTCTGCCCAAGAACGCCGAGCGGGTAAGCCTGCGGGAGGCCGTGGAAATCATGACGTTGGGCGGCGCGCGCTCCATGGGCGAAGGGGCGGAAACAGGCTCCCTCGCGCCGGGCAAGGCCGCCGATCTGGCGCTTCTCTCAGGCAAATTGGAGGACGGATGTCGAGTGGACATGACGGTCTGCGCCGGTGAGGTCGCGTTCGAACGATAAAAAAAACCCGCCGGATTTTCACCGGCGGCTTTTTTTATTGAACGGGCATGTAATAGCAGTGTTCGATCTGCCCGTCCGTCGTCTCGATGGAGTAACCCTTTTTATAGTAAATCTTGAGCGTCTTTTTCGCCGTCTTTCCGTTCCATGTGGTTACGGTGATCGTGGTCGATCCAAGGCCCGTCGGCGCAACCCAGTAGCCCCCGTCCCGCATGTAGTTCCAGCCGACGACCTTCGTGCTTCCGATGGAGATGCTCTTGATTTGGTCGGGAGAAAGGCCCGCTGGCTCGAAGCGCACGAAGTAATGGAGGTTGTACTGGAAGCCGTAGACGAGGGTGTTCGGCAGGTTGATGGAGACGCCGGTCGGTCCGCCCTCCACCGTGTATTCCTGCGAAACCGAAACCCCGTTGTATGCGCGCGCGGTGACGGTCACCGTTCCCGCCTTCTTTGCCTTATATTCACAATCGGCGGGTGTTTCGGACGGTATCAGCTCCAGCACGGAAGGGTCGGACGAAATGAATTCCACCGAGGCGCAGTTGCCGTCGACGGCAAAGACGGAGATCGAGCCGGGCTGTCCCTGGATGATTGGCGCGGGATTCATAAAATGAAACATGAGCGCGTTGGGCGGCTCAGAGACGTACACCTCGCAATACGCGGTTTTGCCGTTGCTCGTCGTGGCCGTGATCGCCGCATACCCATTCGCGGTGTGCGCCGTCAACATGCCCTTTGCGTCCACGCTCACCGCGTCCGGGTCGGAGGACACCCATGTAACGACGGAGGTGGTCGCCTTGAGTTGGAACGTCTCACCCTCTCCCATCCAAAGGCGGTTTTGGTTCAGCGACACGGACGTGGGTGCCTTTCCCACGGTCACCGTGCATGTTGCGGTCTTTCCGTTGTAGGTCTTGACGGTGATCTTCGTCTTGCCCACCTTTTTTGCGGTTACTGTGCCGTCCGCGGAGACGCCCGCGACGGATTTCGATTTGGATGAAAACGTGCAGCCCGCATCCGCCGCGCCGCCGCCGAATGAAATCTCCAATTTCAACTTCTCGCCCACGCTCATCGAGACGGTTTTCTGCGCAAAGCTTACCTTTGTCGGCGCGGGACCGACGGTCATCTGACACGTCGCGAAAAGTCCGTTGTATGTCCGGGCGGTGATGGTCGTGCCGCCGACGCCCTTGGCCGTCACCTTGCCCGCCTTGTCCACAGTGGCCACGGCCTTGTCCGCGCTTTCAAATGTGCACGTACCCGCGCTTCCCGCCGTACAGGTTGCCTTCAGCATCCGCGTTTCGCCCACGCAGAGGATGAGCGCCGCATCCGACAGGCTGACGGCCTCCGGCGCCGGCTTCACCGTGACCTTGCAGGCCGCCTTCTTGCCGTTGTACGTCTTGAGGGTGACCGTCGTCGTTCCGGGCGCGAGCGCCGCGACATTTCCCTTTTCGTCCACAGAAACAACGGACGCGTCGTATCCCCCGTAAGCGGCGCTCCCCGCGCTGCTTTTAGGGAGCGTGTATTTCAGTTGGAACGTCTGCCCGACGCCGAGCGTCAGCTTCGTCTCATTGAGCGACACGGACTTCGGCGCGGCCTTGACGGTGATGACGCACACCGCGCTGACCCCGCTTTTCGCCTTAACCTTGATCTTCGCCTTGCCCGTCTTTTTCGCCGCGATCCGGCCGTTCGCGTCGACGGACGCAATCTTTTTGTTGCTTGAGGCATACGTCAGCGTATTTTCCGCCTCCGTGGGCGCATAGGCTGCGGACAGGACGTACTTCTCCCCCACGCCCAGCGTCCGGCTGGCGGGAACCGTGATTTCCGCGATGGCCGGGGGCGCCGCCTCCGGCACGGGCGTCTCCGCCAATGCCGCGAAGGCAACAAGCAGCGCGGCGGCAAGCGCCGCCAGAGTCCGCACAAATCTGTTCATGGAGGGTCCTCCCAGCAATAACATTCAGCCAAATTTTAACATTATTTTACGGTTTGTCAATCTATGCGGCATGCGAACGGCAGGTTAAATGTCGGGTACGCCCCGGGCGCACTTGCGTTTTTCCGCGCCGGACCGTATAATAAGGGTGCTTTCAGCAAATTCCCGGCCACCCGGCCGGGGAGGCGCGATCTTCAAGGTAGGGAGTATATCCCGACCGGCGGTATAGTCCGCAAGCCGAGAGGCAAGATCCGGTGCAATTCCGGAACCGACGGTACAGTCCGGATGAGAGAAGATATGAGCCGAGGCCTTTCGCTTCAATCCAAGCCCATATCCCAAGGAGAAATATGACGGTCACCACCAAAAATCCCCGCCGCGCACTGGCACGCAAGCTGGCGCTGGGGGGCATGCTTTCCGCACTCGCCACGATTCTGATGTTCATTTCCTTCAACGTGCCGCTCATGCCCAGCTTCATCAAGCTCGACTTTTCGGAGCTGCCCGCACTCATCGGCGCGTACGCGCTGGGGCCTGTGGGAGGGCTCGCCGTTTGCCTCATCAAGAACCTGGTGAACCTCACCTTCACCCAGACCGGGGGCGTCGGCGAACTGGCCAACTTCATCATCGGCGCGCTGTTCGTCGTTCCGGCGGGACTGGTGTTCAAAAAGTGGCCGACGCGCAAGGGCGCGCTCGTGGGCGGGCTCATCGGCGCCGCCATCATGGCCGTGCTGAGCGTCGTCACCAACTACTACATCGTCTATCCCGTATACACCGCGTTCATGCCCATGGACGCCATTTTGGGCATGTACCGCTCGATCAACCCCAACGTCAAGACCCTGTGGGACGCGCTGATCTGGTTCAACATGCCCTTTACGTTCGTCAAGGGCCTCATCTCGGCGGGCATGTGCTTCGCGATCTTCAAGCCCATCGAGCATCTCGTCAAATTCTGACCGGGAGGTACCCCATAACCACATTCCGGCGCGCGGAGCCGGGGGACGCGCAGACGCTGACCCGGCTCCGGCTGGCTTTTTTTGAGGGCGGCGTAAACGTGCCCGCCCCGGCGCAGAAAGCCGCACTCCTCGAGACACTGCCCGGCTACTTTGCCGCCCACGCGGGGCGGGATCTCTTCGCCTATCTCGCGGAGGAAGACGGCGAGGCGGTGGCGTGCGCGTTTCTGCTCGTTTCGGAAAGGCCCGCCGGGCCCGCGTTCATGAACGGGCTGACGGGGCTGATCCTGAACGTCCACACCGCGCCGGAATACCGGCGGCGCGGGCTCGCGCGGACGCTGCTCGAAGCGGCGCTCGCCGACGCGAAGCGGATGGGCGTCTCCCGCGTTGAGCTCAAGGCCACGCCCATGGGACAGGGGCTCTACGAGAAACTCGGCTTCCACGCGGACGCGAAAAATCTCTCCATGACAAAGGATTTATGACATGCGCATACTCATCACCGGATTCGAACCCTTCGGCGGGGAAAAGATCAACCCTTCCTGGGAAGCGGTCTCCCGCCTGCCGGACAAAATCGGCGGCACTGAAATTGTGAAGCGCCGCCTTCCCGTTTCCTACGCCGGGAGCGAGGCCGCGCTTGCCCGGCTCATCGGCGAGATTCGGCCCGACTACGTCATCGCCACCGGTCAGGCGGGCGGGCGGACGGGAATCTCCGTCGAATGCTGCGCCCTCAACCGGGATCATGCCGAAAGGCCCGACAATGACGGAGATCAGCGGCTCTATGCGCCCATCGCGGAGGGCGGGCCGGGCGCTCTCTTCACCGGTGCTCCCGCGGCGCGGATTGTCGAAGCCGTGCGCGAATCGGGCCTCCCCTGCGCGCCTTCCTTTTCCGCCGGAACCTACGTCTGCAACCACGTCTATTACAGGCTTCTTTCCACCCTGGGGCATGGGCTGTTTGTCCATGTGCCCTTCGTTCCCGCCCAGGTTCCGAACGGGGACAGGCCGACGATGGAGCTGCCCGACATCGCGCGGGCATTGGAGATCACCGCAACCCAAATCTTAACATCAATCCAACCTTGACATTGACGCAGCGTCATGGTCTATCATCGTCTCCGGAGGCGATCGGATGGAATACACGGTGGGCGAACTGGCGCGCCTTTCCGGGGTGAGTCCCCGGACGATCCGGTTTTACGACGAGGCGGGGCTGCTGGCGCCCGCGCGCGTGGGTGAAAACGGCTACCGCGCCTACGGCCCGGCTGAAGTGGACAGGCTGCAGGAGATTTTAATCCTGCGGGCGCTGGGCATGAAGCTTTCGCGCATCGCGGAGGTGCTCGGCGCGGCGGACTTTCACCGGGAAGCGGCACTCAAAAGCCATCTGATCGAGCTCAAAAAAAGGCGCGCGCAGGTCGACGCCCTCATCGGGAACGTCGAAAAAACCCTCGGCGCGCTGAAGGGAGAGATCGAGATGAAGGACCGGGAGAAATTCGAGGGCCTCGGGGAGAGGCTGGTCAGGGAGAACGAGGAAAAGTACGGCGCGGAGGTTCGCGCGAAGTACGGGACGGAGGCCGTGGAAAAGTCAAACGCGCGCATCCGGAACATGAAGCCCGCGGACTTTCAGCGGGCGGAGGAACTGAACCGGGGCATCGAGGCGGCACTGCGCGAGGCCGTGGCGTCCGGCGACCCGGCGGGTGCGGCCGCCCAGCGGGCGTGCGCGCTGCACAGGGAGTGGCTCACACTCTTTTCAGGAAGCGATTCACCGGAGTACCACGCGGCGCTGGGCGAAATGTACGTTTCGGACGAACGGTTCCGCGCCTACTACGAGAAGATCACCCCCGGCGCGGCACAAATGCTCCGGGACGCGATCCTCGTTTACACCAAGGCATGAGAAAGCCGCCCACACGGGCGGTTTTTTTATGCAAGCCGTGGGCCGGGCTTGCGATTCATACGAATTTCAAAGAATCACGCGTCGATGCGCCAGCTCCATTTCCAGCCGGCGGGGCATTCAAATCTTTGGTTTGCGACTGAGGTAACACCGCACAAATCCTACGCGCGCGGGCGGCTGGACTTCCGCCATCTCGCGCCCGCAGAATTCTTGCCGCAGGCGGAAAGTATGCCCCTGGCCGCTGCGCCGTCGAATTCAGCACGCACAATCTGCGGGGGCGGCTCTGCCGCCGAAAATTCATCTCCCCGGCACGCGCAATCTTTGTGCGGTGTTGCCCTGATGGAAAAGAAAAAGGCGTCCAAAGCGCCGAGAGATTTTTTCGTCCCGCAAGGAGCTGGCGCGAGTCGTAGCAGCGCTACGATGCGCGGAGGGCGACGGCGCGGGACGGAAAAAATCCGGCGCGTCGACGCGTTATTATTTGGAATTCGTATGAATAGCCCGGTCGCGAAGCGACTTGGTTTTCCTGTGGAAAACCAACCGCGCGGGGCGTAAAATCTCTCGGCTTTTGGGGAGGCGCTGGGGCTTCTCCGCCGACCTCGCCGGGGCGGTCTGCTTTCCGCTTTCGCCGCTGACGGGCATTCCCGTCTCCACCACCCATGCCAAAATCACGGCAATCATGGGCGCGGCGGCTCTGCAACGTCGATTGGTCCGTGGTGCGCGAAGCGACGCGCGCCCGGGTGCGGCATTCCTCCGCTGGAGCCTCATCGGATTTCAGATCGCAAAACTTTTCATTTTGGTTCTGGGATGCTACAATAAAGATGTGCGGCGTATGGCAGGAGCTGTCCGACCGGCTGGAGGATTGCCGCGACATCTGCGAACGCGACGGAGATCATCGTGATGAAAAACGCAAAACGGAGGAACCCGATGAAAAGAGCCCTCGTCCTCGCGCTGATCCTCGCCCTGGCGCTCCTGTCCGCCTGCGGCGCGGTACCCGGCCCCGCCGCGACACAGACGTCCCCCGCGGCGCGGACGGCCATCGCGGCACAGCCACCAGCCGCCACCGCCTTCTCCCTCGACGAGGCGGGTTCGTACACCGCGAAGGAGGACGTCGCGCTCTTTCTCCATACCTACGGCCGGTTGCCGGACAACTTCATTACAAAAGCCGAAGCGCGCAATCTCGGCTGGGACGGCGGCTCCCTGGAGCCTTATGCGCCGGGCAAGTGCATCGGCGGCGATGGGTTCGGCAACTACGAGGGCCTGCTGCCCGAAAAGGCGGGGCGAACCTACACCGAGTGCGACGTGGATACCCTCGGCGCGTCGTCCCGGGGGGCAAAGCGCATCGTGTTTTCAAACGACGGGCTGATCTATTATACGGAGGATCACTACGAATTCTTCACCCTTCTGTACGGGGAGGACGGGCCGTGAAGACGCTTGTCATCGACGGGCGGCGCATGAGGGACCGGGCGGGCGCGCACGCCTATCTCGCCAAAAAGCTCGCGGCGCCCGCATGGTACGGCAATAACCTCGACGCGCTCCGGGACGTATTGAATGACCGCGCCGAGCCGACGCGCTTTGCGATCCGCTACGCCGCCTCCATTGAGAGAAATCTCGGCGGCTACGGAAAGGCGCTGCTGCGCGTGTTCCGGGACGCGGCGGCGGAAAACGAAAGAATCACGGTTGCGTTTCTGCCCCCGGAACCGAACGGAAATTGAGCACGTTCCCGTCGGGGTCCGCAAACTGAAACGAGCGCGCCCCCCAGGGATGGGTCGTGGGCGCGTTGAGGGTGACGATCCCCAGCGATTTCAGCCGCGCGTACTCGGCATCCGCATCCCCGACATCGAAGGATACGACGGCTGAGCCGGGACGCATGGTTTCCGCGTAGGAAAAGGCTTCCGTGGCCGCGAGGTTCGGCGCGGAATCGAACACGAGCGCCACGCCGCCCGCCGATATCCAGGCGTGGAATTCGTCGCCCTCCGACTTTTCCCCGAAGACCGCCTCATAGAACGCCCGGAGACGCCCGACGTCTTCGGTCAGGAAGCTGATGTCCGCAAATTTCATGGTTCCTCCCCCGCCTCGCCGAGATCCCTGGCGAGGCTTTTTACAATTTCAAAGTACAGTCTCTGCTTGTCCACCCAGATGCGCCGCGCGGTGCGGGTGACGCAGGGGAACCGGCCGGGTTTTTTGAAAATGCTCCGCTGGAGCAGCCGCTCGTACGTGCGCCGGTAATCCCCGCCGCAGGCCCCCTCCGTCAGCGCGTCGCGCAGCACGGACAGCGCCCCCGTCTCGTCCAGACAGTCCGCCTCGATGAGCAGAATCAGCTCCTTTGGCGTCGCGGGATCGCGCAAAAGGGCCTTGTCGTCATGGCGGCGGACGCAGTCGGCCACCCGGGCGACGAATCCCTCCTCATATCCGTTTTCGCGCAGATACGCCGCGCAGATTTCCGCGCCGCGGGCGGGATGCCCTTCCGGGGAGACCGCGTAGCCCACGTCGTGAAAAAGCGCAGCCAGGAGGAGCACGTCCCCGTCGGCCCTTTCCGTCTTCAGAAGCAGCCGCGCCCAGCGGAGCACCCTCTTCGTGTGCGCGTACTTTTCCCGGAACCCGAACGCCCGGGCATGCGCGGGGGCGGCGTCGAAAATCCCCCTGACGTAGCCGTCGGCCCGCTCCATTTCATCGCCCCCTTTGTGCTATGATACAATGAAAGCGCGGGACGGTCAACAAAAAGCTTAACAAATCTATGGTATGCTATGCGCATCCCTCGAGGGTGGGGCGCCGCAAAAGCGGCGCTCCTTTCTTTTGATCGGAGGCGGTAAGGATGGCCATTACGGTGAGCGGACTCTATCAGAACGCGACGTTCCTCTACGGGATGCTGCTTGTCGCCGGGGCGGGCGGCATGGAAACCCCCGCGCTTTGGGCGCACGCCGTGGAAGACGAGGATGCTGCGCGGGGCCTGCGGGGCGGGGAGGTGGCCTTCACCGCCGCTCTTCCGGGTGCGGACGGGCTTTTGCCCCTCGCCCGCGTGCTGCGGGAGAAGGGAGCGAGCGCGCTGGTGGTCACCGTCGGCGCGCGCATTGCGGCACTTCCGTCGGAATTGGTCGCTTTCTGCGAAGCAGAGGCCATGCCGCTCTTTACCATCCCGCCCGAGACGCCTATTTCCGACATGACGCGGGACTTCTGCCACCGTGTCATGCGCAGCGAGAACGCGGAAAAGGACGCGGCGGCGCTGTTCCAGGCGGTTCTCTTTCAGCCGGAAGGGGCGGGCGAGGCCGCCGCGCGGCTGGCGCACCGGGGATTCCCGCCGGACGGATGCTATCGGTTCGCGTGTCTCGCCGCGCCCGCGGACGGGCGTGGGCTTCTGCGCGCGGCGGAGGGCGTCGCCCGGGGCGTGCGCGCGCCGTTTCTGGCCTTTCCCCACGAGGGCGCGCTGGCCTGCGTGCTGCTTGACTACGCGTCCGACGAGCTGGAGCTCTTTTTGGAGGGGCTTCTCGCGCGCTTCCCGGACGCCCGGCCCGCCGTGGGCATCGGGCCCGCCCGGGACGGCATCCTCGGCCAGGGACCGAACCTGGCCCGGGCGCTGCGAGCCATGCGCGTGGCCCGGGCCAGGGGCGAGCGGGTGCTCCGGTACGAGGACATGGGCCTGTACAAGCTTTTGTGCGCCGTGGGGGACGAGGACGAGCTGCGCATGTTCCGCGCCGAAACGGTTGCGCCTCTGGAAGCCCACGACCGGAAAAACGGAACGGAGCTCACCGCCATGCTGGAAACCTACGTCGCCTGCGGCGGAAATCTCGCGAAAATTGCCGAGACCAGGGGCGTCCACCGCAACACGGTTGCCAACCAGCTCAAAAAAATGCGGATGCTCACGGGCCTCGACCCCGCCGACCTCAACGACGCGACGCTGTTCAAGGCAGGGCTCATGATCCGGGATATTTTGTGACCCCCTTTTTTCGCCGAATCCACGCGAAAGCCCGGCCTTGTATGCTATAATGAAACCACCAAGACCAAGGGAGGCCTATTCATGCGCGTTTTGATTCTCGACCTCGACACCCTCCGGCCCGACCACCTGGGCTGCTACGGCTATCCCCGCAATACATCGCCCAACATCGATTCCGTCGCGCGGGAGGGCGCGCGCTTCAACCACTATCACTGTTCGGACGCGCCCTGCCTGCCCTCCCGCGCCGCGCTCACCACCGGCATGTTCGGCATCAAAAACGGCGCGGTGGGGCACGGCGGCACGGCGGGCGATCTGAAGCTCACCGGGCGCCCGCGCGATTTCCGCGACCCGGTTCTGTCCGACAGCCTTTTTATGACCTTCCGCAAGGCCGGCTTCCACACCGCGTCCATCACCCCCTTTGCCGAGCGGCACACCTCCCTTTGGTTCCTTTCGGGGCTCAACGAAATGTACAACACCGGCAAGGGCGGCATGGAATCCGCCGAGGAAGTCATGCCCGTGGTGCGCGACTGGCTCAGGCGCAACGGTTCGCAGGACGGATGGATGCTCCACGTGAACCTCTGGGACGCCCACACCCCCTACCGCGCCCCCGCCGAATTCGGAAACCCCTTTGAAAATGAGCCGTATCCGGACTGGATCGACGACGCGACCTTCGAAAAGCATCTCAATCACGTCGGGCCGCACTCCGTGCGCGAAATCGGCATGTATGACAGCAAGCAGAATCCCGCTTATCCCCGCCACCCGGGCGAACTCAAGAAAAAGGATGAGCTGCGCAGACTGTTTGACGGCTACGACTGCGGCATCGCCTATCTCGACACCGCCATCGGAGAAATCCTCTCGATGCTCAAGGAAAAGGGCGTCTACGACGACACCGCCATCATGATCACATCCGACCACGGCGAAGACCTGGGCGAACTGGGACTGTACGCCGAGCACGCGCTGGCGGACGAGCAGACCACCCGCATCCCCATGATCATCAAGTGGCCGGGCGTGGCGCCCCGGGAGATTTCCGGTCTTCACTACCAGATTGACCTTCTGCCCACGCTCGCGGAGCTTCTTTCCGTCGCCCCCGGCGCACACTGGGACGGCAAGAGCTACGCGCCCGCGCTCCTGACCGGCAAGGACTGCGGCCGGGATTTTCTCGTCCTCTCCCAGATGGCCCACGTCTGCCAGCGTTCCGTGCGCATGGGCGACTGGCTTTACATGCGCACCTATCACGGCGGGCTCCACCTGTTCGACGAAGAGATGCTCTTCAACCTCAAGGACGACCCCCACGAGAAGTACGACGTCATCGAGGATCATCCCGAAATCGCGGGCCTGTGTGCGCGCATCCTCCTTGACTGGCACGCGGAGATGATGGCGGGCGTCCCGGACGGCGTCGATCCCATGGAGACCGTGCTGCGCGAGGGCGGGCCTCTCCACAGCCGGGGCCACGTGCTCCACTACGCCCAGCGGCTGCGGGAAACCGGGCGCGCCGAGGGCGCAGAAGAAATGCTCCGGCGCTACCCGCCCGAGAAAAACATGTGACGGAGGATTTGTGAAATGCCGCCCCTGAGCCTGCTCATCAAGCCCGCGTCGGGGCTCTGCAACCTGAGGTGCCGCTACTGCTTCTATCACGACGTGGCGGAAAACCGGGCGGTTTCCTCTTACGGCATCATGACCGAGGCGACCCTCGAAAACGTGCTGAAAAAGGCCCTCGCCGCCTCCGAGCGCGAGATCACAATCGCCTATCAGGGCGGGGAGCCCACGCTGGCGGGGCTGGACTTTTTCAGGCGCTCGGTGGAAATTCAAAAAGCGCACAACAAAAAGCGGCTGACCATTCACAACGCCATCCAGACAAACGGCTTTCACCTGACGGCCGAATGGGCGGACTTTTTCCGCGAAAACAAATTCCTGGTGGGGCTCTCCCTGGACGGCATCATGGACGTCCACGACCGGAACCGCGTGGACGCGAAGGGCGCGCCCACGTTTTCCGCCGTCATGGAGACCGCGGACCTTTTTGACAGGCATGGGGTCGACTACAACATCCTGACGGTGGTGACGCTCCCTCTGGCGCGGCGCGTCCGCGCGGCATACAAATTCTTTAAAAAACGCGGCTTCGGGTATTTGCAGTTCATCCCTTGCCTGGATCCTTTGGGCGAGTCCTTCGGCGGGCACGACTATTCCCTCACCCCGGAGGCGTACGGACAGTTTTTGTGCGAGCTGTTCGATTTGTGGTACGCGGACATTCAGGCGGGAAGCGTGCCCTCCATCCGCGACTTTGACAACTATGTGCAGATGCTCATGGGCTATCCGCCCGAATCCTGCAACCTGCGCGGCGTGTGCGGCATGCAGTACGTGGTGGAAGCGGACGGGGCGGTTTATCCCTGCGACTTTTACGTGCTGGACGAGATGCGGCTGGGAAACCTCAACGAGACGGATTTCCCCGAAATCGACCAAAAACGCGCGGAGATCGGGTTCATCGAGGCGTCCGTGCCCCTCGATCCCGCCTGCGAGGCGTGCCAATATCTGAACATCTGCCGGGGCGGCTGCCGGCGGCACCGGGAGACGGGGACGGGCCTTGGTACGACCTATTTCTGCGCGTCGTACAAACTGTTTTTCGCCCACGCGCTGCCGGGGCTCACGACCGTCGCGCGGGCGCTCATGGCGCGGGGGGACATGGAAAGGGGAAGGTAACGTGAACGCGCGCGAATTTCTTTCGGACAAGATGCGGCGCATGCCCATCGTCAACACGCACTGTCACCACCTGCCGGACGGGATGTACGAAGGCGTCGGCCTTCAAAAGCTGCTCGACAATTCCTACGCCGCCTGGATGAGCCCCGCGCCGAACCCGGCGGACGGGGCCGCCGTTTCCCGCTACATCGACGAAAACCTGTGCAACACCTACTTCCGTTGGCTGTTTCGCGCCCTGGAAGAGCTCTACGGGATTCCGGTAACCGCGGAGAACTTCCCGGAACTCGACCAGCGCGTGCGCGCGGCCTATGCGGACAGGGCGCACCATCTGGGAATCCTCACGGACGTTTGCCGGTTCGAGAAGATCGTCAACGAACGCCAGCCGGACCCGGGCAGCGACCTTCATCACCCGGGGCTCTTCTACCCCAGCTTCCGCTGCGACAGCTACTTTTCCGGCTACCTGGCGGACAAGCCCGACCCCAACGGCTTTCTCGCACGCTCGACGTTCGAAAATCGGAACATCGCGACGGTGGCGGACTATCTGGACGAAATGGCCCGCGCCATCGCCCGGAAAAAGGCCGCGGGCTGTGTGGCCGTGAAGGTCGCCATCGCCTACGAGCGGCCCCTCAACTTCAGCCTCCTCGACGAGGCCGCCGCCGCGCGGGCGCTCGACAACCCGGCCGCCACCCCACGGGAGGTGACGGCGTTCGGGAACCTCGTCATGCGCGGCGTCTGCCGGGCGGCGGGCGAGCTGGGCATGCCGGTGCAGATTCACACGGGCATGGGCGCTCTGGTGGGCACGAACCCGATTCTGCTCGCCCCCCTCATCGAGGAATTCCCGCAGACGAAATTTCATCTTCTGCACGGGGGCTTTCCGTGGCTGGACGACACGCTGGCGCTTCTGCACAACCTGAAAAACGTGTGGTCGGACACCGTTTGGATTCCCTATCTTTCCACGCGCAAGGCGGCGGACTTCCTCATCTCCGCGCTGGAGGTGAGCGGCGCGACAAAGCTCACCTGGGGCTGCGACGCGTGGATGAGCGAGGACTCCCTGGGCGCGCTGCGGGCCATGGAGCACGCCCTGGGCATCGCGCTTTCCACGATGGTGGACGACGGCGCGTTTTCGGTGGGGTACGCGGAAACGCTGGCGCGGCGCGTCTTCTCCGAGAACGCGCGGGCGCTGTTTGGACTGTAACAGAAATCTTTGGCTTCCGGGGGGTTTGAGCGGGCGCCGGATACGGTTATATTAGCCTTATCAACTGTCTGGAGGCTTTTCCATGAAGAGTATCCTCATCAAGGACACCACGCGCGAGGAGCGCGAGGCGCTGATTTTGGACGCGCTGACCTCCTGCGCGGGGGGCGGCTGCGAAAACTGCTCGGGCTGCGGGGTGTTCGGCGCGGGCGATGCGTTCGAGATGTACCGGCCGTACATCGACGGCGAGAAGGAGATCGCGGAAATTTCCGCGGCGTTCAGCGCCAAATACATCAAGGGTTGACAAAACGAAAAGACGGGGCACGGGCTCCGTCTTTCCGTTTACAACCCGCCGTTTCGTTGGTATAATGGGGAGCATATTGGAGGTGGCAATATGCGGCGCGTCATCACTTACGGGACGTTCGACCTGCTTCACTACGGGCACATCAATCTCCTGCGCCGGGCAAAGGAGCTGGGGGATTATCTGGTCGTCGCGCTCTCCACGGACGAGTTCAACGAGAAGGAAAAGGGAAAGCGCACCTACTTCTCTTACGAGCAGCGCAAGCGCATGCTCGAGGCCATCCGTTATGTGGATCTGGTAATCCCGGAGGAAACCTGGGCGCAGAAGCGCGAGGACGCCCACGAACTGCACATCGACATGTTCGTCATGGGCGACGACTGGACGGGAAAATTTGATTTTCTCGAAAAAGAAGGCGTCGAGGTGGTCTATCTCCCCCGCACGCCTGAAATTTCCACCACGCAGATCAAGGAAGACCTGCACCGCTGACGGCCCGCTGCGCCTCGGCCAGCTTTTCCATGGCGTCGCCCGAGAGCCTGTAAACCGTCCAATCGTCCAGGGGCTTCGCACCCAGGGACAGATAAAAATCAATGCTCGGCCGGTTCCAGTCGAGGCACGCCCACTCGAGCCGGCCGCAGCCCCGCTCCACCGCGATGTGGGCGAGCTCCCTGAGGATCGCCTTGCCGTAGCCCCGGCCCCGGCACGCGGGCAGGACGTACAGATCCTCGAGGTAAATGCCCGCCCGGCCCAGGAACGTGGAAAAATTGTGGAAGAACAGTGCGAAGCCCACCTCCCGCCCGTCCGCCACGGCGAAGATGACCTCGGCCCTTTTTTGCGCGAACAGCCAGTCCCGGAGGATTTCCTCCGTCGCGACCACCTGATCGAGCATTTTTTCATATTCGGCCAGTCCGCGGATGAACTGGAGGATCAGCCCGATGTCCCCCTCCTCCGCGCGCCGGAACGTTGTTTCCATTTCAGGCTTTCCCATCGCCAAATCCCCGCTTCTTCATGTACGCGGCCAGCATGTCCATTTCAGACATGTCGTCGAACAGAAATTCCCCGGCTTCAAACATCGCCCGAATTTCCGGAATGCCCGCCCAACGGATTTCGCTGACCTCCTCGGTCTGCAATGTAAACGCGGATAAGGGCAGATCGCACGCGGCGGCGTAGTCGTCGAATATGACGTGTTCCCCGAAGCTGCGGTTGAGAAACTCGATGTCTTCCGGATTAAGCTCCAGTCCGATCTCCTCCGCCACCTCGCGCAGACAGCCCTGGGCGCTGGTCTCCCCCGCGCGCACCACGCCGCCGGTGATGGACCACTTGCCCGGCGCGTACTTTTTTTGCGGCGCCCGCTTCTGGATGAGCAGCTTTCCGTCAGGCCGCGCGATCCACAAGGACGCGCACAGGCCGTATTCGTCCGGGCGGAATTTTTCGTCCCGGCCCCTCGTCTGGCCGGTCTTGTTTCCCGCCCGGTCGTACACGTCCCAGCTTTCCGTCACCATTCCAGAACCGCCCCCGCGTGGGTGAGTCCGCCGCCGAAGCCGTAGAGGAGAATCCTGTCCCCGCGCTTCAGCCTGCCTTCTTTGTGGGCGAGAAAGAGGGCCAGCGGGATGGAGGCGGACGAGGTGTTTCCGTAGCTCTCCACGCTGGTCAAAACCTTCTCCCGGGGAACGCCGATCCGCTCGCGCAGGGCGTCGATCATCCGAAGGTTGGCGCTGTGGGGCACGAACCAGTCGATGTCCGCCGGGGCGATGCCCGCCTCGTTCAGCAGCCGCGCCGCGTGGTCGGAGATGGTCTTCATGACGTAGGTATAGAGCGCCTGCCCGTTCTGGACGATGACGCGCTGCCGCTCGGCGGACGTGCCGTTGATTTGCGGGGAAAGCAGATTCAAGTACACCTTGTCGGCCATGTCGCCGTCGGTGCCGCTGATGGAAAACAGTGTCTTTTCCTTCTCTCCGGGCTCGACGGTCATGGCCACCGCCGCGTCGCCGAAGAGGATGCAGGTGCCCCGGTCGGTGTAATCGACGACCTTGCTCAATGTCTCCGCGGAAATGAGCAATATCTTTTTCGCCTGGCCCGTGGCCAGCAGCGAAGCGGCCGTGGTCAGCGCGTAGACAAAGCCCGAGCAAGCCGCGTGGAGGTCCCACGTGCCCGCCGTCCGGAGACCGAACTTCCCGGCCACCAGCGCCGCAACGGAAGGGGTCAGGTGATCGGGGGCGAGACAGGTGGCGATGACGAGATCGACGTCCTCGACGCTGCCCCCCGCGGAAACCATGTCCTCGACGGCCTTCACCGCCAGATCGCTGGCAAACTCGTCCTCGGCGGCCAGAAACCGTTCCCGGATGCCGGTGCGCTTCACGATCCACTCGTCGTTTGTATCGACCATTTTCTCGAGGTCGAAATTGGAAAGCTTGCGGGCGGGCGTGTACGCGCCGATGGCCGTCACCGCGTAATTTGATTTGATCGTCATGTTCTTTCCTTTCCAAAACGGGTAATAAACATATTATAACGCCGTGCGGGCCCGGAATCAACCGCGAATGCGATGAATGTTAGAACCCGCTTGTATTTTCCGGTTTCTTCCATTATACTGTTTTCAACGAGGGGGTGTACCAATGGCGAAGGATGTGATGGGCGCAAAGTGCCCGTGCTGCTCCGCCCCGCTCAGGTTTGACGGGGAGATCGGCAAGCTGAAATGCGACGCCTGCGGCAACGAGTACGAAGAGGAACTCATGCGGCAGGTGGACGAAGCCATGGGCCAATCGTCCAAGGAAGACGAAATGGCCTGGGAAACGACCGGCGCGGAAACGTGGTCGGGCGACGAAAAGGAGAAGCTGCGCACTTATTCCTGTCCGTCGTGCGGCGCGCAAATCGTGGTGGACGAGACCACCGCCGCGACGGAATGCGTCTACTGTGGGAATCCGTCGATCATGCCCGGACAGATGAGCGGCGACTACCGCCCCGACGCGGTTCTGCCGTTTAAAAAGACAAAGAAGGACGCCCAGAACGCTTACAAGCAGCTGATCTCCGGGAAACGGCTTTTACCGCCGCTTTTCGCGCAGGAAAACCGCATTGAGAAGATCACAGGCGTGTACGTGCCGTTCTGGCTTTTTGAATGCGACGCGGAGGCGGACATGACCTTCCGGGCGGAGCGCACGTCGGTCCATACCCGGGGCAACTACCGGGTAACGGACACCGACCACTTCCTGGTGCTGCGCGGCGGGCGGATCGGCTTTGCCAACGTGCCCGTGGACGGCTCCACCAAATTTGAGGACAACCTCACCGAGGCCATCGAACCCTTCGACCACGAGAACGAGGAAAGCTTTTCCACGGCGTATCTGCCCGGCTATCAGGCCGAGCGCTACGACGTGGACGCCGACGCCGCCAAGCCCCGCGCGGACGAGCGCATCCGGGAATCGGTGCGCGAGGCGTTCGCGGCCACCGTCAACGGCTATACGTCCGTCGTCAACCAGTCCGCGAGCATCCGGCTTGAGAAGGGCAACGTGAGAAACGTGCTCATTCCCGTATGGATGCTCAACACGCGCTGGAAGGACAAGACCTATACCTTCGCCATGAACGGGCGCACGGGCAAGATCGTGGGCAAGCTCCCCGTCGACAAAAAGCGCGCGCTTCTCTGGGGATTGGGGCTGCTCGCGGGTTCGTTCGCCGTGCTCTTCGGCGGGACGCTCGTCCTGTTCGCCACGGGGGTGATCTGACATGAAAAAAATTCTGATCCTTCTGTGCGCCCTTCTGCTCCTCGCCCCCGGGGCGCTGGCGGCGGACCTTCCGCTGGTGGTGGACGACGCAGGACTTCTGAGCGAGAGCGAATTTACGGAACTGACGGCCGAGGCGGCGCGGATTTCCGCGGAATACGGAATGGACGCCGTGATCCTGACGGTTGATTCCATCGGCGCGAAGGCCCCGCGCGACTACGCGGCGGATTACTATGATGATCAGGGCTACGGCCAGGGCGAAGACCACAGCGGCGTGATGCTTCTGTTGGCCATGGGCTCGCGCGATTGGTACATCCTCACCACCGGCGGCGCGATTCAAGCATTCACGGACTACGGCATCGAAAAGATCGGCGACGACATCGTGCATTATCTTTCGGACGCCGCGTACGGCGAGGGCTTCGCGCGCTTTCTGCGGGACGCGGAAATTTTCATGAAGCAGGACGCCCAGGGCGATCCCTACGACGTCGACAACCATGTGCAGCTGAAAACGGTGTCCGAGCGGGCGCTGACCGTGCTGCCGTGGCTTCTGGGCGCGTCGGTTCTGGTGACGCTCGTCGGGCTTCTGATTCTCGCCCGGGGCATGAACACCGCGCGCCCCCAGCACGACGCCAACCGGTACGTGCGCGAAGGCTCCATGGAAATCACCCGCGCGGGCGATTACTTCCTCTACCACACCCAGACGCGGGTCAAGATTGAGAAAAACGAGTCCAAGGGCGGCGGAAGCTCCACCTTCAGCGGCTCGTCCGGCACGTCCCACGGCGGTGGGGGCGGAAAATTCTAAAAGGGAGATGACTTTATGGGACTTTTGAGAGCGGGAATCGGCGCGCTTTCGGGCGTGCTTTCGGACCAGTGGCGGGACTACTTCTGCGCGGACGCGCTGGAGGCGGACGTGCTCGCCGTCAAGGCGGTCAAGCGCATGAACAAGCGCTTCGGCGGCAGCAAGTACACGGCGGACAACGTCATCTCCAACGGCTCCATCGTGGCGGTGGCCGAGGGCCAGTGCATGCTCATCGTCGACCAGGGCAAGGTGGTCGAGGTCTCCGCAGAGCCGGGCGAATTCGTATATGACACCTCTACCGAGCCGAGCATCTTCTACGGCGAGCTGAACATGGAATCCGTAAAGGCGGTGTTCGGCAAGGTGGTGGAACGCTTCGCCTTCGGCGGACAGGCGCCCAAGGACCAGCGGGTGTATTTCATCAACACCAAGGAGATCATCGGCAACAAGTATGGAACGCCCAACCCCGTGCCCTTCCGGGTGGTGGATCAGAATGTGGGGCTGGATGTGGACATCTCCATCCGCTGCTTCGGCGAATATTCCTATCGGATCACCAACCCCATCCTGTTTTTCGGCAACGTGTGCGGCAACGTTGAGGACGCGTTTCCCCGGGACAGGATCGACGGACAGATGAAGACGGAGCTGCTCACGGCGCTTCAGCCCGCATTCGCGAAGATTTCAGAACTGGGCGTCCGGTACAGCGCGCTGCCGGGCCACACCACCGAGCTGGCGGCGGCGCTCAACGAGGCGCTGTCCGACAAGTGGTCTGACCTGCGCGGCATCGTCATCGTCTCCGTGGGCGTGAGCTCCGTCAACGCCTCCCCCGAGGATGAGAAGATGATCAAGGAACTCCAGCGCAACGCGGCCTTCCGGAACCCCAACATGGCGGCCGCCCATCTGGTGGGCGCGCAGGCCCAGGCCATGCAGGACGCCGCCAACAACCAGGGCGGCGCGTTCGCGGGCTTCATGGGCATGAACATGGCGCAAAATGGCGGCGGCGCCAATGCCGCGCAGCTGTTCAATATGGGCGCGCAGCAGCAGCAACAGCAGCCTGCGCCTGCCCCGGCCGCACCCGCCGCGGATTCGTGGAAGTGCGCGTGCGGCCACGTGAACACCGGGAAGTTCTGCATGGAGTGCGGCGCCAAAAAGCCCGCGGACGAGGCCGGTTGGACGTGCGCCTGCGGCGCGGTGAACAAGGGCAAGTTCTGCGCCGAATGCGGCGCCAAGAAGCCCGCGGGCGCGAAGCTCTACCGCTGCGACAAGTGCGGCTGGGAGCCCAAGGATCCGGCGCATCCCCCGAAGTTCTGCCCCGAGTGCGGAGACGTGTTCGACGAGGGCGACGTAAAATAGCGCGGACGGCGTTCCGTCCAAAGCGCAGGGGTTTTCCCCCACGACGCGGCCGGGCCATTCAAACTTCCGTTTGAATGGCCCGGTTTTGCATGAACCCCTGCAAATGTGAAATCTGATTGCGCAGGTTATTCGGTTGCCAGACGGAAGTAGGCGACCTGTTCTCTGAGGAGCTTCGCCTGCGCCAGCAGGTTTTCGCTGGCCGCCGAGCTCTCGACCGCGGAAGTTGAGTTCGATTGCACCACCTGGGTGATCTGCTCGAGCCCGATGCGCAGCTGGTCGATGCCCACCGCCTGGTCGTTGGACGATTTGGAAATCGAGAACGTCAATTCCGCCGCCTGCCGCACGAGTTCCATGATTTCCTGCAGCTCCTCCGCCGTTTCCCGGGCCACCGCCGAACCGGCGGCCGTCTTCGTGATGGAGCTCTGTATCATGTCGGTGGTTTCTCTGGCGGCCTCGGCGGAACGTGCGGCCAGGTCGCGTACCTCCTGCGCCACAACGGCAAAGCCCTTGCCGTACTCTCCCGCGCGCGCGGCCTCCACCGCCGCGTTCAGCGCCAGTATGTTCGTCTTGAACGCAATGTCGTCGATGACCTTGATGATCTTGAAAATGTTGCCGGATGCTTCGTTGATCTCCGACATGGCGGTGAGCATGGCACTCATCTTTGCGTTGCCCTGTTCGGCGCGCTCCTGGGTGGTGGCGGAAAGCTGGTTGGCCCGCCCGGCGTCCTTAGCGTTCTGGCTCGTTTTGGACGCGATGTTCTCAAGGGAAGCGTTGAATTCCTCGATGGCGCTGGCCTGCTCGGTGGAACCTTCCGAAAGCGACATGCTCATCGAGGAAACCTGGTCGGCCGCGGCGGCGACGTGCGCGGACGCGTCCCTGATGTCGCCCATCGTGTGCGCGAGATGCTCGACGAAGCCGTTGAGCGAGGCCGCCATGTTGCCGATTTCATCCCGCGCGGAGACGTCCAGGCGCGAGGCCAGGTCGCCCTCCGACATTTCGTCCATCAGGCGCGCCGTTTGGTTCAGCGGACGCGCAATAAAAGAAATGATCAGCGCGGCCAGCAGGACGGTGATGGCGATGACCGCGGCGTCGATGGCGATGCTCGTCCAGGAGGTCCGGTTGATGAAGCGTTCGATCTGTCCCATTTGCAGCTCCATTGCGCTGTCGATGTTCTCCTGCGCCTCGTCAAGCTGCGTGCGGATGGACAGGAATTCCTCGTATTGGTCTGTGTCCAGGAAACTGTCCGCGCTCCATCCTTCGTTCAGGATGGCCTTCGCGTCCTCGATCCACTGCTCGCTGCCGGCGGCAAATGCGGACAGGTTGTCGTAGACCGTGTTTCCGGAATTCGCGTGCGAAACGGTTCCCCAAACCGCATGATCCTGTTCGACGATTGCCTGCGCCTGCGCCGCACGGTCGATTGCCTGCCTGGTTTCCGTCTCAAAGGACGCAACCAGTTCCGCCTTGCGCTCGGCCGACACGCCCGGCCGCCCCGCCTCCTGATAGTAGGACAATCCCTGATAGAGGTCGCGGTCGGCATTCGTCAGCGTCCGAACGCAGACGATGCCCTCTTCGTACAGCGTTTGCCGCATGTTGTCGGATACCCTGGCGATGTTGTTCACCGCAAGGGCAGTCACCAGAATGGCCCCCAGAATCGGAATGAATGACAGCAGCAGCAGTTTGGTCTTGATCTTCAGGTTCTTAAGAAGCATTCGCAACACTCCCATCCAAAATTCTTTCCGCACCGCATACACCTGTGCGCGCCCCGAGAACAAATCCACACCTGCTATATCGAACGTTTTCCGTCATTCTTAAGCGAAAAAAACGTTGTACCAATCAAAATCATGCCTGAATCCCCTCCGCAAGGTACGGCAGTGCGAACGCATCCGCATTTTGGGGCTGTGCCACAGAAAAAAAGACAATTTTTCTGTCGTTTCGGTAAAGCCCAGTCGCGCACAACCGATATATCTTTCTATCAGGGACACAAAACGGCGCGCCGCAACGACAAATGCAGGCCGCAAAAAACGGAATACTCCCGGTCTTATGGGAGGAGGTGCGAAAGTGCAGGCAAAGAAAAGGAGCATCAACCATTTTTACCAAATCAGCATGATTCTCCCGCCCATTCTCATCGGGCTTCTGTTCTTAACCGCCTTTGTTACCTACCAATCCATATCCGGCAATACGAAATTGCGCCAGCAGCTCAACGAGTATGAAAGCCAAATCAAGGAGCAGCTGAAAAGCGACGTGTACACGGCGCTGCGTGCCGCGGAATATACCAACGCGTCCGCGCAGGATTCCGGCGAAGCGCGGGTGAAAACGGCGCAGTTGCTCGACGCCATGAACGCGGACCGCGCGGGTTTCTTCTTTGCCGCCGATTACGGCGGCATCTGCGTCGTCGGCCCTTCGCCGGGCGCGGACGTCTATGACATTGAGGACAAGAACGGCTTCAAGGTGGTTCAGGAACTCATCAAAGCGGCAAGGCAGGGCGGCGGGTACGTCCAATACGTCATGCCGCCCATCAACGGGGTGGAGCAGGTTCCCAAAATCAGCTACGTGCTGCCCTTCGAACCCTTCGGATGGTATATCGGCGCGGGCGTGAATCTGGACGAAATCCAGCCGATCATCGAAGGGATCAAGGCGGAAAACCTGCGCGCGAACGTCCGGACCATCGTCATCGGGAGCAGCCTCATCGCGTTTTTGCTCCTGGTATTCAATCTGCTCAACCGGCGCATGTACCGGAAGGTGGAAAGCGAGGTCGGGCGAATCAAGGACTACATGGAGAAAGCGGCGATGCGCAAGGCCAAGCTGGACACGGGATCGTTTCAGTTTCAGGAATTGGAGCAGATCGGACGGCACGCGGTGGGCCTGATCGAAAAAATGGACAGCAAGCAGCTTGAACTGACGCGCCAATGCCGGCTTCTCGAGGAGGCGACCGCCGAGCTCGAGGAAACGAACCGGTCGCTGAAGCAAATCCAATGCCGCAACGAATACCTGATCTACCACGATCAGCTCACAAACGCGTACAACCGCAGGTATTTTGAGGAGTCGCTTCTCCGCCTTGACAACGAGGCGCACCTGCCGCTCGTCATCGCCATGTTCGATGTCAACGGCCTGAAACTGACAAACGACGCGTTCGGGCACCGGATGGGCGATCAGTTGCTGTGCCTGGTGACCAACCTGCTTCAAAATCGCTGCGCGCATCCCGAAAGCTTTGTCGCAAGAATCGGCGGGGACGAATTTGTCACCGTTTGCCCCAACGCCTGCACGGCCGAAATTGACCAGGCGGTGGGCGACATCTACGCGGCGATTCACCGGGAGCGCGGAAGGTTCCCCATCCTTTCCGTATCCATCGGCTGGGACGTCAAGAATTCCATGGATCAGAAGCTGTCCGATGTCCTCCAGCGCGCCGAGGAACAGATGTACCACAAAAAGCTGACGGAGAGCCAGAGCATGCGACACACCACCGTTCAGGCGATCATGAAGACGCTGAACGAAAAGAACGCGCGGGAGAAAATCCATTCCGAGTGCGTCAGCATCATCAGCACCATGATCGGCGAAGCGATGAATCTCGATTACAGCACCGTCCGGGAGATCGAAACAGCCGGGCTTTTGCACGACATCGGCAAAATCTCGGTGGATGAGAATATTCTGAACAAAGAGGGCACGCTCACGGACGAAGAATACGAGAAGATTAAAAAACATCCCGAGAGCAGCTACCAGATCCTGAAATCCATCGACGCCTATGCCGGAATGGCGGAGGTGGCGCTTTCCCATCACGAGCGCTGGGACGGCGCGGGCTATCCCAGAAATCTGAAGGGCGAGGAAATCCCCCTCGTGGCCAGAATCATTTCCGTCGCCGACGCGTTTGAAGCCATGACCGCCAACCGGTCCTACCGGTCCGCCATGCCGAGAACGGAAGCGCTGGCGGAGCTGAAACGGTGCGCCGGCACACAGTTTGACCTGCGGATTGTCGAGATCTTTGAAGAAAAAGTGATGACGCGGCTCGACGCGCGGCTGACCGCACCGTTCTGAAAGACCGCTGTTCGCAAAAAACGCGCGCCGGAGAGATCCGTGCACGCGTTTTTGGAATTTCTATGCTTCCAAGGGCGGAAAGGACACGTCCGCGCAATGCTTCTCAATGGTCAGCGCCGCCGCGTAGAGCCGCGTTTCGTCCGCCCCGTATAAAATAATCCCGCGCGGCACGCGGTCATCCCCCATGCAGAGCTTCAGCGCCACCGAGGGAAGGCCCGTAAAGTGCATGACGTTTGTCGGCCCGGTCATGACGCACGCGTCGAAGCCGCGCAAGTCCTCCAGCACCCGCGCCCGCCGAATTTCGCGTTCCGACATCGCGTTCAGATAGGGCGGATCGTCGAGCCTGCCGGACGCCTCGTCCAGCGCGGCGCGCAGATTTGTGATTCCGTACTTCATCATCCGGGCGGGGTCGGATTCGTAATGCGCGACGATTTCGGCCAGCGTTTTCCGCCGGGCGGACGAGGACCGGAGGTAGTCCTCGAGGTCGTGCCTGAATTCGCAGCGCATGATGTCGCCTTGCGCCGCGGCGTGGGCGTGGGATCCCTGGGAGAAGGAGGCGCCCGCCCCGCGCAGGGCATCGAAAAGCGCCTCGTACCGCGCACGCTGCGCTTCGGATACCTGGTCGCGGTCGAATGTGTTGACGGCAATGCGCAGCTCCGCCGGGTCTGCCGGCGTGACGGCGGGCAGGGGCGTATCCCGCATCCCGGCATAAAGCAAAAGCGCGTCCGAAAAGTCGCGCGCCAGTGCGCCCGCGCTGTCGAGGGTATGGGAAATGGGAACAATCCCCCGGCCGGACAGCGCGCCGTGGGGCGGCTTGAGCCCCGCGACGCCGTTGTGCGTCGCGCACCCCACCACGGAAAAAGAGGTGTCCGTCCCCACGGCGGCGGCGCAGAACCCGGCCGACACGGCCACGGCAGAGCCGGAGCTTGAGCCGCCGGGGTCCCCGGCGGAATCGTAGGCGTTTTTCACCTGACCGCCCCGCGAACTGTACCCGTTGGGCATTCCCTTGGTGGTGTAATTGGCAAACTCGGTCAGATTCGTCTTGCCGAGGATGACGGCGCCGTTTCGACGGAGGTTCGCGACGATGGGCGCGTCCGCCGCCGCGACGTTGTCCGCGAGGGAAAGGCTGCCCGCCGTCGTGTGAAGCCCGGCGACGTCGACATTGTCCTTCACCAGAATGGGCAGTCCGAACAGGGGCAGCTTTTCGCGCTCGTGCGCCGGGCGGGCGTCCATGGCCCGCGCCTGGGCAACGGCCGACGCATCCAGCTCCGCGATTGTGTTCAGTCCATCGACGCCGTCGTATTTTTCAATCCGCGCGAGAAAGTGCCGGGTCAATTCCTCAACACCGACGCGCCCTTCCCGGATTTCGCGCCGGAGTTGCCCGGCGGTCATTTTATGGGGCTCATTCATGATTTCTCTCCTCCCCCGGCATTGTCACGGTCACAGCCAAACCGGATTCGTGACGGCCCGGACGGTCTCCCCCCCGGCGATTTTCCGCACGGCCTTCGCATAGGCGAAGGGCGAATCGGTCTTGATTTCCGCTTCCTTCACCCGCCCCATTTCCTGCGCGCCGCTTTGCGTCACCAGCACGAGCCGCGCGCGGCCCAGCTCCTCCGCCTCGACGCGGATCACCCCGTCCGCGCGGGCGATTTTGACCCGCGGGCCGTCGGGGGCGCACGTCACATACGACCTGCCCGCCCCCAGCGCCGCGAGAATATCCCCCGGCGCGGGGGAATCCGCGTACACAACCGTTGTAGGATGCCCCAGCCGGACGGGACCCTTGGGCCTGTGAAAGTCGCTGCCGCCCACCATAGGAATGCGCCGGCCCCCACGCAGAAAATCCGTCCACCAGCCAATGGCCCGTTCGTTGACCGCGCGCATGGGGCCGTTCCAGATTTCGATGAGGTCCAGGCAATCTTCGTCCGTCCACAGGTAGGGACAGAGGTTGCATTTGGGGTGGTTGGCGGAGATCAGCGCGCCGCGCGCCTTGGCCGCCTTGACCACCGCGCGCATTTCGTCGTCTGTATTGGCCACGAAGGAATTTTCGAACGGATTTTCCGCGCCGAAAAAGTTCATGTGGCCCTTGTAGTGCGTCCACTCCACGGCGGGCACGAAGGTCAGCCCCGGGATATGCGGCTGGGCAAAGTTCTCCGCCACGTTGTTGTGGTCGGCCACCGCCAGAAAGTCAAGCCCCAGTTTTCTGGCCCGCAGCCCCAGCTCGTGCCGGTCGAGGGCGCCGTCGGAGGCCGTCGAGTGGCAGTGAAAGTCCCCGAACAGCCAGCCGGGCCCCTTCTCCTCGAAGGCGATTTCGTAATCCACATCGACGCCCCCCGGCTGAACGTGGTACGCGCCCACCAGAATCTTCCAGTTGCCGGGCCGGATGGGCTGGGCGATGTAGCCGCCGGAGGACTGAAATTCGCCGACAAAAATGCTGGGATGGGCGCTCCCCGACCAGCCGAGGAATTTGCCCTGGGCGTCCATGAGCCCAAGGTCGATGATGTTCACCTTGCCCCCGCCCAGCCGGGGGTATTTGTATGAAACGGTGATCTTCCGGACGTTTTCCGGAACCGGGAATTCGACGGCGTAGTATTCGCCCTCCCGCTCCCGGGGAACGGTGTGCCGGATTTTCAGGTTTTCCAAAGTTTTCATTCCTTCGCGGTTTTTTCGAATCTCAGGAACCGGGACAGCGCCACCGACAGAATCATCGCGCAGATGGGAAACAGCACCGTAAGGAAAAGCGCCGCCTGATCCGGCATCGCGCCGGGGTTGTCACCGTTCTGATAGCCGTAGAGCCTGCTCACCAGCACGTACGCGAGCGCGCTGAAAAGACCGCTCGACTTGTTGAGAACGCCCAGGAGGCTCGAGAACATGCCCTCCCGCTGGACGCCGTGCTTTTGGGCGTCCTCGTCCAGAATGCGTGCCGCCACGATGTCCATCGTGGTGGAAACCCCCGCCAGCGCAAAGCCCAGAAACACCACCGCCACGGTGGCGAGCACCAGCGAACCCGTGAAGTACAGGGGCGCGACGAACGCCGCCATGAGGATGAGCGCCAGCCGCCAGGCGGGCATGAGCGTCATTTTTCTGATGATGACGACCCACAGGGGGATAAACAGGATGGCCGAGCCGATGACCGTGCCCAGCATGATCATCTGCCCCGCGCCGCCGACGTTCAGCACATACTTCGTGTAGAACGGAACGCCCGCCTGTACCAGACCGAGGCCGGCGAAAAAAGCCGCGTTGGCCAGCCCGTAAAGCCAATATTTGGGGTTTGAAACGATGTCGCGGATGCTCCCGAACAGCGCGGGCTTGGGCTTTTCCATGTATTCCGGGTTCTCATGGCAGCCGAACGTCATGAAATAGATCACCGCGATGGCCAGCGCACCGTAAAGAAGCGCCGTCAGGGAATAGCCCAGCGCCCCCGCCACCACCGGCGTCAGGGCGATGGAGATGATCATCGCCAGGAACTGAAACGCCTGGCGCATGGCGTTCGTCTTGGCGCGGGCCTTTTCCGTGGGAAAAAGCTCCGGAAACAGCGCGCCGTAGTTGGCGTTGATGAGGGAATCCAGCGTGCCCGTGAGCATGTACATGAGCAGGATGTAATAAAACGCCGAGCCGGGCCCAAGCGCGGCGGGCGGGTTAAAGAACATGACGAAGCACAGAACCAGCAGCGGCGCGCCGATGATGAACCACGGTCTGCGGCGGCCCCATCTGGTGCGCGTCCGGTCGGAGAGGAAGCCGTAGACCGGATTGTCGACGGCGTCGAGGAATGTGTACAGAAACAGGATCAGCGAAAACTGTGTGGAGTCGATGAGGCTGAGGTGATCCACGTAAAAGATGGCGGCGAAGGTCTTGAACATATTGATGGGGATCGAGGTACCGAACATGCCCGCCGCGTACCTGAGCGGGCTTGTGGATTTCACGGGCCTTGCTTCTGTCATGTGCGCGTCCTCCGTTGTCATTGTTCTTTCATTATACCAGCCTACCGTCCCGCAATTTTTCCGCAAATATGAACAGAAAATGAAGTTCCCGATGCAAAACCGAAAAAAAGCGCGCCCGCGGCCGGTTTCCCGGGCGGGCGCTGCGGGTTCAGAATTACGGACCCGGCGTCACGTTCAGAAGCGTGACGACCGCGTCGTCGGCGATTCCGGTCTCGGTCATGGAATTCGCCAGCTGGAACGCGGAAACCGCGTCGAAGGTCGCCTGGTCATAGACGCCCGTGGGCGGGTTGATGAGCAGCGCGGTCTGGAGCCAGGTTGCGGCCTCCTCGTTCGTGTAGGGAATCGCCGGCAGAAGCGCGTCGTTCACCGCCTGGGTAAACGCGGTCTGCTGCGCGGGGGTCAGCACCGATACCGGCCCGGACGTCGGCTCGGCAGTCGGCTCAGCGGTCGGCTCGGCCGTCGGTTCGGCGGTCGGCTCGGCCGTCGGTTCGGTGGTCGGCTCGGCCGTCGGCCCAGCCGTCGGCTTGGCGGTGGGGGTGGCCGTCGGTTCGGGCTCATAGGCAAAGAGCTTCTTGAGAAGCGCCTTATCGGCGGTCTTGCCGTCGCCCTTCGCGCCGATTTCCTTGATAAACGCCTTGACGGCCTTCACGGTATTGCCGTCGTAGCTGGAATTCGCCTTCTTGCTGAGGAAGCCCAGCTTGATCAGCCTCTTTTGCATCTCTTTGACGCGCGTGCCCGTGTCGCCCTTTGTCAGGATGATATAGCTTTCGCACTTCTCCGCCTTGGCACTGTAAAGCGCCTTGAGGGTTTTGACACCCGCGATGCCGTCGGCCTTGAGGCCCGCCTGCTTCTGAAAGATTTTCACGGCCTCCTCGGTGCGGCTTCCGAAGCTGCCGTTCATGGGCTTTGCCAGGTAGCCCAGGGCGCGCAGCCGGTCCTGGAGCTTTTCGACGCGGATGCCGCTCGAACCGTCCATGAGCTGTTTGTACTGCACGAACGCGGGCGCGTCCGCCGCAAAGAGCTTCTGCTGGAGCGCATTGGTGGCGATGCCGTCCTGGTTTCCGCCGATGGCGTCCTGGAAGTAGCGCACGGCCTCCTTGGTGGCCCTGCCGAAGATGCCGTCGGCCTTGCCGCAGTCGTAGCCCAGCTCGTTGAGCCGTGTTTGCAGCGCCGTCACCGCGTCGCCCCTGGCGCCCACGGAGAGCTCTGAATAGACGACCGGGGTGGGCTCGGGGGTCGGTTCGGGCGTGGGCGCCGGGGTCGGCGCCGCGTAGAGAATTTCGCATGCCGTCGGGGTGAGCCCCGCGAAGTCGCCCTCCGCCTCATTGGTCACGCCCGTCACAGCGTAGGGAAACGCGCTTCCGGCCTCCCCGGTCGGCGTCGCGGTTTCGGCAAGCCTTGCGACAAAGCCGCCCAGCCGCCCGGTCTCGGGATGATAGAGCCCAAATCCGGCGACGATGCCGCCTTCGGCGTCCGAAGCGTACTTCTCAATGACGATATAGGTCTCGCCCGCGTCGGACATCTCGAGAACATAGGCATCCGCCGCCTGGTCGTAGGTCACGCCCGTCACGCTGTCCGGAATCTCCGGCAGTGCCTGAAGGCCCTGAAAGGACGCCTGGGCATAGGCGAGCATCGCTTGGCCGGGCACGGTCATTTTGGCGTCCGTCACGGTGATTGCCGGGTTGAGAGAGCCCCAGTTGACACATTCGAGGTACAGCTGCATCCACACGAATTCCGGGTTGGCGCTGTCGTAGGGAAATTCGCCCTCCACGCCCATGTTGCGCGCGAAGCTGTCAAAAAGCGGGATCATTTCAGAAAGCTTTTGTTCCGCGGTCATCTCTTCCGGCGCGGCGGTTGGCTGAACCGTTCCCTCCGCGACGGCCACCGCGGCGATGAGCAGCATCGCCGCCGTCAGGACACATAGAAACCTCTTCATCTTTTTCACTCCTTATCCGAATGAACTCCCTTCAATCGAACGGTGATTAGACGAAGAGGGCGGCGCATTTGTTTGCGTTTTTCCAGTTCGGCGAAATTTTTCCAGGAGATCAGTCCATGAAGAGCGCGTGGTAGCGGGCGATTTTCTGTTCCACCCGGTCGAGGCTCACGATGCCCGCCTCGCGCATGGTCTCCTTCCCCTCGATGAAGAGGATCAGCGCGGGCACGGAAAAAATCCCGCAGGCGGCGGCCAGCTCCGGCGCGTCATCCGCCTCGATCTTCCCGGCGGAAATGCCGGGATACGCCCTGCGCAGCGCGTCGAGCTTCCCCTCGAGGGCGCGGCACACGCCGCAGCCGCGGCGGCCCACATACACAAGCAGCATGGCGTCCTTTTGCTTCCGTTCCGAAAGCTCCTCCATCGTTTGAATCATCCTCACACGTTTTCCCTCCTTCTCTCCAGCGCGCGGGCCGCGAACCCGCCCGCCGTCACCAGCGCCGCCAGCAGCATCCACACGAAAATCACCCGCGCGGGCCCGAACCGGTCGAACAGCGCGCCCGACAAAAGCGACGAGGCCCCCGCGCCCATGTAGGCGAAGAAATCGAGCAGTCCTGAAACGTAGGAAACCGCGTTGACCCGGTCAAAGCGCATGGGGAAAAAGCCCATGAGGTAGGTGGTCACCGCGTACATGCTGGCCGACGCGATGCCCAGCATTCCCAGGATCAGCGGCGCGCCGAACGCGCCGGCGGTGCCAAAGGCGTACAGCGCCCCCAGGGACAGGAGGCACCCGCCGAACAGGACGGCGATGAGCCGCGCCATGCTCGTCCCCGCGCGCCGGTTGAGCAACCCCGAGAGCACCGAGCCCGCGAAGCTGAACAGGGGCAAAATCACCGCGAAGGACACCGAGGACGCCCCGGCGGCACCGAGCATATAGGGCGCGTAAAAGTTGATGCCTTCCTTAATAAAGCCCATGACCGCGCAGACCAGAGTGATCAAAACGAGGGCCTTCAGCCCGTCGCGCAGGCCGCCGCCCCGGGGCGCATGGGTTTCGGGCCGGATGTCCGCGCGCGGCAGCAGAATGATCAGCGCCAGACAGTAGGCCAGCATCAGGGCGCCCGTGCCCGCGAAAAGGGGCCGGTACCCGAAGCGGTCAAGAATGGGGCCCGCGAGCCCCCACGAGGCGACGCAGCCCACGGCGGACGAGGTCATCATGACCATGGAGACCCAGTTGCGCTTCTTTTCGTCGTAGGAATGGGCCATGAGCCGCATCATGGGGCCCCAAAGAGCGGAGAGCGCAAAGCCGTTCACCGCCCAGGCGACCGCGAGCGTCCAGTAGGCGCGGGCAAAGCCGAACGCAATGTTGCAAGCACCCGAAACCAGAAGGCCCGATACGATCATCAGCCGCGGCGGGGCGAAGTCGCCGATTCTGCCGTTGACCAGCTGCCCCACGGCATAGAACACGAAAAACAGCGTGCCCAAAAGCGACAGATCGGCAAGCGGCCACCCGCCTTCCGAAACGATGCGCGCCAGGGATACCGCCATGTTGGAGCGGCTGATGTAGGAGGCCGCGTAAGCCGCCCAGCAGAGGGCAAGGGCCCCGCGGGCATTGGGCAAGTCTCTTTCGTGCAAGGGGGCTTCTCCTTTGGGCGGCACGCCAGGTGATCTTTCTATGGTAGCACGGCACGGGGGCGGCGTCAATGGATTTGCGTCCGGGAAACGTGTGCTCCCGTCCGAAAGGCGGCATAAAGTTACCTTTTCATTTTCCCGCTTGTTTTTTTGAGAATCCGGGATTATAGTATATGTATACCCTGACATTGTACATAGTGGGAGGAAAAGACATGAAGAAACTGATTGCTCTGGTGCTTGCGGTCATGCTGGTTCTGGGCGCGACCTCCGCGATGGCCGAGGCCGTCAAGATGGACAAGCTCACCCTCGAGTTTGTGCCCTCCAAGGACGCGGATGTCATCATCACGGGAACCAAGAACCTGCCTGAGCTTCTCCAGGCGGCACTCCTTGCGCAGGGCTACGACGTGGGCGAGATCGACATCACCGTCGGCACGTCCTACGAGGCCACCGGCGAGGCCATGGCGGCCGGCACCATCGACGTGGGCTGGCTCCCCGGCGGCACCTACGCGCTTTATTCCGACGAGGTGGACGTGATCCTCACCGCCACCCGCGCGGGCCTGTCCAATGACTCCACCGATCCCACCACCTGGAACGGCGACGCCAACAAGACCATGCCCACCGACGAGCAGGTCACCTTCTACCGCTCCCTCATCTACGCCACCCCCTCCGCCTACGGCAAGGAGCTGGCCGCGAAGGTGAACGCGGGCGAAGCGCTCACCTGGGAAGACCTCGACAAGGCCAACTGGGCGATTCTGAAGACCTCCTCCTCCGCGGGTTACATCTACCCCACCATGTGGCTCATGGACAACTACGACGGCAAGAAGCTGTCCGACCTTTCCAACGTCGTGACGCTTTCCGGCTACGGCGAGTCCTTCGCCCAAGCTGCCGCCGAGGCGGTTGACATCATCGTTTGCTACGCCGACGGCCGCCGCGACTACGAGGCCGCTTGGACGCTGCCCACCGATCAGCAGGACGAGACCGGCAAGGCGGGCATGGGCCGCACCGACTCCATCTGGAATGAGATGAACGTCATCGGCGTCACCGCGCCCATCTACAACGACACCGTGTCCATCACCAAGGCAAACTCCGCCGTCTACAACCCCGAGTTCATCGCCGCCATGCAGAACGCCCTCATCAACGTCATTTCCACCGACGAGGGCAAGGAAATCTTCTCCGTGTACAGCCACACCGGTTACGCCATCGCCACCGATGCGGATTACGACGGCGCGCGCAAAGCGCTCGAGGCCGTTCAGGAATAACCAAAGACCACGGGCGGGGGATCTCTCTCCCGCCCCCTTATTTTGAATGAAGGACCGCCGAACGCACAACAGACCCGGTTTCGGCGGTTTTATATATGAGGGGAAATCGATATGATCGAATTTGCGCACGCCGGGAAGACCTATCCCAATGGCGTCCGGGGCCTCAAGGACGTGAACCTGAAAATCGAACAGGGGGAGTTCGTGGCCATCATCGGGCTTTCGGGCGCGGGAAAGTCCACGCTCATCCGCACCATCAACCGGATGATCGACGCGACGGAGGGCAAGGTGGTGGTGGACGGCGTGGACGTGATGACGCTCAAGGGCAAGTCCCTTCGGCGCTTCCGCCGCCACATCGGCATGATTTTCCAGTCCTTCAACCTCGTCACCCGCACCACCGCCATCAAGAACGTGCTCACCTCCATGGTGCCGGACATGGGCTTTTTTCGCGTGCTGCTGGGCCTGTTTTCCAGAAAGCAGGAGGTGGCGGCGCTGGAGGCGCTGGATAAAGTGGGCATCCTCGACAAGGCGTACACCCGCTGCGACCAGCTCTCCGGCGGCCAACAGCAGCGCGTGGCCCTGGCGCGCACCCTCAACCAGAATCCGTCCATCATCCTCGCCGACGAGCCCGTGGCCGCCCTCGACCCCGTGACGGCCAATCAGGTCATGAGCGACTTCCGGCGCATCAACCGTGAGATGAACATCACGATCCTCATCAACATCCACCACGTGGACCTGGCGCTGGACTTTGCCGACCGCGTCATCGGCATCCGCGCGGGGGAGATCGTGTACGACGGCCCCACCGGGAACGTCACAAAGGACGTGCTGGACGAAATCTACAACGGCGCGGAGGTGCCCACGTCCGAGGCAGAGGCGAAGGAGGCGGCCAAATGACGAAGGCCCAGAAGCTGCCGCTTTTTGACCGCGTCTTCCGGCCCAGAACCATGACGGTGGGCGGAAAGTCGGTTCAGAAGCCGCGCTCCCGCACGCCGCTGATTCTGCTGGTCCTCGTCCTCGCGGTATGGGGCTCGGTGGAGGTCACGGGCTTTGACATCTCGATCATCGTCCGGCGCGGACACCAGTTCACGGTCATATTGGAAAAGATATTCAATCCCAAGTGGAGCTATATGCACAAGGTGTGGGGCCCGCTTCTGGACACCATCAAGATGTCCGTCATCGGAAGCGCCGTGGGCTCCGTACTTGCGCTGCCGTTCGCGGTGGTCGCCTCCACCAACATCAACAAATCCGGCTGGTCGGTGGCAGTGCTGCGCGTGCTTTTGAACGTCGTGCGCACCCTCCCGACGCTCATCATCGCCTCCATCTGCGCCTTGATCTTTGGCCTCGGCACGTTCGCGGGCATGGTGGCCATCACGGTGTTCACGTTCGGCGTTGTGACCAAAATGCTCTACGAATCCATCGAGACCATCGACATGGGCGCGTTCGAGGCCATGGAAGCGTTGGGTGCGACGAAATTCCAGGCGTTCTGGTCGGCGTGCATGCCCCAGATTCTGCCCACCTACCTCTCCCATTGCCTGTATTCGTTTGAGATCAACGTCCGCGCGGCGTCCATTCTGGGCTATGTGGGCGCGGGCGGCCTGGGCATCCTCATCAACGAGCGCATCGGCTGGCGCGATTACGAAGGGCTCGGGACCGTGCTCATCTCCCTGTTCGTGGTGGTTTTGATCATCGAAAACACGAGCCAATACCTGCGCAGGAAGCTGAGCTAGCAGTCTGCGAAGCCTAACTCCCGCGACATGGCTGGCACTTTTTCCAGCCGGCGGGGCATTCAAATCTTCGGTTTGAATGCCCCGGTCGCGTAGCGACTTTGATTGCCTGTGTCAATCAAACCTGCGCTTTGTCGCCTTCCACTTGACAGAACGCCGCTACGTCCGCGTTCCTGCTTCAAAGCGCGCCGAACGAAGTCGGCGCGGTCGCAAAGCGACTTGGGTTGG
>JAEYRW010000083.1 GCA_023435435.1 Bacillota bacterium | reverse complement strand
CCACCGAACTGGCATACAGGGCGCAAAAAATGCCCGCCTGCCCACCCGGAAGGAACGAGGGGGGACGGAGGCGGGCGTTTTCGCTTATTTAAGCGAGAGACCTTTTGCGATTTTCTCGAACAGACCCATGATCTCGTCGGTTCCGGGCATCTCCCCCGAAAACACGATCTCCATGAACACGCTGTGCCCCGTGTCGTAATCGAGGTATGCCATGGCGACGGGCCTTGCCGGGGTGGAATCGTCCGCCTTGTCCTTGTCCGTGTCCGCGGTGGCGGGCATTGTGTACGTGAAGTAGGCGGCGGCCCGGCCCGCGATGGTGGTTTCCATCGGCGTGGGCGCGTCGATCTCATACTGGCTCGCGACGACCCCGCTCATCTTGTCGGCGAGTTCCCCGTACTGCCACGCCGAGCCGCCCAGGTTCGCGGATTCGACGTTTTCCGTGCCCGCGGGCGACAGATACTTGATGAGGCTGTTCTTTGAATCGTCGTCGAGGGTGAAGCCGTCGATTTCGCCTACCGTGCCGATGACCCGATACCGCTTGTCCGTGTCGGTGCCGTAGTTGGCGGCGATTTCGTCCTTGGCGATCTGGTAGACGCCGTCCTTCACCTTCACGTATCCGTGATTGACGACGATCAGAAATACCGTCACGGCCACCGCGAGGATGCCAAGCACCGCGCCAAGCGTAATCCAGTCCTTTTTCGTGTAATGGCCTTTTTTCCGGGGCTTCCTATACTTTGCCATTTTCTCCGCTCCCGTCTTCGTGGTTGAAGTTGCCTTTCCGCATGACGAAAACAATCCCGTCTCCGCGCATACGCGGGTGGACGCGGCGTTTGACGCGCGCACCGCACATACGCCGCGCCGAGCAGATTACCGAACACCGCCGCGAGCGCCTCCGCCATAAAGCCGCGTCCGCGGTATTTCGTACCCACGTCGCAGCCCGGCTCGGCCCCGTTTTTCAAAAGGTTGATCTGCCAGACATTGACGCGTCCCGCGGCGTCGCCGTCCCGCGTAATCCCCCAGTGAAATGATTTGGGTCCGTCCACGGAGCGGAGCATGTGGCGGACGACCGCCTCCGCGTCGGCGCGCAGGGTCGCCGCGTTCTTCGCGCGCAGCTTGTTCCCTGGTGCCGACCGTCCGCACGCGCATCGTCTTCCGTGCCGCGTTTGCTGATATTCTTCGCCGCCGTCGGCGCGATTCCTGCCGCCGTCGCTCTTTTCTTCAAAGAAACAGCAGCCGGTACCGATTGCGCGGCCGTCCCCTTCCGCCCACCGCGCCTTCCACATAGGCCTCCGCGCCGCCGCCGGAGACCAGTTTGCTGAGCAGCCGGTTCGCCGTGCGGCGGGAAACGCCCATGAACTGCGCGAGCTCCTGGGTGCTGACCGTATTTTTCCCCGCCGCGCGCGCGAACGCGTCCATCTGTTGAAGCGTCAGATGATCCACGCCGCACTGCTTCGAAAGGCGGATGAGCGCCGGATCGGGCTCCAGCGCATACGCGGCGCGGACGTATCCCAGCGGCCCAGATATCCTGCCGTCGTGGGAAACGTAGTAGATGCGGTCGGTCAGTCCCGAGATCGCCAGGGCGCTCGCGGCGTTCAGCCGCGCCTGGAACAGCGTTTTGCCCGTGCCGATTCCGACGGTGAGCCCTTCCCGGATCGCCTGCCCCATCGTTTCCATAAACGGCGCGGATGTGAAGCGCTCCGTCAGCCGCGACAGTTCCCCGAACTGCATGTGCAGTTCCAGTTTCCCTTCCTGATGCGCATAGGTAAGCGCGGCTCCGCTCGCCTGTGCGTAGGCGGCGAGTGCTTCGCCGGCGCGCGCCAGGGGAGCGCTCTCCACGGCCTCTGTGCGCGGAGAGAGGATAATGACGCCCACAGGCGGATCTTCCGCATGCCGCATGGTGAGCGTGCCGACAATTTGGAGAAAAAAGTTGACCACATACTCCCGTGCGGGCGCGAGATACACATACGGCACGCCCGCTGCCTCGAGATTGCGCGTGATGGAACCGTGACAGGTGAGGACCAGGTCGGTTTCCCCCGCCCGGTAAAGCGCGGTGTGCCAGTCGAGCACCCTTTGCGGCAGAAGCGCGCTGTTGAATTCGTCGATGGCGAGAAGGGGGATGAAGCTCTCGTCGATGCAGTGCGGCATCTGGTCCGCGGGAAACAGCTTTGCCCAGTTTTCCCGGTCGCGGGCAAACAGCATGTCGATGGACACGCGGGAAAAGTCGAAATTCCGGTCCTTGAGAAGAAGCGTGTGAAGGACGGACGCAAGATCAAAAACCAGATTATCCAACGTGTAGCACGGCGCACCCGCGCAAAAGTTGTTCCGCGTGGCGTAGGCCATGTAGACGCGGCCGCTGAAGACCACGGCGTCGTAGCGCCCCGTACAGTCCTCGTAAAGCGCGCGCGCCTCCTGCACCCCCGCCGCTTCCAGAAGCGCCAGCGTACAATAGGGGGCAAGCTCCGGCAGCATGCTTTCCATATACTTTGCCGCGGGCGGGCTGACGATGGCGGCGATTTTCAATTTCACTTTTTTGCGCCCTTTCCGCAAGGTTTTCGTTGACAACAATACTTTTTCATGGTACCATGGCAGAAAATTGCAGGCCATAAATGTCCGTAATTCAATCATTGCCATTATAGCATGAAAAAAATCAATTGAAAAGGAGTGGACGCATGAAAAGCATGGTCGAGGAGGCAAGGAAGCTTCAGGATCAACTGGTCACTTGGCGGCGGCATCTGCACAAAAACCCGGAGTTGAGCATGGATCTTCCTGAGACGGCCGCGTTCGTGGCGGCGCGGCTGACGGAGATGGGGTACGCGCCGGAATATGTGGCGGGCACCGGCGTCACCGCCCTTGCGGGCGGAAAGAGGCCGGGCAAGTGCTTTCTGATTCGGGCGGACATGGACGCGCTGCCCATTGCCGAACAGACCGATTTGGAATTCAAGTCGGAAAACGGCGCCATGCACGCATGCGGGCACGACTTTCACACGGCGATGCTTTTGGGCGCGGCGCGGCTTTTGAAGAATCACGAGGACGAGATCGAAGGCAGCGTCAAGCTGATGTTCCAGCCCGCGGAGGAAACGCTTCTGGGGGCAAGGGCCATGGTGGAGGCCGGAATTCTCAAGAACCCGAAGGTGGACGCGGCGGCGATGTTTCACGTGGGGGCGGGGATTCCCAAGCTTCCCGCCGGCCTCATCATCGTACCGGGCGGCGGGGCCTTCACGGCCGCCTCCGACTGGTTCGACATCAAAATCAAGGGCAAGGGCGGCCACGGCGCGATGCCCGAGGCAACCGTCGATCCCCTCAACGTGGCGGCCCACATGCACATCGCCCTGCAGGAGATTCTGAGCCGCGAAATATCCGCGTCCGACAGCGCCGTCGTCACCGTCGGCACGATGGGCGGCGGCACCACCTCCAACGTCATTCCCGACGAGGCGGTTCTCAAGGGCACCATCCGTACATTCGATGAAGGCGTGCGCCAGTTTGTCCTGAAGCGCGTCAAGGAGATCGCGGAGGGCACGGCGGCGGTTTTCCGTGCCTCGGCGGATGCGGACATCATTCAGGGCTGTCCCTCCGTCAGCTGCGACGCCGCCGTGTCAAAGGACGTGCGCGACAGCCTCGCCGCGGTGTTCGGTCCCGCGGTGCCCGACCCGTCGGTTCTGGGCAGCGCCCGGATGAACGGCTCCGAGGACTTTTCCTTCGTCACCCAGTCGGTTCCTTCCGTGATGATGATGCTCACGGCGGGCTCTCCGGAGGAAGGGTACTGCTATCCCATGCATCACCCCAGGGCGATTTTCAACGAAGCCGTGCTGTCCCAGGGTGCGGCGGCTTACGCCGTCGCCGCGACGGGCTGGCTGAGCAAAAACAAGTAAGGGGATTTTCACGCGCTTCTGCGGCATTGCGGGACACTGGTTCATCTATGGCATGGTTGCACCTTGAAGCTGCCCGCGGGACAACGCCATATAGCTGATGGACGTGCTCTCCGGCAGTGAGGACGGGACGTCACCGGCAACATCGCCGTGCGCGTAGCCTCGATCTTCACAGTGCCACCTTGTTTCAGGGTCTCCTGATCCTGGCCATGCATCCTTCCCGGGGACGCAGGAGCGGAAAAGACCAGAGCAATCCACAGAAAGACCGAGACGCCCCGCACGTCTTTTCGTCCAAGAGGCGGGCAGTTCAAAACTTTGTATTGAACAGCCCGGTCGCACGGCCGCTTCGCGTTCAGCGAAGCGGTTCCTACGGGACGTTATTTGACGCATTTCATGCGACAAATTCACCGGTGCGGCTTTGATTGCCACAGGCAATCAAATCTTCGGCGCCACTGTCGGCTCCTTGCTTTGGGCGAAAATCCATCGCGGGGCTTTCTCTCGTTATTTCCGCGTCTTGCTCTAAGGCGGACTGATCTCAAAAACGGACTGCCCCGCGCGAGCGGCGGGGCAGTCCGTTTGGGGGCGAACGCGGCGTTCACGCGCTCTTTTTCATGGCGATCTTGTCGGCCACCAGCGCGATGAATTCGCCATTGGTGGGCTTGTCCTGCTTGTCGAACACCCGGTAGCCGTACATGTGGTTCACCGTCTCCAGCCGGCCCCGGTTCCATGCTACCTCGATGGCGTGGCGCATGGCGCGCTCCACCTTGCTGGCGGTTGTGGCGTAGGCCTTTGCGACGCCGGGATAAAGCTCCTTGGTGATGCGGTTGATGAGCGTATGGTCGTCCATTACCATGCGCACGGCCTCGCGCAGGTACTGATAGCCCTTGATGTGCGCGGGGATGCCCAGTGTGAGAAAGAGGTTTGTGATTTTTTCGTCCGCCGTTTCTCCCGCTTCTTCCCGGCGGGACTCGGTGACGATGGCCTCCCGTTCCCGGGCGATTTCGGTAATCCGGTCGTAGAGAAGCTGCATGTCGAAGGGCTTGACCATGTAATAGGCGGCGCCGAGCCGGATGGCGCGCAGAATGAAATCGTCCCGCGCGAGCCCGGTCAGTATGATCACCTTCGGGCGTGAAGGCTCGTCCAATTGGCCGAGCTGCTCCAGAACCATAAAACCGTCGCGCCGCGGGAGGATGATGTCCATCACAATTACATCGGGCAATTGGGAGCGCACGGCGTCCATCACGTCCGCACCGTCCGCCACGCGCGCCACCACGTCGATGTCGCGCCGCTTGCCCAGATAATCGCCAAGGACGTTGATCAGTCCCGGATTGCCGTCTGCCAGTAAGACCCTGATGCTGTTCATTACGCGCTCCTCCTTATGGTATGTTTGATAGATCATATTCAGGTCCGTTTCACAAAATGCCAAAATTATGACATACCGCGTCGAAAAATGCCGTCCACGCTTGCCCGCGTGGGGCGCATGTGTTATACTGGCTTTCGACAGGTACGGGAGGAATAAAGATGGACAAGACGCTGATCGGGATCGCGGGCCTTGGGAGCCGCGGCTTTTCACTTCTCAAAGATCTTCTGATCGACATGCCAAGTGTGGAAATTTCAGCCGTTTGCGACGACTTTGAGGGCCGCGCGGAAAAAGCCCAGGCGCTGGTTTTCGAAAAAACGGGCAAAAAACCCTTTGCGACGCGGGACTATTCCCAACTCGTCGACAGGTCGGACGTCGAGGCGGTTCTCGTCGTGACGCCGTGGGAAACCCATGTTCCCTACGCCATCGAGGCGATGAAAAAGAAAAAGCCCGTGGCCATCGAGGTCGGCGGCGCCTCGAACCTTCAGGAATGCTGGGACCTCGTCCGGACATGGGAAGAGACGCGCACGCCGTTTTTCTTCCTTGAGAACTGCTGCTTTGGGCGCATGGAGCTGTTCGTCACGAACATGGTGCGCAAGGGGCTCTTCGGCGAGCTGGTTCACTGCGCCGGCGCGTACGCCCACGATCTGCGCGACGAAATCGCGGACGGCGACAAAAACCACCACTACCGGTTGCGCCACTACACGAGCCGCAACTGTGAAAACTATCCCACCCACGAATTGGGGCCCATCGCGAAGCTGCTCGACATCAACGCCGGCAACCGCATGCTCACCGTTTCCTCCACCGCGTCCAAGGCGGCGGGGCTGCGCGAATATGCGAAGGGCGGGGAATTCGCCCAGGGAGACGTCATCAGCACCGTCATCCGCTGCGCGCGCGGTGAGACGATCCTTTTGACGCTGGATACCACCCTCCCGCGCTACTACTGCAGGGATTTCACCGTGCGCGGCACAAAGGCCATGTTTGAGGAGCGCACCAATTCCGTGTTCATCGACGGCGTGCACAAGGACCATTTCAATTGGAAGCCCGAGTGGAACAACGCCGATCAGTACCAGACCCGGTACGAGCATCCCATCTGGCAGAAGTTCCTGTCGGACGGCGTCACCGGCGGGCACGGCGGCATGGACGGACTGGTGTACGGCGCGTTTGTGGACTGCCTGCAAAAGGGCCTCCCCATGCCCATCGACGTATACGACGCGGCCGCCTGGATGGCCGTCACCGCGCTGTCCGAAGAATCGGTGAGCCTCAACGGCCAGCCCGTCGCCATGCCGGATTTCACCTCCGGCCGCTGGCTGATGCCGGGCGACACGGTGAATGATTATGCGAAAAAATACTGCTGAATCATGAAAAATCGCATAAATGCTTGCGTTTTATGCGATGATCGTGTATAATAACTGCAAGAATTGACGGAGGACACATAGAATGAAGAAGATTTTGGCACTGGCACTTGTTTTGATGTTCGCGGTTTCCGGCATGGCAATGGCCGAAGGCACGAAGACCCTGGTCATGGGCACCAACGCGGAATTCCCGCCCTACGAGTATTACGACGGCGACGCCATCGTGGGCATCGACGCCGAGATCGCCCAGGCGATCTGTGACAAGCTGGGCTACACCCTCGAGATTCAGGATATGGACTTCAATGCCATCATCGCGGCGGTCCAGTCCGGCAAGATCGACTTCGGCATGGCGGGCATGACCGTTACCGAAGACCGGCTCACCCAGGTCAGCTTCTCCACCAGCTACGCAACCGGCGTTCAGGTGGTCATCGTGAAGGAAGATTCCGCCATCACGTCCGTCGACGACCTCTTTAACGGCGGCTATGTCATCGGCGTCCAGATTTCCACCACCGGCGACCTCTACTCCACCTGGGACCTCGAGGACGCGGGCCTCGCGACCATCGAGCGCTACAACAAGGGCGCGGATGCCGTCGCGGCGCTCATGACCGGCAAGGTGGACTGCGTCATCATCGACAACGAGCCCGCCAAGGCGTTTGTCGCGGCCAACGAAGGCTTGAAGATTCTCGACACCCAGTACGCGGTGGAGGACTATGCCATCGCCATCAGCAAGGACAACACCGAACTGCTCGACGAGATCAACACGGCCCTCGAGGCGCTGATTGCCGACGGCACCGTTCAAACGATCGTCGACAAGTACATCTCCGTGGGCGAAACGGCCGAAGAGACCGCGGAACCGACGCCCGAGGCGACGAGTGCGAACTAAGAAATAAAAAGAGCGGGTTGCGCCGGAATCCGGCGCGGCCCGCTTGTCGTTTTTCCGATTCAGCGATAGGCGGGTGATCCCTTGGAAACTTGGTGGGCCGATTTCAAGGCCGATTTCATTCTGAACTTCATCGAGCGCGACCGATGGAAGTACCTGTGGGACGGGCTTCAGACGACGCTCAAAATCACGCTGTTCGCGTTGCTTCTTGGCATTGCCCTGGGCGTGTTTGTCGCCATCGTGCGCTCCACCTGGGACAAGAATGCCGAGACCATGCGGCGCGGGGCGGGGCGCGCGCTGCTGCGCGCGTGCAACGCGGTTTGCAAGCTCTACATCACCGTCATCCGTGGAACGCCGGTGGTGGTCCAGCTCATGATCATGTATTACATCGTATTCGCGTCCTCGCGCAACGGGGTCATGATCGCGGTTCTTGCCTTCGGCATCAATTCCGGCGCCTACGTGGCGGAGATCATCCGGGGCGGCATCATGTCCGTGGACAACGGCCAGTTCGAGGCCGGGCGCAGCCTGGGCTTCAACTATGTCGAGACCATGTGGTACATCGTGATTCCCCAGGCGTTCAAAAACGTGCTCCCGGCGCTGGCTAACGAGTTCATTACCCTCCTCAAGGAGACCTCCGTCGCGGGCTACGTGGCGGTGAGGGACCTCACCAAGGGCGGCGACATCATCCGCGGCACGACCTATTCCGCGTTCATGCCGCTCATTGCCGTGGCGCTGATCTATCTCATCCTGGTGATTTTCTTTACCAAGCTCGTATCCGTTCTGGAAAGGAGGCTGAGGAGCGGTGACCACTGAGGCATTGATTTCCGTGCGCGGCCTTTCCAAGACCTTCGCGCGCGGGAAGATCGTCGCGCTGGACGGCGTGGACGCGGACATCGCCCGGGGCGAGGTGGTTGTGGTCATCGGGCCGTCCGGCTCCGGAAAGTCCACATTCCTGCGCTGCCTGAACCTGCTCGAGATGCCCACCGCCGGGCAAATCATCTTCGAAGGTGTGGACATCGCGGGTCGCGGCGTGAACATCAACGTACACCGGCAGCGGATGGGCATGGTGTTTCAGCACTTCAACCTCTTTCCGCACATGACCATTCTCAAAAATCTCACCGCCGCGCCCATGAAGCTCAAGCACAAGTCCAAGGCCGAGGCGCGGAAAACCGCCATGGGTCTTCTCGAGCGCGTGGGGCTGGAGGGCCGCGCGGGCGCGTATCCGAGCCAGCTCTCCGGCGGCCAGAAGCAGCGCATCGCCATCGTGCGTGCCCTTTGCATGGAACCCGACGTCATGCTCTTTGACGAGCCCACCTCCGCTCTCGACCCCGAAATGGTGGGCGAGGTGCTCGACGTCATGAAGTCCCTGGCCCGGGAGGGCATGACCATGGTGGTGGTCACCCACGAAATGGGTTTCGCCCGGGAGGTGGGCGATCGCGTCATTTTCATGGACAACGGCCGCATCGTCGAGGTCAATACCCCCGGCGAACTGTTCAACCACCCCCAGAACCCCAGGACGCAGGGGTTCCTGAGCAAGCTCCTGTAGGGAGGGAACGCCGGGGTGCTGCCCCGGACCCCGCCAAAGGGACTGAGTCCCTTTGGAATCCCATAATGGGAGGGAATCTTATAGTTTGTCCGTCGTCCGCCCGGGGGCCCAACCCCGGACGGACGAATTTGGGATTTGCCGGGTTCCCGGGTCGGTCGAAGCTGGCCCCCGACCGATTCGACGTACTAAAAAGTCTGATCTGCCCCCCGCATGGGGATTCCAAAGGGACTCAGTCCCTTTGGCGGGGGTTCGGGGGCAGCGCCCCCGAGAAAGGGTCTCATGCCTTCGACGATGATACATTTGATGGTGGCGCGGGAAGTGGCGCCGGCGGGCGGCGCGCTCTTTTGGGTCGGGAATTTTGCGCCGGACTGCGTAACGGAGCGTGAAAAAAAGGACCCGCTGCATTTGCGGGACAGGGCCGACCGGTGGGCGGCGCTGGCGGAGCTGCGCGCGGCGCTCGATGCGGACGATCCGCTTGCGCAGGGCTGGCTTCTGCATCTGTTTACGGACACCTGCTGGGACGCCAGGCAAATCGGGATGTTCCGGGCATGGCACGCGCGGGAAAACCCGGGCGAAAACTGGTTCTTGCCCTACCGGGCGGAAATCGCCCGGGCGACGTTCTGGCTGTACCGGGCGCTGCCCTGGGCGGAGGGTGTCATGGGCGAGATCGCAAGCGCAGACCTCTCCGTGCCGCGGGCCGCGCTGCCCGTTCCCATGGAGCTGATCGAATGGTACCGGGATCGGGTGGTGGAGCGCCACACCGGGAGCAAACCGGACGGCGCGCCGCTGTTTTACCACCGGGCAGGGCTCGACGCCTTCGCGCGGGAGACGGCGGCGCGGTATCGCGCCTGGATGAACGGAAAATGAGCCGGTGCTACGCGAGCCCCGGCTCCAATTGTTCTTTTCGGGTGACGCGCCGGATGGCCCAGAGATAGCAACCCACGTGGGCGAGGAATGTGAGGCCCCACGAAATGGGATAGGACACGTAAACGCCGGAGATATCTCCAAACGAGGGCGCGACGAAGAAGATCCAAAGGATGCGCAGCACGCAACTGCCGAACAGGGAGACAATCATGGGCATGACCGAATAGCCGATGCCGCGCAGCATGCCCACCATGACCTCCATCATGCCGCACAGCACGTACAGCCGTCCCACATAGGCGAGCCGTTCGAGGCCCGCCGCAATGACGTCCGGCTTGTTTTTGGCGAAAATATTGAGAAGCGGCCCCCCGAAGAGATAGGCGGCGTTCGAGAGCGCGAGGCCCACACAGACCACGCACACGAGGGAATAGAACAGGATTTTACGGATGCGCCCCAACAGCCGCGCGCCGTAGTTCTGGCTGGTAAACGAAATCGAGGCCTGCGAAAACGCGTTCATGGACACGTAAACGAAGCTCTCGATCTGCCCCGCGGCGGCGTTGCCCGCCATGACGGTGGAGCCATAGACGTTGATCGACGACTGGATGAGCACATTGGAGACGGAAAACAGCGTGCCCTGGAAGCCCGCGGGCAGGCCCACCTTGAGGATGTCGATGAAAATGGCACGGTCGATCCTCATGCGGCGCAGGTCGAGGTGCAAAGCGCCGCTGGAGCGCACGAGGCAGATCACCACCAGCGCCGCCGCCACCGTTTGGGAAATCGCCGTCGCCAGCGCGACCCCCGCCACGTCCATTCTGAATTTCAACACGAAAAGAAGGTTCAAAAGGACGTTGAGCGCACCCGCGATGAACAGATAATACAGCGGGCGGCGCGTGTCGCCGATGGCGCGCAAAACGGCGCTGCCGAAGTTGTAGACCATGGACGCGGTGATGCCCAGAAAGTACACCCGCAGGTACACGGCGGCCAGACCGATAACATCAGACGGCGTCTTCATCCAAAAAAGGAACAGCCGCGCACCCGCCACGCCCACCAGTGTCAGGATCGCGCCGCTCACGATGCTCAGAAGCATCGCGGTATGTACCGTCCGGTTCAGCTCGGCGTCCCGATGCGCGCCGTAGTTCTTGGCCGCCACCACGTTCGCGCCCACGGAAAGGCCGATGAACACGTTGGTAATGAGCGCCACCAGGGAGCCCGTCGAGCCCACCGCCGCGATGGAGACCTCGCCCGAGTACTTGCCGATGACGTATAGGTTGACCGCGCCGAACAACAGCTGAAGCGCGCTCGAGAGCATGAGAGGCAGGGAGAACGCAAGCATTTTGCCGAGTATCGGCCCTTCCGTCATCACGATCCCGTAGTTTTTCGGCATTTTTGCCATATGTCACGACCGTTCGTGCTTTTTGCCGATTATACCACATCCGCGTCCCCGCGGCAATCGCCTTTCGCGCCCCGGCGCGCGCGGCATTCCCGGGGCGTCAGGCCTGTTGCGTCCCGAAACACGCGGCTGAAGTAATTGTATTCCGCAAATCCCGCCGCCGTGGCCACCTCGCTCACGGAAAGGTCGGTTTCCCCCAACAGCCGCCGCGCGTACAGGACGCGCCTGTCCCGCACGTAATCCCCCACCCCCCGCCCGAGCCGTTCCGCCGCGATGCGGTAGAGCTTTGTGCGCCCGATGCCGAAGAAGCGGCAAATGTCCGCCGCGCATATCTTTTCCGCAATGTGGCGGTCCACAAAGTCGTCCAGCATGCGGACGAAGTCGCCGTCCGGCGCGCCCACCACCTTGTTCGACCAAAGATACACAGACAGCGCGTCCAGAATGGTCGCCGCCGCGCGCACCTCGGCCATGTCCTTTTCCGGCATGCCCTCGATGGCCGGAACGAGGGCCGGTCCCTGCCCGGCGAGCCGCGCCCGGGTGGAGAAAGCCGATTCCCGGGGAATCACCTGCCCGAACATCACATAGCCCGCCGTCGCGCCGTCCGCCCGGATGCGCATCACCGCTTCGGTAAGCCCCGCGTGGCACGCGTAGATGATGGGCTCGTCGGTTTTCCGGCTGGCGGAGAACGCCGCCCGGTCGCAGGCGACGCAGCGCGCGCGGAACTTCTCGTCCCCGCGCATTTCCCGGCAAAAATCACAGGGCAAATCGGGATAGGCCATGATCTCGCGCATCCGGTCGTCGAAGAGCACCATCCGGATGCCCGTGAGGGTGTAAAAATCGCGCATCAGCGTGCGCATGCGGCTCCGGTTGACCTCAAGCATTTCCACGTCCCCCAAATTTTCGTCCGCATTGCGGACGATTTTATCATATCCGGGACAGTTTTCACTATATCATAACGCGACCTTCCTGTAAAGTATGGGTTGAAAAGGGGGCGAGACACATGGCCATCGCGGGGATCGACGTCGGCACGGCGGGCGCGAAGCTGACCGCCTACGACGAAAGCGGAACGCTTCTGTTCTCCGGCTTTCGGGACTATCCCGCCGCGCGCGGCATGGGAAAGAGCGAGCTGGACGCGCGTCTTGTGCGGGACGCGGTTTTCTCATTGCTCCGGGAGGCGGCGCGGACGGTTTTCATCGAGGCCGTGGGCGTGTCGGCGTTTGGGGAGAGCTTTGTGCTGCTGGACGAAGGGGACGAGCCTGTTTTGCCCGTCATGCTCTACACCGACCCGCGCGGCGGCGCAGAGGCGCGGTTCTTGGCGGAAAACGTGCCGGACATCGAGGGCATTTGCGGCGCGAAGCCCCACTCCATGTACAGCCTGCCCAAGCTCATGTGGATCAGGAACAACGACCCGGCGGCTTACGCGAGGGCGCGACACGTCTGCCTCATGGAGGACTACGTCACGTTCCTCCTGACGGGGGAACGGGCCATCGATTGGTCGGAGGCCGCGCGCACCATGGCGCTGGACGTGGAAAGGCTCGACTGGAGCGGCGAAATCCTCGCCGCCGCAGGAATCGACCGCTCCCTGTTTTCGCGGGTGGTTCGGACGGGCGCGGTCGTCGGGACGATCCGGCCCGCGCTGGCGGACGAGCTGGGCTTGCCCAGATCCGCGCGGGTGGTGGCGGGCTGCCACGACCAGGTGGCGGCGGCGGTGGGCGCCGGGGTGCTCGCGCCGGGTGCGGCCACGGACGGTGCGGGCACAACCCAGTGCATGACGCCCGTCTTCGACAGCTGGGACCGGGACGGACGGCTGCAAAGGGACAATTACGTGGTGGTGCCGTTTCTGCGGCCGGGATTGTACGTCACATACGCATTTCTGTTCACAGGCGGCGCGGTGGCCAAGTGGTTCGTCGAAAACATGGCGGGCTACGCGCCGGGGCAGGGGGGCTACGAGGCCCTCGAGGCGCGGATGCGCGACGTGCCGACGGGGATGCTGGTTCTCCCCCACTTTGCGGGCGCGGCGACGCCGTACATGGACGCGGGCGCCAGGGGCGCGATTCTGGGCCTGACGCTGGAAAAGACCCAGGCGGACGTCTACCGCGCCATGCTCGAGGGCGTGTGCTACGAAATGGCGCTGAACCGGGAACGGCTGGCGGCGTGCGGCATCGAAATCAAGTCCCTCAACGCCACCGGCGGCGGCGCGCGCGCCCGGGCGTGGCTGCAGATGAAGGCGGACGTTTTGAACGTGCCCATTCGGCGCATGCGAAACGACGACGCGGGCACCATCGGCGGGATCATGCTGACGGGCGTCGCCTGCGGCGCGTTTCGCGACCTCGCCGAAGCGGCGAAGACGTTCGTCGGCGTGCGGGAGACCTACGAGCCCCGCGCGGATTTTCACGAGAGATACACTGAAATTTTCGGGCGCTATCGGAGGGTGTACGACGCCGTCCGGCCGCTCATGGAAGGGGATATATAAATGCTTGCATCGCTTACCTCAATTTTAGGCACCGCCGAGGCCCACAAAAACGCCGTCGGCGCGTTCAACACGCCGAACCTCGAATCCCTGCTCGGGACTTTGCGCGCGGCGGAGAAGCTGAACCGGCCCGTCATCGTCATGCACGCACAGGTGCACGAGCGCTACGCGCCGCTTTCCGAGATCGGACCGGTGATGGTGGCCCTCGCCCAGCGGGCGGCGGTGCCCGTTTGCGTTCACCTCGATCATGGCGAGGACATTGCGTATGTGACCCGGGCGTTGGATGTGGGGTTCAATTCCGTGATGTTCGACGGCTCCACCGCCGACTTCGCCCAAAACATCGCTGCCACCCGCGCCGCGGCCGCGCTGGCCCACGAGCGGGGCGCATGCATCGAGGCGGAATTGGGCGCGCTGGGCAAGCGCGAAATGGGCGAAGGTCACGAGGGCGAGTATGAGGACGGCGGGGCGCAGGTGTACACAAACCCCGGCGACGCGGAGATGTTCGTGCGCGAGACGGGCGTGGACGCGCTGGCCTGTTCCTTCGGCACCGCCCACGGGCTGTATCTCAAGGCGCCACAGCTTGATTTCAGCGTGCTTGAACGCGTCCGCGCAAAGGTAAACGTGCCTTTGGTCATGCACGGCGGCTCGGGCGTGTGCGAGGCGGATTTTCACAGGGTCATCGGGCTGGGCATCCGCAAGATCAACTATTACACCTACATGGCGAAATCCGGCGGCGAGGCCGTGCGCGAAATGATCCGCGCGGCGGGCGGGAAAATCGTCTACTTCCACGACGTGGCCCAGACCGCCGAGCGGGCGATTCAGGCGGACGTGGAGGGCGCGATCCGGATGTTCTCGATGGACAGATAAGGAGGATTTCCATGAAGACGACATTTGCGCTTTTCTTCGGGAACCGGGGATTCATGCCCGCGGAGCTCATCGCGGGCGCGCGGGCCGAGATGGCCAAGGCCGTAAAAGGCGCGGGCTACGATTTCATCATGACGGACGAAGGCCTCACCCGCTACGGCGCGGTGGAAACCCGCGAGGAAGGGCTGAAGTACGCCGCCTGGCTCAAGGCGCACGCGGGGGAATACGACGGCGTGATTCTCTGCATGCCCATTTTCATCGACGAGAACGGGGCCATCGCCGCGCTCCAGGACGCGGGTGTGCCCATCCTCATGCAGGCGTACCCCGACGAGATCGGCAAAATGGACTTCGCCAACCGGCGCGACGCGTTCTGCGGCAAGTTTTCCGTCACCGATGTGTTCACCCAGTATCGGGTGCCGTTTACGGTACTTAAGCCCCATGTGGCGCATCCCCTCTCCCCCGCGTTCCGCGCGAACCTCGAAGAGTTCGCCGCCGTCTGCCGGGTGGTGGGCGGCATGCGGCGCTTCAACCTCGGCGCGCTGGGCGCGCGCACCACCGCGTTCAAGACTGTGCGCTTCGACGAGGTGGCGCTGCAGCGCTACGGCATCAACGTGGAGTCCTTCGACCTCTCCGAGCTCATCCACAAGGTCGGGCAGACCAAAAACGATGATCCGCGGGTTCTCGCGAAGAAGGCGCGGCTCCTGAACTACGCGGATTTCTCGCTGGTGCCCGAGGAAAACAGGAATACACTCTCAAAAATCTCGGTGGTCATCGACGAGTACATCGCCGAATACCGGCTCGACGCCATTACGCTGCGCTGCTGGAACGAGATGGAAACGATTCTCCGGGTGTGCCCGTGCGTGCTCGTCAGCGAGCTCAACGACCGGGGCATCGTCACCTCCTGCGAGATCGATTTGTGCTCCGCCATCACCATGCGCGCCATGGCCCTCGCTTCCGGCCAGCCCACCGCCTGCCTCGACTGGAACAACAACTACGGCGAGGACGAAAACAAGGTGATCCTGTTCCACTGCGGACCCGTGGCCCAGTCGCTCATGGACGGCAAGGGCACCGTCACCGAGCACAAAATGTTCAAAAAAGGCGACCCGGGCAGCGGCTGGGGCAGCAACGAGGGGCGCATCCGCCCCTTCCCCATGACGTTCTCCAACTGCCTCACCGATTCCGGCAAGCTCGTCGTCTACGCAAGCCAGGGCAGCTTTACCGGCGAACCCATCGAGGACGGTTATTTCGGCTGCGGCGGCGTGGCCGAAATCCCCGACCTCCAGAACAAACTCATCCGCCTGGCGCGCGGCGGCTTCAAGCACCACACCACCATCGGCGTCGGACACATGGCAGGCGCCCTGCGCGAAGCGTTCACCACATACCTGGGGTATGAGGTGGTGGACATCGAGTAAGAACGAAAGGAAACGCCTGGGGCTCTGCCCCAGGCGTTCCTTCCCCTACAGCCTGCTCTGAAACCCCACGGCACGGCCGAGGATGCGAATGAGCTGGCAGTCTTCGCCGGTGAAGACCATGGGCGGGAAATCAGGATTTTCGGCGACGAGGGTGATGCCGCCGCGAACGTGGTAGAGGCGCTTGAGGGTGGCTTCGTCGCCGATGGCGACGGCGGCGATCTGACCGTCGTCGACGTCGGGCTGGGCACGGATGAAGACGATATCGCCGTCATGGATGCGCGCGCCGATCATGCTGGAGCCCTTGACACGCAGGGCAAAGTCGCAGCGAACGGGCTCGCCGCTGGCGGCATAGAGCTCGTGCTCCTCCTCGGCGAGAATGGGCACGCCCGCGGAAATGGTGCCGAGAACGGGCACCCGGCGCCGCGTCACGGGGAGCACGTTGGAAAATGCGGGCAGCGGCAGCTCATCCGGCCCGGCCTCGTCGTCCGCCGCGTAAAGGATGCCGGGGGCGCAATCGAGCGCCTTGGCCAGCTGCGCAAGCGTGCGCGCCGTGGGGTTCTGCGTCTCGCCGTTCAGAATTTTATTGATCGTGCCCCTCGGAACACCCGAAAGCGTCGCAAGCATCTCCGTCGTGAGATTTTTTTTTGTCTTCAGAATTGTTAATTTTTCGCTCAAGCCCATCCCTTTCAGCCCCCTTTGTCCTCATTATATCCGGTTCTAGGTCAAAACACAACCGTATACGGGTAATTTTTCGGGTCACTTCCCATTGACATTACCCGTTTGCGGTGATATTATCTATTCATAACCGAAAACGGTTAAGAGTGGAGGGGAGCGGAGAATGACGGAGAGGCAGAAGCGGTTTGCGGAGTATTACCTCGAGACGGGCAACGCGCGCAAATCCGCCGTCAAGGCCGGCTATTCGATTCATTATGCGGAGCACGTCAAGAGGCAGAAGGGAGTGAGGGCGTACTTGGAAAAGCGGATCGGGGGCATGGACGCGGGCCGGGTGGCATCGGCAGACGAGATTCTGGGATTTTTGACGGAGGTGATGCGCGGCGGGGACGGATCGGACGACAGGGAGCTCAACACGCGCATGAAGGCGGCTGAAATGCTGGCCAAGCGCATGGGCTATTTCGGAGAGGACGGCACAAAACCCGAACCGGCGGTGATCGTCGACGACATCCCGGATGCAAGCGCGACTTAGCGCGCTCATCGCGCCGGCGTTTTACCCGGTGCACGCGGACTTGAGGCGTCATGGGCACGGCGAATATTGGCTGGGCGGGGGGCGGGGCTCGGGCAAATCGAGCTTCGCGTCGGTGGAGCTGATCCTCATCCTCATGCGAGACCCTGAGCTGAACGGTGCGGTGTTCCGCAAGGTCGCGGCGACGATCCGCGATTCGGTCTTGGAGCAGCTGATCTGGGCTTCGCGCATGCTGGGTGTGGAGACGCTCTGGGGCGCGAAAGTCACGCCGCCGGAGATGGTCTATCTGCCCACGGGGCAGAAGATTCTGTTCCGGGGGGCGGACGATCCGGGGAAGGCCAAGTCCATGAAGCTGGCCCACGGGCACTTCGGGTGCCTGTGGTTCGAGGAACTGACGGAGTTTTCCGGAATGGAGGACGTGCGCACCATCAAGGCCAGCGTCGTCCGGGGCGGGGAGGCGGCGACGTTTCTTTCCTACAACCCGCCCCTCTCCGCCGGAAACTGGGTCAACGCAGAGGCCGCGTGTCCCGTGCCCGGGCGGCTCGTCCACTTAAGCGACTACCGGATGCTGCCGCCCCAATGGCTGGGCCAAGGATTCCTGCGCGACGCCGAGGCGCTGCGCCGGTCGGACGAGCGGGCGTACCGGCACATGTATCTGGGCGAGGCGGTGGGTACGGGCGCACAGGTGTTTGAAAACCTGAATCTGCGGGCCGTAGGCGATGCGGAAATCGCGGGGTGCGAGCGCGTCTATTGCGGACTGGACTTCGGCTTCGCCGTGGACCCGGACGCGTTCGTGCGGCTCTCCTACGACGGGCGGCTCAAGCGGCTGACGTTTCTCGACGAATTCTGCGAGGTGCGTGCGCCCGTCGACCGGCTGGCGGCGGAGGTCACAAAAAAACTGGGCGCGGGTGAGCACGTCATCTGCGATTCGGCCGACCCGCGGATGATTGAGGAACTCAGGCGGCGGGGCGTGAAGGCGCTTGCCGCGAAGAAGGGACCGGGAAGCGTGGAGCGGGGCATCCGGCAGATGCAGGAGGCGCGCGAGATCGTCATCGACCCGGCGCGCTGTCCCAACGCCGCGCGGGAATTCGCCCATTACGAGTACGCCCGAGGGCCGGGCGGCGTGCTCATCGCGGCGTACCCCGACCGGGACAACCATCTGATCGACGCGGCACGCTACGCCCTCGAACCGGTGACCGCAATCCGGGAGGCCAAGGCGCTGGACAGGCGGAAGCTGGGAATTTGAGACACATTCAACCGCCTG
>JAEYRW010000069.1 GCA_023435435.1 Bacillota bacterium | reverse complement strand
CAATAATCATAGGCTTGCGTCCAGGTTCTTGCTGTGAACGGCCGAATCGGATCGCCTATTTTGTTCGCATAGTCATTGACAGATTGGAGAAATAATTGGGCAACCTCAAATTCTGCCGCCATTTCTTGCATGATAACGCGACTCCAAACAGGCGCGGCCTCATATAAACTTGAACGCCGATACTTGGAGATCAGCCTATCAATATCATACGGCACGCGGCGTTCTTCTATTTGAAGCAGATCGTTTTCGATGCAAAGCAGCGTATACGGCGCGCCCGGCGTTCCGTCCAAGGGCAATCCGCATGAACCCGGGTTGATGAATGTCTTGTCCTCATATTGCGCATGCCATTGGACGTGTGTGTGGCCGAAAATATAGACACCGCCCGGCAGCGACCGCACGGCGGAATGGAAATCGCCGCTTTGATGTATGTATTCCTGAATGTGACTCAGCAGCTTCTGTCTTGAATAGCTTGGGTCATGCCGATACTTCTGCGCAATCTTTGTACTTGAAAATTCCCGATATTCGACGTCTCCGTATATTTCCGCAGACGAATGTGTAACGGTGATTGTCGTATCGCCTTCTTGCAACACCGCCATTTTCGGGAGCTTCCTCAAATATTTGTGATTTTCCGCGTCGATCGCCCGATAACACCAATAGTGAGATTGAAACTGTCCGTCCGTCCATGTTTCCTCATCCTGTCTGCCATATTCAAACAGATAACCTTCTTCGTTTCCGTGTATGACAGTCGCATGGCGAATGGTTTTGATTGTGTCGATGACCTCGTTTGGATATGGGAAATAGGAACAATAGTCGCCGGCAAAAATATACCCGTCTATAGGATCGCGTGCGGCATCGTTCAGTATGGCCTCCAGGGCATGAATGTTTCCGTGAATGTCGGAAATAACAGCAAACAGCATTCTGCACCTCTTTCTCGCATGAGCACACGCAGGTATTATAGCACATTTTCCGAGATTAAACGACATGCTTAGGGATTGTCGTTTGATCTTTGTGTGCCTTACAACACTTGTCGCGACTGGGCGTTCCCATTCGGCAAGGCGCCGCGCGGCGAAAACGGATTCCCTTATTTGGCGCCTTGCTCGAAAATGCCTTGGCGCGCGATTGCTTTTTCGCCCGGCTTCTGGTAAAATGCCAGCATGGACAAGAACGAATGGAAGGGCTATCTGCGCCCGAGACTCATCCTCATCGCGTTCGGCGTTGCGCTGTACGTGGTTTTGCAGACGCCGGAAAGGCTTTCCGGCATCGTCAGCTGGCTGTGGCGTGTGTTTTCGCCCATCATGCTGGGCCTTGCCATCGCCTTTGTCCTGAACGTGTTTCTGGACTTCATCGAGCGGACGCTCTCCTTTTTTTCGCGCGGGAAGATGCCGCGCGGATTGAAGCGCGGTCTTGGACTTCTTTTGACCGTCGCGCTGATGCTCGGCGCGGTAGTGGGCGTTCTGTTCGTCATCATCCCGGCCATCGGCGACACCGTCAATCAGGTGGTCAGGTACCTGCCCCAATCCTCCACCGAGACGGCCGACTGGGCCGCAGCGCAGCTGACCAACATGGGCTTTGACGCAAAGATCGTCTCCGACATCCAGGCGCGCTTTCTCGACCTGATCAACCAGCTGCTCGACTATCTCAAGAGCGAGTCCTTCGGCGTTGCCAACTACGCGCTGAACGTGACCACATCGATCCTCGACATCTTCCTCTCCATCGTGCTGGGCCTCATCTTCGCCCTGTACATCCTCGCCAGCAAGGAAAAGATCGGCAAGTTCGTCAATGACTTTATGCGCCGTTTCATGCCCGCCAGGCGTTGGGACAGGACGGTGGAGATCGCGCACCTGTCGTTTTCGACGTTCGCTTCGTTCGTAAAAGGGCAGCTTCTCGAGGCGTGCATCCTCGGCATGCTGTGCTTCATCGGCATGATGATCTTCCGCTTCCCCAATCCGGCGGTGATTTCATTGCTCATCGGCGTGACGGCGCTCATCCCCATCCTTGGCGCGTGGATCGGCGCGGGCGTCGCGGCGTTTCTCATCGTAATCGTGAGCCCCGTCAAGGCGCTTTTGTTCCTTCTGTTCATACTGGTTCTTCAGCAGATCGACAATAACTTCGTGTATCCCCGGGTGGTGGGCACCTCCGTGGGGCTGCCGGGGGTGCTGGTATTGGCGGCCATCACTGTGGGCGGCAACGTGGCGGGCGTCATCGGGATGCTTGTGGGCGTGCCGCTGTGCTCGGTTTTGTACGTGCTCCTGAAAAAGGCCGTCTACGCGAAGAAAAAGCCCGTCGCGACCATCAAGTAATGAAAGAATTTCAAATTGCGCAAAGGGACGAGGGCCGCAGGATCGAAAAGTGGCTGCTTTTTGCCGCGCCTGGGCTCACAATGGGGCTCGTCCGCAAATATCTGCGCCTTAAGCGCGTCCGGGTCAACGGAAAGCCCGCGCGGGACGGCGCGTGCCTCGCGGCAGGCGACGTGGTTCAGGTGTACCTAAACGACGAGCTGTTCGAGGAAAAGCCCCGGGAGAACAAGCTTCTCGCGGGTTTTTGGTACCGCATCGACGTGGCCTATGAGGACGACAGCATCCTGATCGTCGATAAGCGCCCCGGCATGCGCGCGCACCCCGACGACGAGGAAAAGGTTGACACGCTCATCACGCACATCCAGGCGTATCTCTATCAAAAGGGCGAATATGACGGGGATTTCGACCCCGCGCTTTGCAACCGCATCGACCGCTTTACCGGCGGTCTGGTGATCGCGGCAAAGACCCGGGCGGCGCTCATTGCCATGGACCGCCTGATCCGAAACCGCGAGGTGAAAAAGTTCTACCTGTGCGCGGCGGCGGGGAAAATGCCCCGGGAATCCGGCGCGTTCAAGGGCTACCTTCTAAAGGAAGGAAAGCGCGTGCGCGTGCTGGAAAAGAGCGCCCCGGGCGCGCAGTACGCCGAGACGCTCTACCGGGTGCTTTCATTCGAAAACGGCGTTTCCCTCGTCGAGTGCGAGTTGGTCACGGGGCGCACGCACCAGATTCGCGCCCAGTTCGCCGCCGCGGGCCATCCCCTCATCGGGGATACCCAGTACGGTGATCCGGCGATCAACCGGAGATACCCCGTGCATTTTCAGCAGCTCTACGCCTACCGGGTTGAGTTCGCGTTCGCGTCCGACGCGGGGATTCTTTCTCATCTGAACGGCAAGTCCGTGCGGGTGAAGGCGCTTCACAAGGGCTTTTCCGAAATCCGGCTATAGTCGCGCGACGATGAGGTTTCCCGATTCATATCGCTTGATTCCCTGATGAAAAATCCACATGGCAAGTGCCACGAAGCACACGGCCGCCAGAAGCTGCGCGGGCAGCCAGAGGGCGACGTGTGTTCCGCGCGCGATGCGCAGCGGCACGTGGACGATGAATTGCGCCGGGATCAGCCAGTAGAGCAGAAACCGCACGGCTTTGGGGAACACGCCCTCCGGATAGAAGCAGAAGATGCCGGCAAAGTCCATGGAGAGTGCGGACAGGGATGAGGAATTGCCGAGGAAGAAGACGGTGGACTGAAGGATCGTCACCACCGAGGCCATGACGAGCCCGCCGGTGGCGGCGCCCAAGAGGAAGCCCAGCCAACCGGACGCGCCCTGACGGGTCAGCGCCATGATGGCAAATCCGTAGGCGATGTCCCCGAAGCCGGTGAATTCGGCCCTGGTCATGAGGAGGTTCAGAAGGACGTTCCTCGGCTGGAGCAGGTACGTGTCCAGAGCGCCGGTCAGGACGAGCGCCCCGATGTGCGCGACGTTCCCAAACAGGACGAGCATCAGCCCGCCGCCCGCCGCGCCCGTGGCCCAGATGAACATCATGTCCCGGAAGTGGTAGCCGCCGACGGTGGCGTGCGTTCCTTTGAACACCGCCCACCAGAAGAAGATGTAGCTGGCGTCGGAGATGAACATCCCGATGGCGGAGGAGAGGAAGCTCGCGCGGTACGAAAGCGCCGCCGAGAGGTTGAAGCGCAGGTAGAGAAGCGCAAGCCGGAGGCGGCTCGCCCCCCGACAAGCTCCGGGAGGTTTGGGGGGCTGCAGACCTCCATGTTCAGTCAATCGTGGCGGCTCTGCCGACGCGATTGGATTCGCCCAGGCGCGTTGCTCAAATACATTTGAACAACGCGGTCGCAAAGCGACTTGGTTTGCCGGAGGCAAACCAACCTTAGGGCGCGCTTGCCCGCCCAACGCGTCCCGCGCATCGCAAGGCGACCGCGAAGCGGGCGGCGCTTGCTCTGGGTGGCGAATCAATTCACGCATCCGGATTTCGCCCGGAATTTTCGTGAGGAAATTCAGAAATCCGGGACTTCGTCCCTTCCGCAATCGGTTGCGACGCAGCCGAAAGCGATTGCCAAGGCTATGTGCGCGTGATGATGAGGTTTCCGGACTCATATCGTTTCAAACCCCTTCCGAAGACCCAGACGGCGAGGGCGGCGAAGCAGACCGCCGCGAAAATCTGCGCGGGCAGCCAATAAACCACGCCGATGCCCCGTGCGATGCGCAGCGGCACGTGGACGATGAACTGCGCCGGGATCAGCCAGTAGAGCAGGAACCGCAGCGCCCGGGGAAAGATGCCCTCCGGGTAGGTGCAGAAATTGATGGACAGATTGAGCGACATGCTCGAGAGAAACGACGAGTTTCCAAGGAAGAACACCGTCGATTGCAGAATCACGATTTCGGACGCCATGACGATTCCGCCCGTGGACACCGCCAGGAGGTATCCCGCCCAGCCGGAAACGCCCTGGTTCGACAGGGCCATCAGCACAATGCCGTACACGAAATCGCCCCAGGCCGTGAAGTCCGTGCGCGACATGAGCAGGTTCAAAAGCACGTTGCGCGGCTGAAGAAGGTAGGTGTCCAGCGCGCCCGTCATTACCATGTCGTTGATGCGCACAAGGTTTCCGAACACGATGCTCATGAGCCCGAACGAGGACGTGCCCGCCGCCCAGATGAACATCACGTCCTGGAATCCGTAGCCGCCGATGGTTCCGCTTGTTTGCTGGAACAGCACCCACCAGAAGAAGATGAACGTTGCGTCGGAGACGAACATCCCCACCGCCGCCGAGAGAAAGCTCGCGCGGTATTCCAGCGCGGCGGAGAGGTTGAAGCGCAGATAGAGCGCCGCCAGTTTCAGTTTCTTTTGCATCGTCAGCCTCCGTTCGCCTGAATGGCCCGCCGCCCCAATCGCATCATGAGCGCGCAAAGGCCCATGAAGAGGATAAGGTACAAAACCTGCACGGGCACCGCGCTTCTGAAAAGCTCGCCCGAATAGCCCACGAACAGCCGCGCGGGCGCCCAGCTCACGTACGAAAACGGCATCTTGCGCGCGAACGACTGGAGCCAGCCGGGCAGAAACTCGATGGGCAAAAAGGTTCCGAACATGAAGACGAACTTCCCGAACAGCAGGTTGAAGCCGTAAGGGTCCTCCACGAAGAACGCCGAAAGCCCGATGAACAGCTGCACGAAAAAGAACAGGGACACGCCCAGGAGCAGCGAGAGCGTCGCGGGAAGGAGCGTCCAGAGCGCGTAGCCAGCAATGGGCCCCACGAACCAGAAGCCGAGGATGAGACCCACCGCGCCGAAGAGCAGGATGTTTATGAGCGCCGGGCCCATGGCGGAGGCGTACTGGTAGCCGATGTAGCCGTAGGGGCGCAAAAGCTGGTAGGCGATGGCGCCGGACTTCACGTCCTCGGCCACCTGGGCGTAGACGCGGGTATTGGCGCCGAAGGAGATGATTTCCGTCACGCACAGATACCAGACCACCTGGGTGAGCGTGAGCCCCGGCACGCCGCCGTCCGCGTAAATGGCCGACCACAGGTAGAGGAACACGAAGATGAACATGGCGTATGTAAAGAAGCCCGCGACGAGGTTTCCCCGGTACATGAACGCGTTTTGCAGCGCCAGCCGGAACGTCATGATGTACTTTTTCATGTCACCTGTCCCCCTTGAAGATCGAGGCGATGATCTTTTCCATAGAGGGGTCCTCCACGGTGATGTCGCTCACGGGCCCCAGCGCCACGACGCCGCGCAGCGCCTCGTCGATGGAGATCAGGTTGGTGTCCACCAGAAACGTTGCGCTCGATTTCGTGCGGTCGAGGACGTCCGCCCACGCGGGCGGATCGATGGCCACTTCCGACTGGTAGCGCACGGTGACGCGCTTTTTGGAGATGTGCTTGGTGCGCAGTTCGTCCACCGGCTCATCGAGCACGATGCCGCCTTCGTCGATGACGATGGCGCGCCGGCAGATATTCTCGATGTCCCCGGCGTCGTGGCTGGTGAGGAAAATGGTCGTGCCGCGCGCCCGGTTCATTTCGAGGATGCGCGTCCGCAGCTCCTGCTTCACCACCACGTCCAGGCCGATGGTTGGTTCGTCCAGAAACAGGATTTCCGGCTCGTGGAGGAGGGATGCCGCCACCTCGCAGCGGATGCGCTGGCCCAGCGAGAGCTTGCGCACGGGCGTGCGGAAGAATTCCCCGAGGGCGAACGCCTCGACGAGACTTCCGGTGCGGCTTTTAAGCACGTCCTTGTCGATGTCGTAGATGGCCCCCAGAAGCTCGAAGCTGTCGGCGGGCGGAAGGTGAAACCAGAGCTGGGATTTTTGGCCGAACACGGTGCCGATGCGCCGGGAAAGCCGCTTCCGCTCGCGCATGGGGTCCATCCCCAGGACGGTGATCTCGCCCGCCGTGGGGGTGAGGATGCCCGTCATCATCTTGATGGTGGTGGATTTCCCCGCGCCGTTGGGGCCGATGAAGGCGAGCCGCTCGCCCGCGCCCACGGTAAAGTCGATGCTCCGGACGGCCTTGACTTCCCGGTACTCGGGCTTGACGAGCGCGCGGAACGAGGCCCCCAGCCCCGGACTTTTTACCCGCGAGCGGTACGTCTTCGTCAGTCCCCTGGCCAACACGCATTCCATTTTCGATTCCTCCCATCGATTCGTTTTGGTCGCTCGCCAAGGACGGCGACCTGGTAATCGTCTTCGTAGACGACAGTTCCCACGTGGTTGGTAAACACGACGTCGTAGGCGTAGTCATACTTGTCAAACAGGGCGATGACGGGGAGCAGCTTTTCGAGCATCTGCCTTGCCGCATTCGTTTTGAAAAAGGGTATGAGCTTTCCGGGCGCGTCGTCGGCATAAAACGGAGGTTCCGGGAGGTTTTCGACGAACCATTTCTCGATCGCGCGGAACGCGGCCCCGTCGGCCTCGCTGAAAACGTCCGCGCGGATCATCCGCCACTCCGCCGCGAAGGCGCCCACGGGCCTGCCCGTTCGGTAGGCGACGTCCCTGCCCTGAATCCGGCAGTATTTCTGCGTATCGATCATCGCCGGCTCCTCCGGTTTTTGAATATACAAAAACGGGGCCGGCATGCACCGACCCCGTGATTTTTTCAGTCGATGCGGTCGCGCTCCCCGCGCGGCCGCATCTGTTATGCTATGCGGAACGCGCCGGGATGATAATAACCTGAAGCATCCACTGATACTCGAAACACGGCTTCATCCTGACGCGCCTCCCTCAAATTTGAATTGATTGTTGCAAAGTATATTACGCTGCGAAACGAAATCCGTCAACCCCCGAGTGCGTTACTTTTTGGTAAAACCCACCGTTTCCAGGAAGCGGAGGGTGCCCGCGTCGTCCTTCATGACGCCCGCATCGGCCAGCACCCTGGCGCACTTTTGGGAAAGCGCCCTGCGGATGGCGGCGTCCGCCTGTTCCGCGGAGAGGCTCGTCCCAGTCTCCTTTGCGATTTCGGTGACCCAGGAATAATGCTTGCGTACGGGGGAATCCTCGGGCGGAACCTCGGAAAGGGGCGTCTGTCCGGTGAGGTACTTCCGCAGCTGCGCAAACTCGGCCACCAGACGTCCGGGCAGAATGAACATGCCCATCACTTCGATGAGCCCGATGTTTTCCTTCTTGACATGGTGCAGATCCTCGTGGGGATGGAATACGCCCAGGGGATGTTCGGGCGTCGTGAGGTTGTTGCGCAGGACGAGATCGAGCTTCCATTGGGCGTCCTCGATGCGCAGGATCGGGGTGATTGTGTTGTGGGGGACGCCATCCGTTTCCGCGAAAATGCCGCGCCGGGGGTCGGAATAGGCGCGCCAGCCTTCGAGGATGCGCAGCGCCGTCGCGGTGAGGACGTTTCTGTCCCGGCCGCGCAGCCGGATGCAGGTCATGGGCCAGTCCGCGATTTCGGCCTCGACGCCCGGTACGCCCGAAAGAGCGATTTTGGTCCCGGCGTCGTCCATGGGGAACCGGTGACGGCCGCCCTGGAAGTGGTCATGGTTGAGAATCGAGCCGCCCACGATGGGCAGATCGGCGTTGGAGCCGAGGAAGTAATGGGGGAAGCGGGACACGAAGTCGAAGAGCCGGACAAACGTCCTTTCGGTAATGGCCATGGGTACGTGCTTTTCGTTGAGCACGATTAAATGTTCGTCGTAGTACAGGTAGGGGGAGTACTGCAAAAACCAATTCTCTCCGTCCAGCTTCAGGGGCACCATGCGGTGGTTCTGGCGGGCGGGAGAGCCGACGCGGCCCGCGTAGCCCACGTTTTCGACGCAGAGCATGCACTTGGGATAACCCACCTGCGGGAGCGCGCGCGCAGCCGCGATGTCGCGGGGGTCCTTCTCGGGCTTGGAGAGGTTGATGGTGATCTCCAGCCGCCCGCAGGGGGAGTCTTCAAAAAAGCGCTCGTTTTTCGCGATGCGGGATACCTTGATATAATCGTTTGCGCGGCACAGGGCGTAGAACCAGTCCGTGGCCGCCGCGGGGGACACCTCCGAGAGTTTCGCGAACGTCTCGCGCACCTCGGCGGGCGCGGGCGTCAGCGCGCCCATGACCTTCGCCATGAAAAGGTCGCGCGTTTCGTCGCTTTCCCCGATGATGCCCAGCTCCCGGGCGCAGTCGGCCAGGGCCTCGAGATCTTTTTCCGCCGTTTCCGGCACGGGTTCGGGGGCGTATTCGATCTCCTCCGGCGCGGAAAGCCCCATGATTTCAAGGAGCCTGTTGAGACAATAGGCGCGGTCGATGGGATAGACGAGGCCGCGCGCCTGCGCGAAGTCGAGCAGGCGGTAAATGACACTGGTTGCAAGCTTCTGCATACGGTTCTCTCCTTTTTGTGCGTCCAATCCATTATCCGGCACGCGCAAGGACGTGTCAATCGTAAAGATTTTAATTTATCCTTGCTTCTGTTATGGCACCGGGGTAAAATAATTCATGATACTTTCCAGCAAGGTGGGGTTTCAGATGGATGTGCGATCGATTTTGACGGCAAACGCAGCACGCATGGACGCGCTCTACGCGGGGACCGATCAGTTCACCAGGTACGAAGCGTTGGCAGACGGCTTCCGCAAACGATTTTCCCAGGAACCGGAGATGTTCGTGTCCGCGCCCGGGCGCACCGAGGTGATCGGCAACCACACCGACCACAACCGCGGGCGCGTGCTGGCGGCGGCCGTGGACATGGATACCGTCGCGGCTGTGGCCAGGCGGAACGACATGCGCGTGGAACTGTATTCCGACGGCTATTCCCGACCGTTCCGGGTTTGCCTTCAGTCCCTTCAGAGCGTGCCCAGCGAGCGGGAGACGACGCTTTCCCTCATCCGGGGGGTCGCCGCGCGCATGAAGGAATTGGGCTATGAGGTCGGCGGATTCTCCGCGTGCGTCAATTCGACGGTGCTCAAGGGCTCCGGCCTTTCGTCCTCGGCGGCGTTCGAGGTGCTTCTGGTGGCGATTTTTGACGCGCTCTACAACGGCTGGGTCGTCGATCCCAAGCTGAGCGCCCAGATCGCCCAGTACGCGGAAAACAACTTCTTTGGGAAGCCCTGCGGGCTCATGGACCAGATGGCGAGCGCCGTCGGGGACCTTGTGACCATCGATTTTGGCCCGGAGGCGCCCGCGGTGGAGGCCATTTCCTGCGATTTCGGGAAGAAGGGCTACGACGTATGCGTGGTGTCCGCGGGCGGCGAGCACGGGAACCTCACCGCCGATTACGCCGCGATTCCCGCCGAGATGAAGGCCGTGGCGGCCCGAATGGGCAGGGAAGTGCTGGCGGGCCTTACCGCGGACGAGATCATGAAGGCGATCCCCGCGCTCAAGAACAATGTGCCGGACCGCGCGATTCTGCGGGCCCTCCACTTCGCGGACGAGACCGCGCGGGTGGGCGAGGCGGTGGATGCGCTGAAGCGGGACGACATCGGCGCGTTCTTTGGGGCCGTCGTCGCGTCCGGCGAATCGAGCTGGAAGCTTTTGCAGAACCTGTACGTCGCGAAATCCGACAATCAGGAGATGTGCCTGGCGCTGGAGATGAGCGGGCGCATGCTCGCGGGGAAGGGCGCCTGGCGCATCCACGGCGGCGGCTTCGCGGGGACGATTCTGGCGTTTGTGCCCAAGGACATGACGGAAGCATACCGCGCGACCATGGACGCCACGTTCGGCGAGGGGGCGGTGAAGGTGCTTGCCATCCGGCCCGAGGGCGCCGTATACATAAAATAGGGAGGGTACATATGATTCTCATCAAGAATGCCGATCTCTATACAATGGACAAGGGCGGCCGCGTGGAGCGCGGCGATGTGCTGATGGACGGCGCGAAGATCATTGCCGTGGGGCAGAACCTTTCCGCGCCCGGCGCCAAGGTGTTCGACGCCAAGGGGCGCGTGGTGATGCCCGGAATCGTGGACGCCCACTGCCACATCGGCATGTGGGAGGACGGCATGGGCTTCGAGGGCGCGGATGGCAACGAGATCGTCGAGCCCGTTTCCCCGGCGCTGCGGGCGCTGGACGCGGTGAACCCGGTGGATCCCTGCTTCCGCGAGGCGGTGGAGGGCGGCGTGACCACCGCGTGCACGGGACCCGGCTCGGCCAACGTCATCGGCGGGCAGTTCCTCGCCATGAAGACGGCGGGCCGCACCATGGCCGAAATGGTCGTAAAGGAGCCCCAGTCTCTCAAAAGCGCCTTCGGGGAAAATCCCAAGAGGTGCTATTCGGGACTCAAGAAGTCCCCGTCCACGCGCATGGCCACCGCCGCCATCTTCCGCGAGGCGTTTCTCAAGGCGCGGGAGTACATGGACAAGTCGTACAATCCCGATCCCGACAAGCGCCCGGCGCGGGATTTGGGGCTCGAGGTGCTCGCAAGCGCGCTGCGGGGCGAGATTCCCGTCAAGATGCATGCACACCGCGCGGACGATATTCTCACCGCCATCCGGCTGGCGGACGAGTTCGGCCTCAAGGCCACCATCGATCATTGCACCGAGGGCCATCTGATCCTCGACGAGCTCAAGAAGGCCGACATCGTGGGCTGCATTCTGGGGCCCATCTTCGGTGAGCGATCCAAAATCGAGCTTCGGAACAAGACGTTCCGCGCGCCCTATGCGTTCTACAAGGCGGGCGTACCCTTCGCCCTCATGACGGATCATCCGGTGATCCCCATCCAGCATTTGCGCGTGCAGGCGGGCATCTGCGTGGCCGAGGGGCTGCCGGAGTACGAGGCGATGAAGGCCATCACCGCGAACGCCGCCAAGATGATCGGCCTCGAGGATAAGCTCGGCTCCCTCGCGGAGGGCAAGGACGCGGATGTGGTCATGTACGAAGGGGACCCGCTGGACTGCCGCAGCAAGGTGGCCCTGACGGTCATCAACGGAGACGTGGTTTTCGAACGATGAGATATCTGACGCGCGGTGCGCAGGGCACATTTGAATTCGGCGCGGCGCTCGGGGCGGATCTCGCCCCGGGCGACTGTGTGCTTTTGTCCGGGGAGCTGGGCGCGGGCAAATCCGTGCTCGCACGGGGAATCGCTGCCGCGTGCGGGATTGCGGGGCCGATGCCCAGCCCGACATTCACCATCATGATTCCCTACGAGGGCGCGAAAAGGCTCTATCACTTTGATCTCTACCGACTCTCTGACCCCGACGAGTTCTACGCGGCGGGGCTGGAGGAGTTTTTGGGCGGCGACGGAATCGCCGTGGTGGAGTGGCCGGAGATGGCCGATTTAAATCCCGCGGGCGCGGTGCGCGTGCGAATTGCGCGCGGGGATGCCGAGGACGAACGGATCATCGAGACCGCGGCGCGCCCCGGGCTCGAGGAATGGGAGGCGCACGCTTGAACATATTAGCCATTGACACCTCCGGCCCCGTGGCGGGCTGCTGCGTCATGACGGACGGGCGGATCGCCCAGCTCATCGAAATGGACACGGGGCTGACCCATTCCGAGACCATCATGCCCGCCGTGGACCGCGCCCTGGATGCCGCCGGGCTGACCGCGCGCGAGATTGATCTTTTCGCCGTGGTGGCCGGGCCGGGCTCCTTTACCGGCGTGCGCATCGGCGTGTGCGCGGCAAAGGGCTTTGCGCACGCGTGGGGAAAACCCTGCGCGCCCGTCCACGCGCTGGAGGCGCTTTCGATGAACCTCGCGGGTTTTGGCGGGATCGTTTGTCCCATCCTCGACGCCCGGCGGGGACAGGTCTACTGCGCCGCGTTCGACGTGGAAAGCGGCTGGCCCGTTCGCGTCCTCGACGACGACGCGTGTTCCCTCGAAGATTTTATCCGGGCGCTCCCACCCTGCGGGAAGTGCGCCTTTGTGGGCGACGGCGTGCCCGTGAACGCGGAAAGGATCAAGGCCCTGCTGGGCGACCGGGCATTTTTGCCGCCCGAGAACCTTCTGTCGCTGCGCGCGGACGCCGTGGCGCTGCTCGCCGCGCAGAAGCAGGACGAGTGGGTGGAGGCCCGGGCGCTTTTGCCCGTATACCTTCGGAAGCCACAGGCCGAGCGCGAGCGGATGGCGAGGCTTTCCCATGCGTGAGCCTGTGTTTTCCATGATGACCATCGAGGACGTCGACCAGGTCGAGCAGATTGAACGCGCGACCTTCGCCGTGCCCTGGTCGCGGGCGTCCCTTGCGCGCGAGGTGACCGAAAACGTTTGCGCGCGCTACCTCGTCGCGCGGGAAAGCGGTGAAATTCTCGGCTACGCGGGCATGTGGTTCGTACTCGACGAGGCACACGTCACCAACGTCGCCGTGCGCGCCGACGCCCGGGGCCAGGGCATCGGTGAGGCGCTCATGCGCGCCCTCATCCGCCTCGCCGCCGAAAACGGGATGACATGGATGACCCTTGAGTGCCGCCGCTCCAACAAGGTCGCCCAAAACCTTTACCACAAGCTCGGCTTCACGGATGTCGGCTACCGCAAACGCTATTACGAGGATAACCGCGAGGATGCGCTCGTGATGGCGCTGGAGCATCTGCCCGAGGGCAACCCGGACAACGATCCGATGCTGGTGCAGGAATAATTTGGTTGAATATGGAACAAACGGACCGGATTGCGCGTCTGACATATAGAGCGTGTTCGCGTTCAAAG
>JAEYRW010000051.1 GCA_023435435.1 Bacillota bacterium | reverse complement strand
CCTCGTCTCCGGCGTTTCCCTCGTTTCCTTCGTTACTCCCCGTACCCGCACGCCTGCATTTCGGCTTCGAAGAACGGGAACATATGCTCGCCCTCGTCGGTTTTATAGCGGCCGACGGAATCGGTGCGCATGGGGATTTTGGCGAGGGGGATGCCGAGGAAGGAGGAGATGCGGGCGAGGGTTTCGTCCTGGGCAAAAACCAGGTCCTCGAAGCGCACGGAGATGGTATGGCGGGGCGCGGGGGTAGCCTTCACGATCTCGCGCTGGTATTTCCAGCTGATGGCACGATTTTTCCGAACATCGTCGGTTTTATCGTATTGAATACCAAAGTCGGTAAGGTCGTCGGTGAGGTGGGCATTGAGGATGCAGTCGCGGGGGTCGCGCACCCAGTGGATGTAGTGGATGTCCGGGAACATGCGGACGATCCAGGGGTAGACGAGTGTGGTTTCGGGAAGCTTCCAGCCGCGGTGATCCGCGTCGCTTGCGAGCACGGAAGCGAGGAAGGATTCCACGAGCCGCGTGAAGGCCGGATCGATGGGCATGGTGAAGAGCCGGGAAAAGTCCCACGAAAGGCCGCCCTTGTAATCGACGTACTTGGCCATGACCCGGCAGGCCTCGTACATGTCCTGGGCGGGAATGAGATCGCCTGACTTGTTGAGTTGCGCGCCCATAAAGACGCCGCTCTCGGAGAGCGTATGCGACATCGCGCGCGTCCCGGAGTGTCCGCGCCCGATCACCGTTACCATCATATAAAAACCTCCAAACGCGTTTGTCCAATAATTTACCACAACTCCGTCCATTCTACAACGGCATTGTTGATTTTATTGGCGCGTTTGGAGATGCGTTTTCCGATTTCCGACTTATAATTTGCACGCCGCGGAAAGCTTTTCCACCGCGTCGTCCACCAGCTCCTGAATGCTCAAGTCCCGGATGCCCGCGACAATGTTGTCGCACTTCATCATGGGGATCAAAACCCGCGCGGCGCGGCTTTGCCCCACGGCCACCGCCATGATGGGCGTTACCTCGCCGTAGAGCGCGTCCGCGATGACGATGCCGATGGGCCCGACGACGGCGTCCGCCGTGCGGCAGGCGACGACGACCGCGTTTTCACCCGTGGCCGCGTGGTGCGCCCCGCCCCGGATCATGGCCGCCGTGGCGATGGTGTTTGTGCCCACCGCGGTCAGTTCGCAGTCCGGGTACCGGGCGAGAATCGCTTCGACCAGCTGCCGGCCAAGTCGGCCGCCCTGCCCGTCGATGACCGTCACTCGCACCTGAGCACCTCTTCGTCCACCAGCCGCGCGGCGTACCGGACGCACTGCCCGCACGGCCGCTCCCGGTGGTATTTCGCGGTGCGCTTCTCCGGCGTCGGTTCTTCAGGCCCGGCCACGTCCAGAAGCTCCCGACAGATGTAGGAGCCGCACTCGTCCTTGAATTTGCCCATGAGCGCCTGAATGCGCGCGTAGTACGCCTTCTTGCCTTCCTCGTCGTCGGGAACGTCGTAGCCTTCGACGACGCCCAGCACCATCATCATGCCGCTGGCCGCGCCGCACACCTCGCGCAGCCGCCCGATGCCCCCGCCGAACGCGGAGGACAGCCGGAGCGCCGCCTTTTCGTCCATCCCCAGGACATCCGCGAAGGCCGCGAACGTCGACTGCGCACAGTTGTAGCCTTCGAGGAACAGCTCGCCCGCGCGCTTTTCATGCGTCGTCATTTAAATCTCCTCATCCTTCTCCGTTCCAACGGTTTCTTCCGTGCTTTCTTCATCGGCGTCCTCTTCCTCCTCGGCCTCCGCGCGCTCGAAGCTCGCGATGCGGCTTCCGTCCTGGACGCGCATGACGCGCACGCCCTGGGTAGCCCTGCCGAGGCTGGGGATCGTATCCACAGGCGTCCGGATGATGGTCCCGTCGTCGGTGATGACGAGGATGTCCTCGCCCTCGGTGACCAGCATCTGGCCCGCCAGATACCCCGTTTTGTCCGTCAGGCGCATGGCGAGGATGCCCTTGCCCGCCCGGGACTGGAGCCGGTATTCGTCGATGGATGTGCGCTTTCCGTAGCCAAGCTCGGTGATGGCCAGCACCTCCGCGCCTTCCTCCACCATGCTCATGGCAACGACGCGGTCGTCCGCGTCCAGCTCCATGGATTTGACGCCCATGGCGGACCGTCCGATGGGCCTCAGATCCTCCTCGCTGAACCGGATGGCCATTCCGCCCCGGGAGCCGAGGATCAGTTCGCGGCTGCCGTCTGTGAGCGTCACGCCGATGAGCTCGTCATCCTCGCGCAGCACGATTGCGATGAGCCCCGCGCGCCGGAGGTTTGTGAATTCCGAAAGCTCTGTGCGCTTGATGGTGCCGTTGCGGGTCGCCATGATGAGGTAGTGGCCCTCGATCTTTTCCGCCGGCACCGCCAGCATGGCGGTCACCTTCTCGCCCGGGTCGAGCTGGAGAAGGTTCACCATCGCCGTGCCCCGCGCCGTCCGCCCCGCCTCGGGAATTTCGTAGCACCAGAGTTGATACACGCGCCCGCGGTTGGTGAAGAACATGATGGGGTCGTGGGTGGAATTGATGGACATCTGCTCCACAAAGTCCTCCTCGCGGGTGGCCGTGGCGGTGATGCCCTTGCCGCCGCGCCGCTGGGCGCGGTAGGCGGATTTCGAAACGCGCTTGACGTACCCGTAGTGGGTGAGCGTCACCACCATGTCGTCCTCCTGAATGAGGTCGAGCATGTCGATCTCACCGTCCAGCGCGGAAATCTCCGTGCGGCGCGGGTCGGCAAAGCGCCGTTTGATCTCGAGAATCTCGTCCTTGACGATGCCCAGCACCAGCTTTTCGTCCGCCAGCACCGCGCGGAAGTACTCGATCTGTTTCTGAAGCTCCGCGTACTCCGCCTCGATCTTGTCGCGCTCGAGGCCGGTAAGCCGCTGGAGCCGCATGTCGAGGATGGCCTGCGCCTGGCGCTCCGAAAGCCCGAAGCGGGTCGTGAGCCCTTCCTTGGCCTCCGCGCCGTCGCGCGAACCGCGAATGAGCGCGATCACCTCGTCGATGTGATCCAGAGCGATGATGAGCCCTTCCAATATGTGGCTGCGGGCCAGCGCCTTGTCCAGGTCGTACTGGGTGCGCCGGGTAATGACGGACTTCTGGTGCTGGAGGTAGTGGTATATGATCTCGCGCAGGGACAGAACCTTGGGGGTGCCGTCCACCAGCGCGATCATGATGGCGCCGAACGTCTCCTGCATCTGGGTGTGCTTGTAGAGGTAGTTCAGAACTACGTTGGCGTTGACGTCGCGCTTTAATTCGATGACGATGCGCATGCCCGAACGGTCGGATTCGTCCCGGATGTCGGAGATGCCTTCCAGCCGCTTTTCGTGCACCAGCTCCGCGATTTTCTCAATGAGCTTTGCCTTGTTGACCATGTAGGGAATTTCCGTCACCACGATGCGCTGACGGTTCCCCGGCATTTCCTCGAATTCGTGCTTCGCCCGGGTGATGACGCGCCCGCGGCCCTCGTGATAGGCGTCGTAGATGCCGCGCTTGCCGAGAATCACGCCGCCGGTGGGGAAGTCCGGCCCCTTGATGTGCTCCATGAGGTCGTCGACGGTGGCGTCCGGGTTGTCGATCATGCAAACGACGGCGTCCACCGCCTCGCCCAGGTTGTGGGGCGGGATGTTCGTCGCCATGCCCACCGCGATGCCCGCCGAGCCGTTGACAAGCAGGTTCGGGAACCGGCTGGGCATGACCTCCGGCTGCATCAGCGTCTCGTCAAAGTTCGGGTAGAAATCCACCGTCTCCTTGTCGAGGTCCCGCACCATTTCCATGGACAGCTTCGAAAGCCGCGCCTCGGTGTAACGCATGGCCGCCGCGCCGTCGCCGTCCACGGAGCCAAAGTTGCCCTGGCCCTCCACCAGCAGCGCCCGGGTGGAAAAGTCCTGCGCCAGGCGCACCATGGCGTCGTAAACCGCCGTGTCGCCGTGGGGATGGTACTTGCCCAATACGTCGCCCACGATGCGCGCGGACTTTCGGAAGGGCTTGTCGGGCGTTACGCCCAATTCCACCATGGAGTAGAGAATGCGCCGGTGCACCGGCTTCAGCCCGTCGCGCACGTCCGGCAGCGCGCGGCTCACAATGACCGTCATGGCGTAGGAAATAAAGGAGGTTTTTAACTCCTCCTCGATGTCCCGGGGCTTCAGCGTCCCAATGTTGAAATTTTCAATATCAGCCAAGGGTTTGGTCTCCCTTCAACGTAGAAGTAGCGCCGGGGCGACGCCGGGGGCTCTGCCCC
>JAEYRW010000022.1 GCA_023435435.1 Bacillota bacterium | reverse complement strand
CCCCCCCCCCCCCCCCCCCCCCCCCCCCCCCCCCCCCCCCCCCCCCCCCCCCCCCCCCCCCCCCGGTCTCCCGGCCGTTTTGTCCTGCGGTTGCCCGCGTGTTTGTAGGCCGGGTTACGGCGTTCCGTCGCCGGGGGAGCATCCGCCGAAGATTCGATCACTCCCCACCTCGTCAGCCGCGAAGCGGCTCAGGCGCTTGTCGTTTCGTGCAGGTCTCCCAGCAGTGTCTGAATGGTGTCGGCCACGGACTTGCAGACGGTGCGAATTTTGTCGCCGTCGGCGCCCTCGGTCATGACGCGGATGAGGGGTTCGGTGCCGGATGTACGCACGACGATGCGTCCGTCGGCGCCGAGTTCGCGCCTGGCGTCCTCGATGGCGGCGCGGACGTCGGGATCCGTGTAGAAGGCGAGCTTGCCTTCGGGGCTGACGCGCACGTTGATCATCGACTGGGGATAGCGGGTCATGGCCGCGGAGAGCTCGGAGAGGGGTCTGCCTTCGCGCCGCATCAGGGAGAGCAGCTGGATGGCGGTGAGCTGTCCGTCGCCGGTGGTGGCAAAGTCGCGGAAGATGACGTGGCCGGACTGTTCGCCGCCGAAATAATAGTCCTCGAGCAGCATTTCCTCAAGCACGTAGCGGTCGCCGACCTTGGTGGCGACGAAGTTGATGCCCTCGCGCTCGCAGAATTTGACAAAGCCGAGGTTGGTCATGATGGTGCCCACGACGCTGTTTTTCGCCAGCCGTCCGCGCTTTTTCATGTCCAGCGCGCAAATGGCCATGACCATGTCGCCGTCGATCTGGTTGCCCTTTTCGTCGACCATGAGGCATCGGTCGGCGTCGCCGTCGAAGGCCACGCCCGCGTCGAGGCCGTTTTCAACGACAAATTGGGTCAGCCTCTCCATGTGGGTGGAGCCGCAGCCGTCGTTGATGTTCATGCCGTCGGGTTCGCAAAACAGAATCTGCGCGTCCGCGCCCAGGGTTTCAAACAGGGATTTTGCCGTCATGCTGGCCGCGCCGTTGGCGCAGTCCACGGCGATTTTGAGGCCGTCCAGCGAGAACGCGACGGTGGAGATGAGGTGTTCCACATAATCACGGACGGCGCGCGCGCTTGCGTAACTGACCTTGCCGATGCCCGCGCCCAGGGGCCGGTGGGGCTTCGCCACCTTGTCGAGGGTGATGGCCTCGATGCGCTCTTCGAGCTCATCCGGGAGCTTGGTGCCGTCGCCGGAGAAAATCTTGATGCCGTTGAAGTCCGCCGGATTGTGGGACGCCGAAATCATGACGCCCGCGTCCGCCTTGTATTTGCCCACGAGATACGCCACCGCCGGGGTGGGCACCACGCCCAGCATGATGACGTCCGCGCCCACGGAGCAGAGCCCCGCCGCAACGGACAGCGCCAGCATGTCGGAGGAGATGCGGCTGTCCATGCCGATGGCGATGACGGGCCGCCTGCGCGCGTTGGAGCCCGTGAGCACCATCGCCGCCGCCGCGCCCAGTTCCATGGCCAGTTCGCAGGTCAGGGCCTCGTTGGCAATGCCGCGCACGCCGTCGGTTCCAAAGAGTCTTCCCATTCTATACCTCCCTTGCCTTTTTCTTCACGATGTCGTCGGGGGCCTTGAAGATCGACGCCGCGTCCACGAAGCCGCGCACCCGCGACAGGGGATAGACCGTTGTGTTTCTGCCGATCACTGTGCCCGGGTTGAGCACGCTGTTGCAGCCCACCTCCACGCAGTCGCCGAGCATTGCGCCGAATTTCCGCAGCCCCGTTTCGATCTTTGCCGCGCCCAGGCGGATGGTCACGTTGGTCTTGTCGCTTTTGACGTTGCTCGTCACCGCGCCCGCGCCCATGTGTGCCTTGTATCCCAGCACGCTGTCGCCCACGTAGTTGAAGTGCGGCACCTGTGCGCCGTCGAAGATCACCGCGTTTTTGACCTCGGTGGAGTTGCCGATCACCGCGTTTTTCCCGATGATTGCGCTTCCCCGGATGAACGCGCAGTGCCGGATCTCTGCGTTCTCGTCGATGATGCACGGCCCGCCGATGTACGCCGTGGGCGCGACCTGCGCGCTTTTGGCGATCCAGATGCCCTCGCCGCGCTTTTCAAACGTGTCGCCCAAGGTCTCGCCCAGCTTCAGGATAAAGTCCTTGATCCCGGAGAGAGCCTCCCACGGGCAGTCGATCCCGCGAAACAGCCCCGCCGCGATGGTGTGCTCCAGCGAAAACAGGCTTTCAACCGTCATTTTTTCCATTGCTTTCATTTCATCACCTCCTTTCATGTCGCCCGCGCCCTGTTTCACAGCGCGCGGATTTCGGGCTGCGGAGCGCTGCGCAACCACCGGATGCTTAAATCTCGTTTCCTTCCCGGTCGAACAGCGGCAGCGGCGCGAGATATTGAATGTCCTTGCGCCCGATGGCGTCGCCCTCGGCGAGGATGGACATGCGGCCCACCACCGTGCCGCCCGCGTCTTTGACCAGTTCCTCCATGGCGTGGAGCGACTCGCCCGTGGAAATCACGTCGTCCACGATGAGCACGCGCCTGCCGCTGAGGTACTCGACGTCGTTTCCGCTCAGGTAGAGCGTCTGGGTCCCCGTGGTGGTGATGGAGTTGACCTCCGTCCTGTGGACGTCCGTCATGTACAGCTTGACGGACTTGCGGGCGAGTACGTATCTTTTCATGCCCTCCAGCCGCGCCATCTCGTGGATGAGCGGAATCCCCTTGGATTCGGCGGTGATCATCACGTCGTGGGCGGGCGCGTTCCGGAGCAGTTCCACCGCGCAGGCGCAGGTGAGCTCAGTATCCCCAAAGATGACAAACGCGGCGATCATGAGCTTGTCGTTGAGGGGGCAGAGGGGCAGGTCGCGCTCGAACCCGGCGACCTTCAGCTTGTAGTACTTCCTGGTCATCTCAAGCACCTCGGTTTCTTTCTGCGCGCTCAGTTCCGGAGCGCGTCTTGCATGTCGATTCCCCATGAAAAGGCGTCCTCGTAGGCCGAGAGGGGCGTGATGACCACCCTGCCCGCCGCCGAGGACGCGTGAATGAAATAGCCGCCGCCCAGGCAGATGCCCACGTGGTCGGAAAGGTCGCCGTCCGAAACGGTGTCGAAGCACACGATGTCCCCGCGCAAGAGCCTTTCGATGTCATAGACCCGGTCAAACCGCTCCGTGTAGCCGATGGCCACGGCCAGCGGGCGGAACTCCACGCCGATCTGGTTGTAGCAGTAACTCACAAGCGCGGAGCAGTCGAATGCGCGCCCGGGCTCGCACGCCGCGAGCACGTATTCGTCGCCCAGCTCGGCAAGCGCGGTCGCGATCACCACGTCGGCCGCGGTGCGCGCGGGCCGGGCCAGCGCACAAAAGAACAACCCCGCCACGAGGAGCGCGGATGCCAGATACGCCAGGATTTTTCGCTTCATCGCCCCGTCCCGCCGGGTCGCCCCGACCAAAAACGCGGGATGCTTGCCGCATCCCCGCCGTCATCTTCCAAACAGTCGCCTCTTCTTTTCCACCGCCGCACGCGCGACCTGCTCCGCGGAGGCATATTTTGTCGAATCCGGTTTCTGATGCGCCGCCACCGTGAGGTAAATCAGCGCCTTGCTGTAGTCGTTCAGCTTCATGAGCAGATTCCCGAACAGGAAGTTCCACTCCGCGCAGCGCGTGGGCATGCCCATCAAGAGCTCCCGCGCCCCGTTCAGCCGCCCATCCTCGATCATCTGCCGCGCGCGTTTGAGCTTTTCCAGCTCGTTTTGGTCCTTCGCCCGCGCGGAATTCATGAGCGCCCGGTAGGCGGCGTTGATTTCCGCCATCCGCTCGCTCGCCCACGCACGCTCGGGACCCGCGGCGAAGCGGTCGGGGTGCCATCTCTTGGCCAGGGCACGGTACGCCGTGCGCACTTCACCGATTCCCGGATTTTCAGTTGTTCCCAATATTTCAAAGGGCGCGCACATCGCGTTCACTCCCTGACGGTTCGGATGCACCATATTATAGCAGTCGTCCGAACAAAATGCAAGCACATCGCATTGCCGCCACGTTTGCGTCACATTGTTATTTCGGAAATATTTCAGTTTTTTACAATCTTCAACGATTCAGGTAATTATTGCCGCCTGCCATTTACAGAAGCGGGGCATCCCAGTAAAATAAGGAAAGATATTTGTCGAATTCTGTCATAGGAGGAAAGCGCATGAAAAGAGCTGCCCGCAGGGTGCCGCCCACGACGCTCAAATGGCTCCTCCTGTGTTTTCCCTACGGGCTGTATCTCATGTGGCGCGACAGCTGCCGCTTAAATGTGCTTCTGAAGGCGGGCGTGACCGCGCTCATCGCTGTGGCGGCGCTTTTCGTCTTGTTTTACCCGTCGCCCGAGCGCGCGGAGGGCACCAAGGTGGTGCTCGTCGGCTTGGAGCCCGAGGCGGAGGTGTTCGGCCCCGCGCTCCCCACGAGCTATGACCCCACAAGCTACTACGTGACCAACGAGGACGACGTGCTGCAGGCGGAGGCCACCGCCGATGACACGGTATATGTTTATGCGAGCGCCAGCGAGGACAGCACATATTATCATACGGCCACGTGCAAATACGCCTACGCAAGCGGCAGGCGGATGACGCTTTACGAGGCGTACATGCTTGGCTACCGGACGCCCTGCCAGCTCTGCAATCCCCCGGTGTACGATCCGAGCGGGAACGAGTAATCCGCGAGGTCCAGAGCAATCCCCAGAAAGACCGAGAGGTCCGGCGCGTCTTTTCGCCCAATGCGGCGTCTGTTTCGGCTTGACGCAGCGGCGCGGCGTTTAAGGGGAGCGCGACATAGCCAAGCGGAAAAGGAGCCAGCCATATCGCGGGAATCAGGCTTCGCGGACGACTGGGGTTTTTCATTGTTTCCCGGCGCGCACGTCGCCGGGTTGTTTTTTATGGGTGATATGCCTTATAATAGGTCTGAGGTGGTATGATGTTCGTTGCCGAGGATTGGCGCGATTACGAGGTCTTGGATACGGGCGACGGGGAAAAGCTCGAGCGCTGGAAGGGAATCGTGCTCAGGCGGCCCGATCCCCAGGCCATCTGGCCCAAGCAGGACGAGAAACGCTGGGAAACCGCGGACGCGGTCTACCACCGTTCCGCCCGTGGCGGCGGCGAGTGGGAATTCAAAAAAAACCTCCCCGCGCGCTGGACGGTTTCCTATCGCGACCTGAAATTTTATGTCCGGCCCACGGGCTTCAAGCATACGGGGCTTTTTCCGGAACAGGCGGTCAACTGGGATTGGATGGCGGGGCTCATCCAAAGGGCAGGGCGGCCGGTGAAGGTTTTGAATCTGTTCGGCTACACGGGCGGCGCCACCGTTGCCTGCGCGCGGGCCGGGGCGCACGTTACCCACGTGGACGCGGCCAAGGGCATGGTGCAGTGGGCGGGGGAGAACCGCGCGCTTTCGGGCATCGACGAAGCGGACGTGCGCTGGATCGTGGAGGACGCGGGCAAGTTTGTCGCGCGGGAGGCCCGGCGGGGAAACACTTATGACGGCATCCTCATGGACCCGCCCAGCTACGGGCGCGGCCCGGGCGGCGAGGTGTGGAAGCTCGAAAACGAGCTGTATCCGCTGGTCAAATCGTGCGCGGAAATCCTGTCCGCGCGCGCGCTTTTCATGCTGGTCAATTCGTACACCACCGGCCTTCAGCCAGCGGTTCTTTCGAACATGCTCATGATGGCCGTCCAAAAGGCGCGGGGCGGGTTCGTCTCGGCCGATGAAATCGTTCTGCCCGTGGCGGCGGGGGGTGTTCTGCCCTGCGGCGCGTCCGGGCGCTGGCAAGGGGAATAAAATGGTTTTACTTTCGGTCAACGCCGTCTCCAAGGCGTTTGTCATGAAGACGGTTCTGGACAATGTGACGCTGACGCTCCAATTGGGGGAGCGCATGGGCCTTGTGGGGGTCAACGGTTCGGGCAAGTCGACGCTTCTCAAAATCATCGCGGGAGAAATGGCGCCGGATTCCGGCTCCGTGACCCTCATGAAGGGCGCGCGGGTGGGCGTGCTGACCCAGCACGCGGACATCGAGGGCGACCTGACCGTGAAGGAGGAGCTCGAGCGCGTGTTCGAGCCTGTGCGCCAGATGGAGGCGCGGCTGCGGGAGATGGAACGCGAAATGGCCGTGGCGCACGCCGACGAGGCGGAGTTTAAGCGCCTCACCGACGAGTACGCCCGGCTCACCGACCGTTTCGAGGAAGCGGGCGGCTACGAGTGGCCCAGCCGCATTCAGGGCGTCCTGTCGGGGCTGGGCTTTGCCGACGACAAGCGCGACCAGATCGCCTCGCTGCTCTCCGGCGGCGAAAAGACGCGGCTGTGCTTGGCCCGGCTTCTGCTCACCCAGCCCGACCTTCTGATGCTGGACGAGCCCACCAACCATCTCGACCTCAATGCCACCGCGTGGCTCGAGGATACCCTCAAGCGCTACCGGGGCACGGTCATCGTCATCTCCCATGACCGCTATTTCATGAACGCGGTCTGCGACCAGATGGCGGAAATTTCCATGCATCACCTCACCCAGTACGCGGGCAATTACGACGTGTTCGCCGAAAAGAGGCAGGCGGACCTCGAGCGGCAGGTGAAGGAATACCGGATGCAGCAGGCCGAGATCGCCCGGCAGGAGGCCATCATCGCCCGCTACCGGATGTACAATACCGAGCGGTCGGTGCGCGCCGCCGAGAGCCGGGAAAAGCGGCTCGACAAGCTGGAGCGCGTGGACAGGCCCGTGGAGGAGAAAAAAGTCCGGTTCTCCTTCGGCGCACGCAGGCGGACGGGCGAGGACGTTCTGATCCTCAAGGGCATGTCGAAGGGTTACGCCGGGCGCACGCTGTTCGAGGATTTCGATCTGCACCTGCGCGCGGGGGACCGGGTGGCCATCATCGGGCCCAACGGCGTGGGAAAGACGACATTGCTCCGGTGCGTGGTGGGTCAGGAAGCGCCCGACGCGGGCCGGACAATCTACGGCTCCAACGTGGACGTGGGCTACTATGATCAGCAGCAGTGGGGACTTCATCCCGAAAAGGACATCATGTCCGAGGTGTGGGACGACTTTCCGCGCATGGAGCCCGGCGAGGTGCGCAGCGTGCTGGCGCTCTTCCTGTTTACCGGCGAGGAGGTCTTTAAAAAGGTCGGGACGCTTTCCGGCGGGGAGATGGGGCGGATTGCCCTTTCCAAGCTGATGCTCAAGCGGGACAACCTGCTCATCCTCGACGAGCCCACCAACCACCTCGACATGGATTCCCGGGAGGTGCTCGAAGGCGCGTTGCAGGACTTTGAGGGCACCATACTGACCGTCTCTCACGACCGTTACTTCATGAACCGTGTGGCGACGCGGGTGGTGGAGATGACCCCCGACGGCGCGGTGGAGTATCTGGGCAACTACGACGATTACCTGGAAAAGAAGCGGCTCGACGAGGAGCGCGCGCTGAACCCCGCCCAGAGCGGGATCACGCGCACCCAGCTCGAGCGCGAGAAGCGCAAAAAGCGGCTGATTGCCGAGGGCGCGCGGCGGCTTGCCGACATGGTGGTCCAGGCGGAGAAGGCCATCTCCGACGCGGAGGAACGGCTTTCCCATCTGGAAGGGCTCATGGCCGACCCGGAGACGTACAAGGACAGCGAGAAGGCCGCGCGGGTGACGCGTGAGCACAAATCGCTTCAGGCGAGGATCGAGGAGCTTTACGCGGAATGGGAGGAGCTTTCGGATGCGGCAGCGGCTGGCAAATCCTAAACTCAAGTGGTGGCAGGGGATTCTGGTGATTCTGGTGATTGTGGCAATCCTGTTCGCGGTGCAGTTTGCCGCCGCGGCGTACACGTACTACTCCGTCTCCAAAAACGCGCAGCTGCAGTCGTCCGTGGTCTTTCTGATCCTCGGCATTGTGCTGGCGTTTCTGGTGCTGCGCAGCTTTATCATGGAATACGAATACACCCTCGAGGGGCTGACCCTGCGGATCGACCGAATCTACGGCGGGATGCGCCCGCGCATGGCGCTTCAGGTCGTGACCCGGAAAATCACCTTCGTCGGGACGCCCGAGGAGGCGCAGACCAAATATCCCGGCGCGCATCCCTCCGGCTTTACGCGGGCGCGGGCGGGCATCGAGCTTCTGGTCGTGGCCTACGAGGAAAAAAACGGCGTGCGGCTCATCAATCTCCAGCCCGACGAGCCCATGCGCGCACGGCTCTTTGAACTTGCGGAGGAGAACAGGGCATGACGCTTTTCGATATTGTGGGGCCCATCATGATCGGGCCGTCCAGCTCCCACACCGCCGGCGCGGCGCGGATCGGTCTTGTGGCGCGCAAGCTGCTGGGCGAGGACGTTCTTCGCGCGGAGATTCTGTTTCACGGCTCCTTCGCAGACACCTACAAAGGGCACGGGACTGACCGCGCGCTTGTGGCCGGGCTCATGGGCATGGGCGTGGACGATCCGCGCATTCGCGACGCTCTGGGAATCGCCCGTGAACGGGGGCTTTCCTTCACCATCGGCACTGTGGAAATCGACGGCGCGCACCCCAACACCGCCGTGCTTCGGCTCCTTGGCGTTTCAGGCGCCGTCGTTTCCATGCGCGCCAGCTCCGTGGGCGGCGGCGCCATCCGCGTCGATATGATCGACGGGCTCGCCGTGTCTTTCCGCGTGGCCCAGGACACCATCGTCGTCCGGCACGTCGATCTTCCCGGCGTCATCGCACACGTCTCCGGCATCATTGCCGCCCACGGCGTCAACATCGCCACCATGCAGGTCTTCCGCGCCTGCGAAGGCGGCGAAGCCGTCATGGCCATCGAGGTGGACGGCGACGTGCCCCTCGCGCTCCGCGACGAACTCCGCGCCGTCGAGCATATCTCCGGGGTGGCGTACGTGCAGAGGTTCTGAGGCGGAGAGGGGCGGAGAGACGCCGGGGGCGCCGCTCCCCCTGAAAAAGGGTCAATTGGCCCTTTGGAAGCCCAGACCGGGTGGAGAGAGAGATTAATTTTTCCGCCGGGTCGCCCGGGGACCCAGCCCCGGGTGACCCAAATTGAGGATATCAGAAATTTTTGGTGGGGTTGCGAAAGTTATCCCGCTCACCCGCCCTGCGGGGGCTGGGTTGCGACGAGGTGGATTTGTGATGGATATGACTTCTTTGCGCGAGCTTGTCGAGCGCGCGGAACGGGATGGGACGACCATGGGGCGCGCGGCGCTCCTTTTGCAGGTAGAACAGGACCGACTCGACGAGGGAGATGTCGTTGCGCGGATGCGCGAGGCGCTTTCCGTCATGTTTGAGTCCGTTTCTCAGGGGCTCGATCCCGCGACAAAGTCCGTTTCCGGGCTCACCGGCGGACAGGCGGCGAAGCTATTGGCCGCACAGGATTCCGCGCCCGGCGGCGAGGCGCTGGTGCGCGCGGAGGCGTATGCCCTTGCCGTGGCGGAACTGAATGCCGCCATGGGCCGCATCGTCGCCGCGCCCACCGCGGGGGCGTGCGGGGTTCTGCCCGCGGCGCTCCTGTCCGCCAAGGAACGCTTTCATTGCGCCGACGACGCGCTTCTCGACGCGCTCTTCTGCGCGGCGGGGGTCGGCGCGGTCATCGCCCGGCGCGCCACCATTTCCGGCGCGGAGGGGGGCTGTCAGGCCGAGGTTGGCTCTGCCGCCGCCATGGCCGCCGCGGCCCTCGCCCAGCTCTCCGGCGCCTCCCCCCACGCCTGCGCCCAGGCAGCCGGATTCGCCCTCATGAACCTCATGGGCCTGGTCTGCGACCCCGTCCGGGGCCTCGTGGAGATTCCCTGCGTCTACCGCAATGTCATCGGGGTCGCGGCCGCCTTTACCTCCGCCGACCTCGCCGTCGTCGCCGCGCGGCTTCCCCTCGACCCCGACGACATCATCGATGCCATGGGCCGCGTCGGCCGCGCTCTTCCCCGCGACCTGCGCGAAACCGGCCGGGGCGGCTGCGCCAGCTGTAAGGTGTGCGGGTAGGCGGCGGGAG
>JAEYRW010000128.1 GCA_023435435.1 Bacillota bacterium | reverse complement strand
GCCAAAACCAAAAAGTCCACAACCACCAAGACCACAAACGCTAAAACAGCCGCGAAGAAGTCCGCGCCCGGGGGCGCTGCCCCCGGGATCCCCGCCAAAGGGCCATTGGCCCTTTGGAATCCCATACTGATTTTGGGATGCATTCAATCTTTTCCATCGGCGGCCCGGGGGCCTAACCCCGCGCCGCCGGTCTTTGTTTTGGCTTGCGTGTCCCCTCTTTCTGACCGTGCTCTGAAGTTAGGAGAGCGAACCTCCGTGGGGCGGGTGGGCGGGACAGCTTCGTGGCCCGTTGCGCATCCTCTCAAATTCCATTCGGTCGCCCGGGGCCAGTACTCCGTCCATGACAGAAGCGATGGTATTCGGCGCGACCCTTCTGTTCCTGGCGCGAAGCCGGAGCGCGCGCGTAGCGGTCAGGGGCGGACTTTCCGCCTACGTCATGCGGAGCGCGACAAAGTCAGGGACGAAAGGGAACGTCGAAAACGCGGTTCTGCCGTGGATGGGGTACTAGATCCCCGGGCGATCCGACGAACAGGATAATGTCTTTCCCTTGGCATGGGATTCTCAAGGGTGCCGGCCCTTGCGCGGGGGTGCCGGGGGCGGCGCCCCCTACTCCACCGCCGCCGCGCTTCCCTCGCGCGTTCTGCGCACGGCGATGCGGCGGTCGATGCGGGATTTGAGGTCGGCCACGTGGGAGATGATGCCGATGAGCTTGTCGCCGGCGAGGGCAGAGAGGGTGGAGACGACCTGGTCGAGGGTTTCGGCGTCGAGGGAGCCGAAGCCTTCGTCGACGAAGAGGGCGTCCGCCGCCGCGCCGCCCGCCATGTGGCGGATGACGTCCGCAAAGCCCAGGGCGAGGGCGAGGGAAGCCATGAAGGATTCGCCGCCGGAGAGGGAGCGCACGCTGCGTTCCCGACCGGTGAACCGGTCAAGGGCGTTGAGCTCGAGGCCGGTCTGGACGCGGAGGTCGCCCGCCTCCCGCGCCCGCACCAGCTCGTAGCGTCCGCCGGTCATGGACAGAAGCCGCGCGTTGGCCTGCCGGAGCACCCGCGCGAAGGAATCGATGAGGATGTATCTCTCAAATGTGATCTTGCCGACGCCCCGGTGGCTCTTTCCGCCCGCCACGTCCGCGAGCAGGAGCGCCTCCGCGTAGCGCGCGTCGAGGGCGGCAAAGACCTCCCAATCGCGGGCGGTCTCCCGCGCCACGCGGGCGTTCCTGTCCATCCGGCGAGCGATTTCGTCCACGGCCGCGCCCGCCTCATCGAGCGTTTTGCGCGCGGCGGCACGGGCCGCCTCCAGGGCGGGCTCGTCGGCGGGTACCTTGCCCGCCAGTGCCTGGCGCAGCGCCTGCGCGGCGCTTTCGTGGTGATAGAGCGCCCGGTCATGGGCCTCCACCGCCGTACGGAGCGTCTCAGCGCGCTCCGGGGAGAGCGCGGACGCGCCGTAATCCGCCTCGTCCCGGAAACCCGCGTTCAGAATGGCCTCGGCAAAGGCTCGGGCACGGGCTTCCTCGTCGGTCCGGCGCGCCGCGCGCTGCCGGTCCAGCATTTGCGCGCGGTCCGCGCCGGAAGCGACCGCCGCCTCGCATGCCTGCAGCGCCTCGGCCGCGTTTTTGCGCCCGGTTTCCCACCCGGTCACCGCTTCCCGGAGGGCATTCGCCTCCCGCGCGGCGGTTTTTTCATCGGGAAATTCGGCCTCTGCCTCGAAACGGGCGAGGGTGTCGCCAAGGGTACGCGCGGAAACGGCATACTCCTCCCGGGCGCGCTCCCGTACCTCCCGCGCCTTCTGAAGCGCGGGCAGGCGCGCGGACAGTTTGTCACGTTCGGACGCGAGCTTTGCGTCCTCCGCCGCCAGCGCCCGCCACGCGAGGCAGTTTTTCTGGGCCGCGCGGGCGGATTCGGCAGACCTAAGCCCAGTGGCTTCAAGCCGTGCGCGCATGTCGGCCAGCAGCGCGCATGCTTCGCCCGTCAGCGCCGCAAATTCCTCCTTCAGTTCCTCGAACCGCTCTGCCAGCGCCTTGCGCGTGGACTGGGCCGCGGCGGCGCGCTGCTGGGACGCGGCGCGGGCGGCGGAAAGCGCCGCTTCCGCCTTTTCCAGCGCCGCCTGATCCGGCGCGTCCCCGGAAAGCCGCGCGGGCGAGGGATGCGACCGGGCCCCGCAAACCGGGCAGGGATCGCCGTCCGTCAGCGCGGAGGCGAGAATCCCCGCCTGCGCGGAAAGAAACGCCCGGCGAACGGCCTCGTGGACACGCGCCGCCTTCTGCTCCTCGTCCAGGGCGCGGGCGGCGGCGACGCGCATTTCCTCATATGCACCGCGCTCCGCCTCCAGCCCGACGCATTTTTGCAAAAGCCTTCCCGCCCGCTCCGCTTTTTCCAGCAGTCCGCGGCGATTGTTTTCCTCCTGGGCGAGGGAGACCTCCGCCCGGGCGGTCTCCTTCCTGCGGACGTCGATTGCTGCAATCCGCGCGTCCGTCCCGTCCGCCTCGGCGCGCGCCGCAATCGACGCCGCTTCCGCGGTCTTGCGGCCTTCCTCCGCCGCCCCGCGCCGGGCGCGCAGGCCGTCCATCTCGGCGTATCTGGGCAAAAGTCCCTCGATCCGGATTGCCCGGGTGCGCCGGGTCTCGGTTTCCGCACGCGCAGCCTCAATTTTATTGAGGTTCTCCCGTAACCCGTCCAGCCGCGCCTCGTTGCGCGCCCTTTCCGCATGCACGGATTCGAGGTCCCGCTCCCCCTCCCGGATGAGGGCGCGGACATCGGCGAGGGCACGCTCCGCCCCGGTGATCTTCTCCGCCCGCGCCGCGCGGGCGAGGGCCTCCCGGGTCTTGGCGATTTCCTCCGTCCGCGCGGCCAATGCCTCGAGCGCCTTCTCGCTCTCTTCCAGCGCGCCGAAGTCGGCGTTCAGCTTTTTCGCGTCGGCAATGTGCGCAATGACCTCATCCAGTACCCGCGTCGCCTCCGTCCGCCGCGTTTGTGCCCCGGCGCGTTCCTTCTCATCGGAAGCCGACGCATCCGCAAGGCGCGCCAGAAGATCCCCCGCCCGATAGGCCGACGGCGCGGCCGTCAGCGCTTCGTTTCCCGCGGACAGCTCCGCCTGGGAAAAGCGCGACTCGATGCGCGCCTTGAGGGGCGCGTGCTCCCGCCCCAGCTCCGCTGCCCGGGCGGCCAGCTCCCGCTGGAAAAGCTCGTACACCCGCGTGTCAAAAATGGCGCGCAGGATCGGCTCCCTGTCCTGGGTGTCCGCCATCAGAAGGCGGTTAAATTCCCCTTGGGCGATCATCATAATCTTGGAAAAGTGCTCGTAGCGGATGCCGATGAGCTCCGCCACAGCCGCGTCCACGCGCCGCGCGCCCTCCACCGCACCGCCGTCGGGGTATGTGAGAACCGCGTTGTCCTTTTCGACGGTCATGCCGCCGCCCCGCCGCGCGGGCCGGAGATACTCCATGTTGCGCCGCACCTCGTAGACTGTCCCGCCGTGAGAAAAGCGCAGGAGTACATATGTTTCGGCATCCTCGGCGGCGGTGTCGCTGCGCAGCACCCGGGCATCCCCCCGGGCGTCGCCGCTGGCGCGGCCGTAGAGGGCATAGGTGATGGCGTCGAACAGCGTCGTCTTCCCCGCGCCCGTGTCGCCGGAGATCAGATAGAGCCCGCTTTCCCCCAGCTTCGCCATGTCGAGGGCCGTCCGCCGGACATAGGAACCGAACGCCTGCATTTCAAGATAAACCGGCTTCACGCGTCCATCCCCTCCCGCGCGGCATCAAACGCTTCCGCCGCCATTTTTGACATGTTTTCAGTCAATTCTCCGCCGCTCATGCGGGCAAAGAATTCAGAAAAGAGCGCCATGGGCGCGCGTTCCGCTGCGGCGAACACCCCCTCCACGGGGGCCGCGCCGCAGGCGAGCTCCAATCGGAGCACGTTTTTATAGGCCGCGGAGAGCTGCTCCATGGGCGAGACGGGGGGCACTTCGTCGGTGAGCGTCGCGCGGATGTAGTCCTCCGGGTCGCCCGCCGCCACCACCTCCGGCGAAAGAAGATCGCAAAGCCGTCCCTTGATCTCCCGCATGCCGTGCTTTTCCCGCACGGGGACGAGTTCGAAGGAAACGCCCTCCGCCGTCGCCTCACCCAAAACGAAGCTCTTTCTGTGGCGGGCCTCAGAGAACGAATATTTCAAAAGGGAGCCCGCATAGCGCGCGGCGTCCCGCCCCACGCGCTGGGGTGCGTGCAGATGGCCCAGCGCCACGTAGCAAAAGGGGTCGAACAGCGCCGCGTCCACCTCGGAAAGCCCGCCCACGGGATCGATTTCGGAATCGCTCCGCTCGCTTTCCATTCCCCGCGCGGCGGCGAACAGGTGCGTCACCAACACGTTAACCCGCCCGGGGTCGATCTCCGCCCGGGCGAGGATGGCGGCCACCGCATCCTGCATGGAATCGAATTTCCGGTCGAAATACCGCTCGACCTCCTTGGGCCGGACGTAGGGCAGGAGGTGCACCCGCGCGCCCGCGATATCCGCCGATTCCAACGTCCCGGCGTAGGGCCCGGCGATGTGCACCCCCTGGCGCGCCAGAATCCGCCCCGCGAAGGAGAGCCGCTCCTGGGAATCGTGGTTGCCGCCGATGAGGCAGACCTCCGCACCCGCGTCGGTGAGCTCCGTGAGGAAACGGTCGAACAGCGCCACCGCGTCCGCGCCGGGCACGGGGTGGTCGTACACGTCCCCGGCGATCAGAACGCAGTCGGGCCGCGCGCGGCGCACCGCCTCCGCCAGGCCGGCGAGGGCCTCCTCCTGATCCTTGAGAAGGCTCACCTCGTACAGTTTCTTCCCGATGTGCAGATCCGCGATGTGCGCAAACCTCATATGTACCCCCCTCAATGAAAAAGGGGGCCGGGCCTTGCGGCGTCCGGCCCCTTCGGTCAGTGTTGATCCACGAGCTTGATGTTCTTCCATTTGCCCTGCCGGAAGCGCAGGTAGGTCAGCAGCGCGCCAATGATCCACGCGGCCAGAAGCGAGATGAACAGCGCGTAAGGATGGCCGTTGGGCCACTCGTCCGTGCGCGTGAGGTACGCAAGGCCGTAGGCGATGGGCACGCGGAACAGCACGGTGATGATGGAAATGTACATGGGGGACATGGTGTCGCCCGCCGCGCGCAGAATGCCGCCGTAAATCTGCGTGATCGCCATGGCGAGGTAGCCTCCCGCGAGAATCCGGATCCCCATGCCGCCCAGGTACAGCACCTTGTCGTATACGCCCGCCTCGGTATTGTCCTGGTTGATGAACATGCCGATGAGGTTCTTGCCCCAGATGAGCAGCGCGATCACAAGCGCCAGCGCGCAGCCGAGGGCGATCTTCAAAACGGCGTGTTCGCCGGGCTTGATGCGGTCCATGCGCCCCGCGCCGATGTTCTGGCCGATGTAGGTGGAGATGGCGAGACCAAAGGTGAAGTTGGGGAGCATGGCGAAGCCATCCACGCGCATCACCGCGATGGAGATGGCCGGGACAAAGTAACCCATCTGGTTGGTGAGCGCCTGCACGAACAGCATCGCCAGGGAGAAAACGCCCTGGGTCGCGCCCGCGGGCAGACCGAGCTTGAGGATCTTTTTGGCGGTGTCCATGTGGGGGGTAAGGCTGTGGCGGTTGACGACGATGATGTCCTTCATGTGCATGAGCCGGACCACGCAAAGGATGGCCGAAACGCCCTGGGCGATGATGGTCGCCCAGGCCGCGCCCGCAACGCCCCAGCCGAAGCCGATGACAAACCAGAGATCCAGCGCGATGTTGAGAAGTGCCGCCGTCACAAGAAACACCAGCGGATAGAACGAATCGCCCAGGCCGCGCAAAATGCCGCCGATGATGTTGTAGAAGCCGCCGCCGATGATGCCCAGGAAGATGATCTGGAGGTACACCTTCGCGATTTCATAGTAGACCTCCGGCGTCTGCACGAGGCGGAGGAGCGGCCCCGCCAGGGGGACGCCCACGGCCGTGATGAGAACCGAGGTCAGAAACGTCAGGGTCACCGACGTGCCAATGCACTTTTCAAGTCCCTTTTTGTCCCGCGCGCCAAAAAGCTGGGCCACCAGAATCCCCGCGCCGGTGCCGATGGACATGAACACGATCAGAAGCAGAAACACGATGGGCATCGAGACGCCGATGGACGCCAGCGCGGAAACGCCGTCGTAGCCGTTGACCTCCACAGAGCAGTATTGGCCAACCACGATGGAGTCCACCGTCGAATAAAGCTGCTGGGCAAAGTTGCCAATCAAAAGCGGAATGGCGAACTTCGCGAGATTGACGATGGGCTTCCCCTCCGTCATGTCCTGCGGGCCAAAAAACTGTTTGATCTTTCCGAGCACAAATACGCCTCCCAAAAACCGTTAGGTTCCTAATCATATGGTGCTAATATTGTAGCATACCGAGTGCGCCCGATGCAATATGGCGCATGTAAAAGATAAAAATGTTCGATGCGTATGTAAAATCAAAAAATATTTCGCTCGGTACCTTGACATTTTTCCGCGGAGCGTGTATGATCTAAATCGCAAGGTACCTTGCTAATAAAAATGAGAGGAACTGACATAGATGAATGAATTTGAGAAAAACGAGATGGACACCGCAACGGCGGACGCCGGAAAGGAAAGGGAGATGCGCGAACGGAACGAGGAACGCGTGCGCGTGGAGGTCGAGGAAAAACCGCGGGGCGCGGCGGCGCGGCGAAACGACGGGCGCCACGAAGGGTACGGCAACGGGCAGAACTTCGAGCGGCACGGAAATAACGAAGACTGGGATTGGAACCGCGAAGGACGCGGCCACATGTTCCACGGCAATGCGGGCGATTTGGGACGGCGCGACGACGGCGAGCGTGGAAACTGGAACCAGGATGACCGCCGCCACGGCGAGCGCGGCCACGGATTCCTTGGCGACGGACGGGGGTTCGGACGGCGCGACAGCGACGGGCGCGGGGACTGGAGCCGTGATGACTGCCGCCACGGCGAGCGCGGCCACGGATTCCATGGCGACGGACGGGGTTTCGGACGGCGCGACTGCGACGGGCGCGGGTACTGGAGCCGTGATGACCGCCGCCACGGCGAGCGCGGCCACGGATTCCTTGGCGACGGACGGGGATTCGGACGGCGCGACAGCGACGAGCGCGGGGACTGGAACCAGGATGACCGCCGCCACGGCGAGCGCGACCACGGATTCCATGGCGACGGACGGGGGTTCGGACGGCGCGACAGCGACGGGCGCGGGGACTGGAGCCGTGATGACCGCCGCCACGGATTCCATGGCGACGGACGGGGGTTCGGACGGCGCGACAGCGACGGGCGCGGGAACCGGAACCAGGATGACCGCCGCCACGGCGAGCGCGGCCATGGATTCCTTGGCGACGGACGGGGGTTCGGACGGCGCGACAGCGACGGGCGCGGGGATTGGAACCATGGCGACCGCCGTCCCGAAGCGTGCGGTCACGGCTTTCGCAGCGAAAGCTCTGCGAACGGACGTTGCGACCGCCGTCCCGAAGGGCGCGGCAACGGCTTTCGCGCGTCCCGGGACGGTTGGGGCGCTCCGTGCCCGCGTGGCTGCGGCGGACGCTGACCGGGCGGAAGTCGCTTTGCCGGAAAACCGGTTTATCCACAACTTCCGCGCGCGTCCCCTCGCCAAGATCGGCCTTTGCGCGTTGGGAAACTGACACAACAAGCGCCTCCGCGAAGGAAGCGCTTGTTGTGCGGGGAGGGATTACCTCCCCGCGTTTTTTTATTTGCCCGTCAGTCGAGAAGGGCCAGCGTGACGTCAATGGTGAGCGTCTCGGCCGTGTAATTCTGGGTGGGCTGCTGGTTGTAGTAGCCGCCGAACGGAGAACTGTAGCCGCCGCCGTAGGTGTAGTAGTCGCCGCTTGAGCCGGTGGCCGTCTTGGTGAAGCCGCCGTCCGAGTCAGTGCCGTCGCCCGTCGTGTAGCGGACGACCGTGAGGGTCACGACGTCGCCGGCCTGATGCTCGTCGATCACGGCGGTGAGATCCTCGGTGGAGGTCACGCGGGTGTCGTCGATGGACACGATGTAGTCGCCCACCTGGAGCCCGGCCGTCTCAGCGGGGCCGCCGGAAACCAGGGCCTGCACGTACAGGCCGGCAGGGGTTTCGGTGTCGCTCGCCTCGTCGGCGCCCTCGACCTCAGTCACGCTCACGCCGATGCCGACGCGCTCGACCTTGCCCTTTTCGATGAGCTCAACGGCGATGGGATACGCGGTGTCGATGGGGATCGCGAAGCCCAGGCCCTCGTAGGTGCTGCCGGAGTAGGTGCTGCCGGAGTATTTGAGGGTATTGATGCCGATGAGGTTGCCGTTGACGTCGAACAAGCCGCCGCCGGAGTTGCCGGAGTTAATGGCCGCGTCGTGCTGGATGTAGTCCACACTGCGGCTGGTGTTGCCGCCGTCCACCTCGCGGGAGAGGCTGGAGATGACGCCCTGGGTCACGGTATTGTAGAGCGTTTCGCCGCCGGGATTGCCGATGGCAACCACCGTCGAACCAACGTACATCTTCTCAACCGAGCCAATGGCCACCGGAACGAGGGTGCTCGCCGCGGACTCGTCGTCCACCTTCAGCACCGCCAGATCGTAAGAGGAATCGTAGCCGACCAATGTCGCGTCGACCTTGTCGCCCGAAGGCATCAAGACCTGGTAGCTGTCGCCGGATGCGACGACGTGGTAGTTGGTCAGGATGTAGCCGCCGTCCGCGATCACCACGCCGGAACCTTCCGAATAAGTCTCGGTGGTGGCGGTGCTGTTGCCGCGGCTCCACATCTCGACGTTTGTGATGACGCCCACCACGGAATTGGCGTTTTCCTGCGCCACATAGATGGCGGGGCTGGTGTCCTCGATCTCATACGAGGCCACGGATGAGTTGGTCGCCTTGACGGCGGTATCCTCCGCGAAGACACCTGTCGCGAGCAGGACAAACAGCATCGCGGCAGCAACGAGGACGGATACGCCGGCGGTTATTTTATAGAAACGGGCTTTGTTTTTCATCGTCATTACCTCCCTTTCGGTTGTGGCTCCATGATACTATAGAATATACCCGAATTCATGAACAATTTTAGAACAATGGCCGCCCGGAAATCAACAAACTTTGAATTCCCATCCGTTCTGGACAGATGGGCGCGGCGGTCGTATAATAAAAAGAGCTGTTTCTATGGAGATGTGAAATGAAGTACTTGAAATTCGCGCTGGGCCGCCTCATCGCTTGCGCGCTGGTGATCCTCCTGGGCGTCACCGTCATGGCGCTCGTTCCGGTAATCCGGGGCGACCAGTCATACTCCCTGACATTCCGGGAATACGTGGAATACCTGAAGGCGGTCGCTCATATGGATTTCGGCCTCTCCAAATTCTACAAAACCGAAATCGGCCCCCTCGTCTGGCGGTACATGCCCTATACCATGGGACTGTGCATTACCGCGAATCTCGTCGCGTGGGTGATCGGCAACTTTGTCGGGCTCATGGCCGGGATCGCGCGCGGCAAGTCCCTCGCGCGGGCGTTCGAATGGCTGGCGATGATCATTTATCCCATCCCCTACTTCATCCTCGCGCTCATCGTCCAGATGGTCTTTGCTTACATCCTCAGACTCTTTCCGCTGACCAGCGAGATCATGACGGGCCGGGGCTTCGCGGTCTTCCTGAACACGCTCATCCGCTCCTCCACCCTCCCGGCGCTGACCATGGTTCTCTCCGCCCTCGGCTGGTGGATCATCTCCATGTCCTCGCTGGCGGGCGCGGCGGCGGGGGAGGATTACGCCCAGTTCGCGCGCCTGCGCGGCATTTCGGAAACAAAAATCGCGCGCCGCTACATACGCCCCAACTGCATGCTGCCGCAGGTCACGGCGCTTGCAATCCAGTTGGGCGCGGCGTTCGGCGGCGCGCTCATGACTGAGATGGTGTTCGGCTACCCGGGGGTGGGATTTCTCATGCAGCGCGCGGCGTTCAACAACGACTACAACCTGCTCTTCGGCGCATCCGTCATTTCCATCATTGCCATCGCCGTTTCGACCACCGTCGTCGATCTCATCTATCCCCTCGTCGACCCGCGCATCCGGCTTTCTTAGGGCAACATCGCACAAAGGTTGCGCATGCCGGGGAGATGTATTTTCGGCGGCAGTGCCGCCCCCGCAGATTGTGCATGCAGAATTCGGCGGCGCAGCGGCCGGGGGCGGACTTTCCGCCTACGCCAAGAATTCTGCGGGCACGAGATGGCGGAAATCCAGACGCCCGCGTAGGAGTTGGGCGGTGTTGCCTGTTACTTAGATTTCAATCTCCAGACCGTCGCGGGCCGCGACAAAACCGTCCGCGCAGGTCTTGGCAATTTCTTCATGGGCGGGATGCAGCGTGCGCGCCAGGTGGGTCAGATATACCTTCGCGCCCGGTTTGAGCACGGGCCTGATCCCGCCATGGGTGGGATGCGGGCCGTTCATGGGATTTCGCAGCACACCCACGATGAGCCGCACCATGCCCACGGTGTTGTGTTCAAAAATGCGGTAGTCCGCGGGGTACATCTCCCCCACCGTGGCGTCAAAAACCGCCGCGTCCAGTTCCTCCCTCAGGAGGGCGTGCCATTCGGCATTCAAAAGCCACGCGCCGTCCGTCGCGTAAAAGAAGGAGCGCCCGCCGCCCCGAACCACGAAGTGCACCGTCGTCTCATAGGCGCGCTCTGTGGAATGGTTCGAGGGAAGCGCCGTGACCCGAAGCCCCGCCACATCGAAATCCGAAAGCACATCGAAGGGAACCACCTCCGCCCCCGGGACGCGGATTTCTCCCGCCCAGCTCCTGTGCGCGTGGACGCGGACAGGCGCAACGGCCTCGAGCAGCGCGGGATCATAGTGGTCCCGGTGGGAATGGGTATACAGAATGTCGGTAATCGCCGAGGGATCGCCGATCCGTGCAAGCACCCCCGCCGTTCCGTCGATCATCACCCTGCCGTCAATGAGCAAACTTGCATTGGCGCGAAAAAATCCGTCCTGCGGCTCCACCCAATCGGCCGCGCCTGTTCCAAGAAACATCAGTCTCATATCCGCCTCCGCTGAAGTAAACATACGCCCCGCCCGGGGTCGCCGCCCCCGGAACCCCTGCGCAAGGGATACTGTCCCTTGCGAATCCCGGACTGGGGGAAACTAAATATTTATCCGTCGAATCGCCTGGGGGCCCAGCCCCAGGCGATCCGAATTTATCAGTAGGATCGTCATAAACCTCCTTTCAGGCCATGCACGCCGAAAGAGAGGGCTCCCATGGGGCGGATGGGCGAGGCAGCTTCGCAGCCCCGCCGCACCTTCCCCAAAATCTTGTTCGGCGGCGTGGGGCAAGGTTGGTTTGCCTTTGGCAAACCAAGTCGCTTCGCAACCACGCCCATCGAATTAATTCGATGGGCGTGCCTCGGGCTCCTGCGCCGTCGACGGAAAAGTGTAAAATTGATCACCCAGCATGGGATTCTTAAGGGCGTCCCCCTCTCCCTACACCTCAATGGCCAGCGGTTGTTTGAGGAGTTCGAGGGAGCGGGGCATGCCTTCGAGGATGGTGGGAATGGCGTGAAGCAGTTCGACGCCGGCCATGGAAAGAATGGCGGGCAGCGCGCGCTGGGCAAACGCGAGGTCGAAGGCCTCGAGGGGCGTCAGAGAAAGATGGGGTGCGACGGCGGCGCAATAGAGCCAAATTCCGTCGAGGGTGCGGCGGGAGAGGAGCATGCCGTATTTGGCGAGCTCGTCGCGCAGGGCGCGCATGCGGCGCGTCACCGGCTGGGATACCCCATGCTCATCGGGAACGAAGAGCGCGTCGAGTGCCTCGCGCGTAAGCGCGACGTCGTCCGTCGCGCAGGCGTGTCCGGGCTTCGCCCACGGGGTATTGAGCCGCTCCGCGCCGAGGCGCAGGAAGAATGCGCGATCAAGCAGGCGCGCCGGAAGCGGGCAGCCCTCCGCGCTGTCTCGGACGGTCATGACCGCCTTGCGGGCGGAAAGCGCACACCGATCGACGGCCATGCGACAGGTATCCGGATCGTCGTTGATGTCGTCAAAGAAGAGGACGGCGGGCATTTCGTCCGCATCGCGTTCGCAAATCACATCTCCCCCGCGCCAGTCCTGGAACCGTCCGGACGCGACCATTCCCAGCGCCTCGGCCAGCAGCCGGGCATATGCGGTCTTGCCGCTGCCCGTCGGCCCGGCGATGATGAGGTCCCCGGGCAGGACAAAGCAGGCGAGCAGGTTGACGGCCTCGTCGTCCGTCAGGGAAAATCCCGCGGCGGAAAACCGCGCGCGCACGCGCGCGACGAGTTCACGGAGCCCCATGGCTTCCGCGCGGCTGACCGGCTTGACGGGCGTCGTCACGGCAGGCGCGCCGTCCCGGGCCAGGGCGATCAGGTCGAGGGCGCGGGCATTAATGGCAAACTCGCTCAGCCGCGCCTGCAATTTTTCGTTTGTCAGCTCGGAGACGGCCCGCTCGGCGGCCTCCGCGACGTTCCTCGCATCCTCGGCGCGCGCGCGCAAATCGGCCTCCCGCGCCTCCAACTCCCGGACGCGGGCCACGTGCGCCTCGATTTCGGCTTCGTTCTGCGCGCGCACCTCCCGGACGATCTCATCCTTCATATCGTCGCGCGCGCGCTTGAGCCGCTCAATTTCACCGCCCAGCGCCGTGCGGGCTTCCTCGTATTCGGTCAGCCGCGCCGCGCGCTCCTCCGTCTCGCGGGCGTCCTCGCCCGAAACAATGGCCTTGACCAGCCCGTCCACGCCCGCCAGGGCGCGGGCCAGGCAATAGCGCGCGTCGAGATGATCCCACGCCTCCCGGACGGCATCCACCGCCCGGTCAACGGGGCTGATGACCGGCTGGCCCGTCACCGAGCCGGGCACCGGATGCCCCAGCTGGTCGATGCGCGAGCGCCGCCATTTGTCCTCGATGACCTCCTTGAGGCTTCTGCCGCGCCGGGGATTGATGCCCGTCTGAAGGGCGATTGCCTGCTCCTGCGGGCTGAGGCCGGGGTCCACGGGGCGCGCGATCACCCGCGCGTCGCGGGTAATCCACGGCTTTTCCACCCGCGGCGCAATCTCGGGCGCGATCTCGGCGCGCGTCTCGACTGCCGGTACGTCCGCCGACACGTTTGCTTCCACTTCCACGTGCTGGAGCGGAGGCCTCGCCACGGGCGCGGGTGCCGGCGGTGGCGCAAACAGCTCCGCGCCCGGCGCGGCGATGAGGAAGGAGAGAACCTCCTCGCCGAAACCCGGAAAATCGAACCGCTGGGCCGACGCCGGATCGACCCGCCCGTCGGTGCGCGTAAAAGCCACGCCCCCTTCGATTTCTGCGATGGGCGCGTGGATCCACAGATGATCCGCCACCTCGCCGCCCGCGCGCATGAGAACCCGGGACGTGCGCGGCAGTCCGCAGGTCAGGGCGATGTTCAGGGCGTCGTCCGGGGCGTCCTGCTCGAGAATCTCGACGATTTGACCCTCGCCGGGTTCGCGCACCACATCCGAATAAATGATGTAGGCGTTGGATTCCGCCTCGTCGCCCCTGTAGTTTTTATTGGGCCTGATCTTGTCGTTCTCGTCCGGGTGCTCGCGCAGATCGACCACGCAGAAACCGCCCATGCGCCGCATCCGGGCTTTGAACCTGCTGGACTCGTTCTTGTCCGGCACGATCCGGATGCAGCCGTTTTCCGGGAACTCGTCGGTCAGGTCGCACTTCTCAAAAACTTCGCCGTTTGCGATGAGGAGGGGTTTAAACCTGAAATATGATTTTTGCGGATTGTCCTCTTCCAAAATGCCGATACACAGTTTGCCGGGCAGCGTCATACTCGTCCCCCCAAGGTGCACAAAGAAATAGCTTAAAATATTTCTATTTCTAATATATAATACACTTCGTCGCTCTAATTGTCAAGCGATAACGTATAATGTGTTACGTATACATAAATACATGCCCGGATTGCATGAAAATGGCGACCGGTGTATAATGAACGCTGTCTGGAGGGATTTTCATGCGCAAATTCGGGATCGGAATCATCGGCTGGGGCTTCATGGGCCGTACCCATGCCCACGCGATCCGCTCGCTGGGCCTGTTTTATCCGGGTGCGGATTTCCGCGCCGAGGTAATGGGCGTTTGTTCCCGGCGGCTGGACAAGGCGCGGGAGGGCGCGCGGGAACTGGGCGCGGGCTTTTACACGGATGACTACCGGGCGCTTCTTGCCCGGGACGACATAGACGCGGTCTCCATCTGCACGCCCAACGAAAATCACGAGGAGATGGCCGTGGCAGCCATGCGCGCGGGCAAGCACGTCTACATTGACAAGCCCCTTTCGACGGACGCCGAATCGGCCGAACGGATCGCCGCCGTCTGCCGGGAGACGGGAGTCCTTACCCAAATGGTGTTCAACAACCGCTACCTCCCCTCCACCATGCGCGCAAAGCAGCTCGTGGACGAGGGGCGGATCGGCAACCTGCTTTCGTTTCAGGCGCGCTACCTGCACTCCGGCTCCATCGACCCCCAAAAGCCCGCCGGCTGGAAGCAGACCGAGCAAGGCGGCGTGCTTCTGGATCTGGGAAGCCACGCCCTGGACCTGGTTACATGGCTGTGCGGCTATCCGGCGACGGTGTCGGCGGCGTCGCGCACGCTTTTTCCCGAGCGCCCGCTGGCGGGGGGCGGCAAAACCCGTGCGCTGACCGAGGACATGATCCTGGCCGTTCTGCGCATGAAAAACGGCGCGCTTGGCACCATAGAAGCATCAAAGATCGCCACCGGCGCCAACGACGAACTGACCCTCGAGGTGCGCGGCGACCGGGGCGCCCTCGCCTGGGACCTGATGCAGCCCAACTACGTGCGCTTTTTTGACAACACCTGTCCGGAGGCGCCCCTGGGCGGCCTGCGCGGGTTTACGGACATCGAATCCGTGGCGCGCTACCCCGCCCCCGGCGGCTCGTTTCTGCCGCCCAAGAACACCGTCGGCTGGGACCGCGGCCACACCCACTGCTACTTTTCTTTCCTCGACGCGCTCAACCGCGGCGCGCGCCCGGAGAACGGCATCGGGGAGGGCGCGCGGCTCCAGAAGCTGCTTGCCCGGATCAAGGGCGCGGCGGAAACGGGAACCTGGGTCGACACCTCGGATGTATAGATGAAACCGGAATGCCTGTTCGCGCGTCAAAGGAGATGTTTTCCAAAAAAACGCGCGGCGGGGACCGCGAAAGGGAGTTATCATGCGGGAAAAAAGAAGGCGCGTGCGCGTGGCCGCGATTTTCTGGTGGCTGCTGGCGGCGGGCTGGATCTATCTCTTGTTTTATTTTTCGCGCCAGGTGGGCGAGGACTCCGCCGCGCTAAGCGGCTGGTTCGCCCGGGGCGTGCTCCGGCGGCTCTCGTTTCTGAACGTGAGCGAGGAGACATTCGAGTTTTATATGCGCAAACTCGCCCACTTTGGCATCTTCGCGGTGGAGGGCTTCCTCGTGCGCCTCGCGCTTTACGCCACCAAGCCCCGGAAAATCGCCAACACATTCATCGCGCTGTTTTTGTGCCTGCCCTTGGCGGTGGCCAACGAGTTCTCTGAGCTGCCCGTTTCCGGGCGAACCTGCTCTGTGCGGGACATGTCCATCGACCTGGGCGGCGCGCTTCTGGGCATTCTCGTGGCGGCGATCATCGCGTGGATCTGCGAAAGCGCCGTGATCCGCAGAAAATACAGGCGGCTTCGGGAACGGATGCGGAATGAAGCGGGGTAACCCGCTTTTTTCATGCGCAGGCGAACCTTTTGTCCCGCCCGGATCATCTAACGGGTGTCGATCGACAGACGCGGAGGAAGCCATGAACGAAACGGAATTTGACGCGCGCATCCGCGCCCTGACGCCCCGCCTGTACCGCGTGAGCAGGACGCTTCTTTCCTGCGAAGCGGACCGGGAGGATGCGGCCCAGGAGGCGGTCATCAAGGCGTGGCGAAGCCTGCACGCGCTGCGGGAGGAGCGGTACTTCGAAACCTGGGTGATCCGCATCCTCATCAACGAGTGCCGCAGGATCGGGCGCAAGGGGCGGCCCGGGCCGCTCACGGAGGAAATCCGCGCGGACGCGCCCCCGGAGACCGGCCTTATGGACGCGCTCAGATCCCTCGACATCAAGTACCGGCTCCCCGTGACGCTTCATTACGTCGAGGGTTATCCCCTCGCGGACATCGCGCGCATGCTGAATCTCCCGCTTGGCACGATCAAGCGGCGGCTATTCACCGCGCGCGGGCGGCTGAAGGACGCGCTGGAAGGCGGTGACGAGGCATGAGGGACTGGAAGGCGGCTTACGGGGCTCCTCCCGCGGGCTTCGAAGAGGCCATTGCGCGCGCGCTCCGGGAAAAGGAGGAGAAAAAGATGATCCATGGAAAGAGGCGCTGGACGATATTGCTGATCGCGGCGCTCATCACGGCGCTTCTGGCGGGGATGGCCTACGCGGCGGTGGAATCGGGGCTTTTGGACGCGCTGCGGGGCGACGGGCTTACGCCCGCGGCGGACGCGGCGGACATCATTAAGCGGGATCTTGGATCCGCAACGGTAAACGGCGTCACAATGACGGTGACGGAGGCCGCGTATACGGGAAGGACGCTGAATCTGATCATCGAGTTTGTCGGAAATTCGGAGGAAAGCGAAACGCCGAAAGTGACCATCACCGCCCGGGAGGTGGAATTGGGCAGTACGTATTGCGTGGACGAAACCCGGAGCGGCCTGCAATCGCAATGGGTAACCGTTCTTCTCGACGACGGCGCGCCGGAGCAGCTCAACCTCACCGTGACCTCGCCCATTGGGCATGAGATATCCTTTGCCCTCAACAAAACCGCAGCGGACGAAGTCTCGCTCATTTCGGAAAAAACGGTTTCGGACGATGGCACGCTGACCGTGTACGACTTAAAACTCAGCCGATCGCCGCTTTCACAGGTCGTTTTCGTGCGCTTCGCCTGCACGCTGCCTGCGTTCGAGTTCGCGCTTGCGTTCCTCGACGCCGACGGCAATGCGCTTGACTGCGACAACGCCATCATCAGTTCGGAAACCCTTCCGGACGGTACGGAAGGATATGTGCAGGAAAGCATCCTCGGTCGCGACGAGCGGATTGCTGCGGTGTGTGTCTATGAAGAACCGTCAGGTACCCCGTCAGGCGCCGTATGGATTTCGTCAAACTGAACAACAGGATACCTGGGACGCGCACGCGTCCCCTTCCTTTTTTATGCAGCTTTCGCCATACCCACGCAGATTTGGCACACTTGACAATCCGCCCCCGATCGCTTACACTTGGTAGCAATATTGATAAAGGGGCTGATATACATGCGAAGTCTGGAGCTTTCCATCCTCGACATCCTGGCCGAGGACGCGCGCACGGGGGTTTCCCAAATGGCCACGATGCTGGGCGTGAGCCAGGCAGAGGTGGCGGATACCGTCGCGCGGCTCGAAAAGCAGCGCATCATCATCAAGTACCCCGCGCTCATCAACTGGGAAAAAATCGAAACCGAGCAGGTGGAGGCCCTCATTGAGGTCCGGATCATGCCCATGCGCGATCGGGGCTTCGACGCCGTGGCCGAGCACATCTACCGCTTCGACGAGGTGTCCAGCGTGTTCCTCATGTCGGGCGGGTACGACCTCATGGTCATGCTCAAGGCGCGCACGCTCAAGCAGCTGGCGCTTTTCGTGGCGGAGAAGCTCTCCACCATCGACGGCGTCATGTCCACCGCCACCCATTTCGTGCTCAAACGGTACAAGACCGAAGGCGTCGTCATCGACGAGGCGGCCGAGGACGACCGGCTGCAGGTGTCCCCGTGAACTACGAAAAGGCCCTTTGCGGCCGCATGGTCAAAGTGCCGCCGTCCGGCATCCGCAAGTTCTTCGATATCGTCAGCGAGATGAAGGACGTCATTTCCCTGGGCGTGGGCGAGCCCGACTTCAACACACCCTGGACGTACACCGACGCCGCCATCTACTCCCTCCGGCGCGGCCAGACCCACTACACGGGCAACCGGGGGCTCAAGGAGCTCTGCCGGCTCATTTCCCGCTACGAGTCGGAGCGCCACGGGATGGCGTACGACCCGAACACCGAAATCATGGTGACGGTGGGCGCCAGCGAGGGCATCGACCTTGCCCTGCGCGCGCTTCTGGAGCCGGGCGACGAAGTCATCGTTCCCGACCCCAGCTACGTCTCCTATATGCCGGGCGTGACGTTCTCAAACGGCGTCGTGGTGCCCGCGCCCACGGACATGGAAAACATGTTCCGGCTCAGGCCCGACGTGCTCAAATCCCTCATCACAGAGAAGACCAAGGCGCTCATCATGCCCTATCCCAACAACCCCACGGGCGCGGTGATGCGCAGAGAGGACATGGAGGAAATCGCGGCGGTACTCCGGCCCACCAACATTGTCGTGATCTCCGACGAAATCTATTCCGAGCTCAACTACACCGGCGAGGGCCACGTCTCCTTCGCCACCATTCCCGGCATGCGCGAGCGCACCATCACCCTCAACGGCTTTTCAAAGGCCTTTGCCATGACCGGCTGGCGGCTCGGCTACATCTGCGCGCCCCAAGAGATGCTCGACGTGATGCTCAAGATTCACCAGTACACAATCATGTGCGCGCCCACGTCCGCCCAATACGCGGCCATTGAGGCGCTGCGCGCCAATTTCGCCAATGATTTTGCCGACGTGCGCCGGATGGTGGACGCCTACGACATGCGCAGGCGCATCCTCCTCGACGGCTTCCGCGCGGCGGGTCTTCCGTGCCACGAGCCCATGGGCGCGTTTTACGTGTTCCCGTCCGTCAAGTTAACCGGCCTTACCTCCCAGGAATTCTGCGAAAAACTGCTCTATGAAAAGAAGGTCGCCACCGTGCCCGGCGACGCGTTCGGCCCCCTGGGCGAGGGCCACGTCCGTTGCTCCTGCGCGTCCTCCAACCAGAATATCGTCGAAGCAGCCAAGAGGATCGGGGAATTTGTCGAAGGGCTGTGCGGCTGATTCATGAGAATGACGACTTATCATACCCCGGACGAGCTGTGCGC
>JAEYRW010000122.1 GCA_023435435.1 Bacillota bacterium | reverse complement strand
GGTCGGGGCTGGGCCCCCGACCGATCCGATGGACAATGTTTTTGTCACCCAGGCTGGGATTCGCAAGGGCCAGTGACCCTTGCGCGGGGTCCAGGGGCAGCGCCCCTGCGTCATCCCCTGGCGTCATCTTGCCTCCTTGCCTTCGCTTCCGCGACCTGCCTTGCGAGTTCCTCGTACGCGGCGTTGAGCTTTTCGGGGGAATCGCCCTTGCGCGGCGCGCTCATGCGTGCTGCGACGGCGGCCATGCGCATCTGCAGGGTGGTGATGAGCAGGGCATGATCCTCGGCGGGCCTGTTTGCGGCGAGGGATTTTTCGTACATACTCATGTCGCCTTCAAAGGTGACGAGCTTTTTGTCCTCGAAAAAAACGAGGCGCTGGGCGAGGGCACGGACGAAGGAACGGTCGTGACTCACGAAGAGCACACTGCCCGCGTAGTCGAGGAGCACGCTCTGGAGCGCCTCAAGGGTGAAAACGTCGATGTGGTTGGTTGGTTCGTCGAGGATCAGCAGATTGATGTCTGCGGCGAACAGCCGGGCCAGCGCCACCTTGGCCCGTTCGCCGCCTGAGAGCACCGAAACGGGTTTGAACACGTCATCGCCCCGGATCATGAGCCGCGCCATGATGGTGCGCACCACGGATTCTGGGAAGACGCTCAGCGTCATGGCATTTTCAAGGGCGGAGACCGAAAAATCGAGGGTCGACTCGTGATCCTGGTCGAACCAGCCCATCTTGACGCCGGGGTTCACGCGCACGCGCGGGTCCTTGCCGGACACGATCCTGGAAATGAGCGTCGACTTCCCGCAGCCGTTGTCGCCCAGAAGCGCCGTGCGCATGCCCGCGACCAGCTTCATGGACGCGTCCTCGAGCAGCACTTTGCTTCCCGCGCGCAGGTTCATGGCACGGATTTCCACCGCAACCCGGCTGGTGATGGGCGTCGCCGCGCCCAGGCGCATGGCGATGGTCGGATCCTCCCGCGGGCGCTCCACCTCGTCAAGGCGGTCCAGCCGCGACTCGAAGGCCTTGCGCACCTGATGGATCTTTCCCTGCACGTTGGTGACCGCGCGCTTGTGAAGCCGCGCCTCGCTGTTGCCCATGCGCTTGGGCAGGTGTTGCTTTTGGGAGGCCAATTCGACCTCGTGCTGGATCATCTTCCTGATTCTGCTCTGTTCGGCGCGGTACCCCTCGTACTGCGTGCGCTGGTAATTGCGGCGGTTCTCCGTCTCGGCGCGCCAGGCGGAGTAATTGCCGGGGAAAAAGGTCAGCTTCCCGTCCTCGAGCTGCGCGATCTTGGTGCAAATGGCATCGAGGAGCGCCCGGTCGTGGGAAATCAGCACGATGGCGCCTTCGTATTCCCGCAGCCGCTTCTCGAGCCGTTCCACGCCGCGCGCGTCCAGGTCAGTGGTGGGCTCGTCGGCCAAAAGCACGTGCCCGCGCGCGGTCAGTGCCCCCGCGATCCGCCGCCTGGTGCGCTCGCCGCCGGAGAGTCCCTCGCGCAAATCAAGCGCCCCAAACTCGCTCCGGAGCGCGGGATCGAACTGGTGTGCCTCGTCCGCGCCCGATTGGGCGATGACGGACACGGGCGCGAGCCGCGCGATGCTTCCTGCGTCCGGCTCCAGCTCGCCCGAGAGAATTTTGATGAACGTCGACTTGCCCGCGCCGTTCTCGCCCACCAGGCCGACGCGGTCGCCGTCATAGAGTTCGAAGGATTCAATGTCCAAAACCTTGCGCAGGCCGTAGGATTTCTCGACGTCCCGCGCTTCCAACAGTATTTTCGCCATAAAAAGAACGCCCCCATTTGCATCAGTCGCATGGGAGCGCAAAAAAAGCCGCGTATTCGGAACGCAACCTCCCATGCGACACGGAATAACCCGCGCGACGCGCGGTTTCTTTCTGTGTCAGATGGTTAGATGCGCTTCATTCTCCTTGTACCGCCTTTCCAAGTCTGTGGTCATTATACAGGAGCCGCGCGCGCCTGTCAAGCCTCAACCCTCGCCGCAGCTCCCGCGCCGGACGAGCCGGCAAGGGAATTCCACCCGCAGGATTTCCCGATGGCCGTGCACAATGCGGTTCATGAGAACCTCAACAGCCATGTGTGCCATGTCCTCCCGGGGAATGTCGATGGTGGTGAGCAGCGGTTCCGTGCGCTGGGCCAGGTCGATGTTGTCGATGGCGATGACGGCGACGGCCCTGCGCGGCCGCGCTTCGCGCAACGCTTTCAGCGCGCCCACGGCGGTGATGTCGTTGGCGCAAAAGACGGCCGTGGCCTCGCCCTCATGGAGAATCCGCCGCATGGCGTCGCTTCCTTCCGCCTCCGTCTGGTGCGTGGGATAGATCAGCGGGTAACGGATGGGCAGATTGCTGCGAATGAGGGCATCCGAATATCCTACATAGCGGCTTTCGTAGGAACAGTCGCCGACATAGGCGATGGACGAGTGCCCCCGGGCGATGAGGTATTCCACCGCCATGGCGGCGGCCTTCTTTCCGTCGCACATGACTTCGTCGATGTTGAAGTTCGTCGGGTTGCGCCAAATGCCCACGAGGTTTTCCGTCGCGCGCTTGAGCCGCTGCAGCAGCGCCTGGGAACAGCGCCCCAGAATCACCATCCCGTCGCACGCCGGGATCGCCGCGGGCACCTCCTCGCTGGCGTCCAGCCGTTCGGCGGCGCAACCCGCCCGGAACAACTCCGCCAGTACCCCCATGTACAGCTCGTAAAAGAATGGATCGGCGTCCAGACTGTGGATGCGCGCCGTTACCACCAAAATGCGCCGCGTACTGTTTTCCGGCGCGCCCTTGCGCAACGCCTGCGCCGTCCGGTTCGGGGCGTAGCCAATCTCCTGCGCCGCCGCCCAGATGCGCGCCCGAAGCTCCTTCGAGGCGGTCGGACCCGGCTTGTTGTTGAGCACCCGCGATACCGTGGATGCCGATGCCCCCGTCATCTCCGCAATTTTTTTGAGCGACATGTGCCCTCCCGCAACGCAAACGTTTCCGCGATTTCTGCTTGACCGCGCCGCGGTCTCCGCGCTATGATGGTACCTGCGATGCGCCTATTATACCATATTTATGTATAATTAAGCAATGCTGACGCAACGCAATTACGCAATCGTTTGCATGGAGGCGGCGGAATGAACTTGTTTGTGTACATCCTGTTGGGATTTGCGGCGGAGCTCATCGACGGGACGATGGGCATGGCCTATGGCGTGAGCAGCAACACTTTTTTGCGGACGGCGGGCGTTCCCTCGGCGATTTCGTCGGCGTGCGTGCATGTCTCCGAGATTTTTACGACGCTGGTGTCGGGCATCTCCCATTTGACCCTCAAGAACGTGCACGGCGGCCTGTTTTTCCGGCTTCTTGTGCCGGGGGCGATTGGCGGCGCGCTGGGCGCGTATCTGCTCGTCTCCTTTGAAAGCGCGTGGATCGACCTCGTCATCGACGTGTATCTCATCCTGATGGGCCTTGTGATCCTCTCGAAGTTTTTCAAAAAGCCCGCGCCCGAGAAGGAATACAACAATTCGGCCATTCCCCTCGCGCTCATCGGTGGATTTTCCGACGCCATGGGCGGGGGCGGCTGGGGTCCGGTCGTCACATCCACCCTCATTGCGGCCGGTCACGACACCCGCAAGACCATCGGCACCGTCAACACCGCCGAGTTCTTTGTCACCATCGCGGAAACCACCACCTTCGTCGCCATGCTCGGCGACTTCCGCAGCTATACCACCATCATCCTCGGCCTCATCATCGGCGGCGTCATCGCCGCCCCCATCGGCGCCTGCCTCTGCAAAAAAATCCCCGTCAAACCCATGCTCGCCATCGTCGGCACCCTCGTCGTGGCGCTCAACGTCTATAAGCTGCTGAAGCATGTGGGGGTGCTGTAGGAGAGAGGGACGCCAGGGGCGCTGCCCCTGTACCCCGCGCAAGGGACATTGTCCCTTGAGAATCCCGAACTGGTGGAAAGAGCACAATCATCCGTCGGATCGCCCGGGGGCGTAACCCCGGGCGAGCGATTTTATGATGCCGGTATGCGCCTCGGGGCCCCGCGCCGCCGACGGTCGGTATCATCGATTTCATCCAGCATGGGAGTCTCAAGGGTCCTATTCCTTGCGCGGGGTCTGGGGCGGCGCCCCAGCGTTCTCCTCGTGTAATTTTCCGTACACCGCCTCGGCTGCGTTTTGCGGAAGACCGGGCACCTGGGCGATTTCCTCGACGGAGGCGGCCTTAAGGGCCTCGATGGTTTTGAAGTGTTTGAGGATGGCCTTGCGGCGTGCGGCGCCGATGCCGGGGATGTTTTCGAGTTTGGAGCCCACGGACTGCTTGCCGCGCAGCGCGCGGTGGTGGGTGATTGCGAAGCGGTGGGCTTCGTCGCGCAGCCGCTGGATGGCGTGGAGCGCGTTGGAATGGCGGTCGAGGAGCAAGGACTCGTCGGAATAAGGGAGCACGATTTCCTCAATGCGCTTGGCGAGGCCGAACAGGGGGATGTCGTAGGGCGATTCCGCCATGGCCTCCATGGCGGCGGTGAGCTGGCCGCGCCCGCCGTCGATGAGAATGAGGTCGGGGAGGTCGGTGAACTTTCCGCCCCTTGCATCGAGACCCTTTTCCGCGCGCTCGTTAAGCTCCTTCCGGGCGTGGGCCAGACGGCGGGTGATGACCTCCTTCATGGACGCGAAGTCGTTGGGGCCTTCCACGGTCTTGATGCGGAAGTGGCGGTACTCCTTGTTGGCGCACGCGCCGTCGATCATGACGACCATGGAGCCCACGGACAGCACGCCCTGGGTGTTCGAGATGTCGTAGCCCTCGATCCTGCGCGGCGGTTTGTCGAGCCCCAGCGCCGCGGCAAGCTCCTCCATGGCGCCCACCGTGCGCTCCTTGGTGCGGGAAAGCCGGGTGTCGCGCTTGGCGGCCTCGTCGCGCAGGTTTTTCATGGCCATGCTTACGAGCTTAACCTTGTCGCCCCGGCGCGGCGCGAGCACGTAGACCCGCCGCCCGTGCAGCTCCGTGAGCAGTTGCTCCAGCACGTCTTTTTCGGGCGGATCGACGTTCACGATCAATTCCTGGGGCGGCATGTTGTCCTTGCCGTAGTATTGCAGAATGAACTGGGTCAGCACCTCCGCGGGCTCGTCCTCTGCCGCGCCGTCGAACACAAAGTGCTCCGCGCCGATCAGGCGCCCGGAACGCACGATCATGAGCTGCACGATGGCGTCCGCGCCCGAGGGCGCGGCGGGGG
>JAEYRW010000120.1 GCA_023435435.1 Bacillota bacterium | reverse complement strand
ACCCTCAGTCAGCAAGGGCAACGCCGCACAAATCCTACGCGCGGGCGGCGGTATTTCCGCCATCTCGCGCCCGCAGAATTCTTGACGTAGGCGGAAAGTCCGCCCCCGGCCGCTATGCCGTCATTCCCCGTTCTTTTCCCGCTTTTCCATAAGCGCCATGTACCTGCGGAGGGCTCTGAGGCGGGCGAGGGCGGAGAGGTGCATGACCGCGTTAAAGGCGGAGAGGATGGCAAGGGCGAGGAGCATCCACTTTGTGGCCTGATTGGCGAGGAAGCTCATTTCGCCGCGCTTGGCCTGATCGATGAGGAAGAGGACGGCGAGCACGCCGGCGAGCACGATGGTAAGGTGGGAGAGAATCCGGACGATGAGATTGACGAGGGGACGTCCCGTGCTCATTTCGTAATCATGATGATGTCGCTGCATGCGCGATCTGCCTCCTGCTGCAAACTGATTTCCGTGCCTTCATAGTCCATTTCGGCAAGGGAGCCGCCGTAGAGCGCGTAGGCGGATTCACAGCCCAATGCGCGCATGGTTTCGGAGAGGGATTCGAGGGTCGCGTAGCCTTCCATGAGGACAAAGCAGTAGTGTCCTGGCTCGAAATAACCCAGTGCGGCGCGCCGGCCCGGCAGGAGCATGTCGGTGGCGTAGGTTTCCGGCACCGCGCCGTCCGAGAGAAGGATGGGCCCGAAGCTCCAAATCTGACAGGGGTGCCTGTCCATGACGGCGGCGATGTCATATTCCGCCGCGGAATAGAGCTTTACGGTTCCGTCCCAGTTAAGCACGCACACGTCCCGGGCGGCATCGCCTGAATAGAGCACGCCGTTGCGCATCACCGCGCCGCCGTACCGCTCGGAATAATTGTCGCCGGTGATGGAGAAAATCGCGTCGTGGCGCGCGGCGATTGCACCCGCGTCCTCGCGCTGGCCCTTGCCGTATTTGTCGCCCGCCAGCGCCGTCTGAAGCCGTGAGATGTCGGAAACATAGACATCCGCCACATAGACGGGGCCTGTGGAAAGCTGATAGGTTGAAATCGCGAGCTCGCAGCCCGCGTCGTAATAATAAACGGTGTCGCCGTCGGTGGTTTCATAGGGGGATGTGTGCAAAAAGCGTCCCTCGAAGGCAAAATGGCCCAGATCGCCGCCGTTGTCCGTTTGGGCGGCCTCCGCTGTCATGACGTAGGCGCTCCCGCTGCGCGGGGACGCGATCCCCACGCCCGCCTCCGTAAGCACCAGGCCGTAGCGGAAAAAAATAAACAGAAAAACGCCCAGCGCGACAAGAAATAAGTCCACGCCCGCAATGATGAAGGTATTGCGCAGCTTCGCCGCGTCGTAGGGGGAATCGTCCCGGACAACCAGCTTCCAAACGTCGTTCATCGCGCCATCCTCCGCTTCCTCCGATTATACCATCCGGCGCTGCGAAAAGCAAGAATCATCAGAACCCGCACCATTCATGCGGGAATTCACGTTTTTACGGTGCGGGTTCGCGTTTTTACCAATATTTAACCGTAAAATCGTGGGTGTGGGGCTTGCATTCCCCCTCCGGAATGGTTAAACTATCATCTGTAAGCGTTGGCACTCGACAAAAAAGAGTGCTAACAGAACGAGTTCCATTCGAACGAGGAGGTTTGGATTATGAAAATCAAGCCGTTGGCGGATCGCGTTGTGATCAAGAATGTCGAGGCTGAGGAAACCACCAAGGGCGGCATCCTTCTGACCAATTCCGCCAAGGAAAAACCCCAGATGGCCATCGTGCTGGCCGTAGGCCCGGGCGGACTTGTGGACGGCAAGGAAGTCAAGATGTACGTTTCCGAGGGACAGAAGGTATTTTATTCCAAGTATGCCGGCACCGAAGTCAAGATGGATGGCGAAGAGTACATCATCGTGCGTCAGTCGGACATTCTGGCGATCGTCGAATAAACGGGGAGGGAAGATAAAATGGCAAAGCAGCTGAAATACGGCGAGGAAGCGCGCCGCTCGCTTCTGGCCGGCGTAAACGCCCTGGCCGATACGGTTAAAATCACCCTGGGACCCAAGGGCCGCAACGTGGTTCTGGACAAGAAGTACGGCTCGCCCCTGATCACAAACGACGGCGTGACCATCGCCAAGGAAATCGAGCTCGAGGACCCCTTTGAGAACATGGGCGCCCAGCTCGTCAAGGAAGTCGCCACCAAGACCAACGACGTGGCCGGCGACGGCACCACCACCGCGACCCTGCTTGCGCAGGCCATCGTCGTGGAAGGCCTTAAGAACGTCACCGCGGGCGCGAACCCGATGATTCTCAAGAAGGGCATCGAGACCGCCACCAAGGCAGCCGTCGAGAGCCTGTCCTCCATCTCCAAGCCCATCGAGTCCAAGCACGCCATCGCGCAGGTCGCCTCCATTTCTTCCGGCGACGAGTACATCGGCGAGCTGATCTCCGACGCCATGGAGAAGGTCGGCAAGGACGGCGTCATCACCGTCGAAGAGTCCAAGACCATGAAGACGGAGCTCAACATCGTCGAGGGCATGCAGTTCGACCGCGGCTATGCCTCTTCCTATATGTGCACCGATACCGAGAAAATGGAAGCGGTTCTGGACGATCCGCTGATCCTCATCACGGACAAGAAGATTTCCAACATCCAGGAGATCATTTCCCTCCTCGAATCCGTCGTCCAGCAGGGCAAGAAACTGCTCATCATCGCGGAGGACGTCGAGGGCGAGGCGCTGGCGACTTTGGTTCTCAACAAGCTGCGCGGCACCTTCACCTGCGTCGCCGTCAAGGCCCCGGGCTTCGGCGACCGCCGCAAGGCCATGCTCCAGGATATCGCGATTCTCACCGGCGGCCAGGTCATCACCGAGGAACTCGGCCTCGACCTCAAGGAAGCCACCGTGGACATGCTCGGCCGCGCGCATCAGGTGAAGGTCTCCAAGGAGAACACCGTCCTCGTCGGCGGCGCCGGCGATCCCAGCGAGCTCAAGGCCCGCATCGCCTCCATCCGCGCCCAGATCGAGGAGACCACCTCCGATTACGACAAGGAGAAGCTCCAGGAGCGCCTCGCGAAGCTCGCGGGCGGCGTGGCCGTCATCAACGTCGGCGCGGCCACCGAGATCGAGATGAAGGAGCGCAAGCTCCGCATTGAGGATGCCCTTGCCGCCACCCGCGCGGCCGTTGAGGAAGGCATCGTGCCCGGCGGCGGATGCGCGCTCATCACCGCCAGCAAGGCGGTGGCCACCCTGGTCAGCCAGAACACCGGCGACGTCAAGACCGGCATCAACATCGTGCTGCGCGCCCTCGAGGAGCCCGTCCGCCAGATCGCCAAGAACGCCGGCGTCGACGGTTCCATCGTCGTCGAGAAGATCAAGTCCCGCAAGGCCGTCGGCTATGGCTACGACGCCGCCAAGGACGAGTTCTGCGACATGATCGACCGCGGCATCATCGATCCCACCAAGGTTACCCGCTCCGCACTCCAGAACGCCGCGTCCGTCGCCGCGATGGTGCTCACCACAGAGTCCCTCGTGACCGACATCCCCGCGCCCGAACCGGCCGCTCCGGCCGGCGGCGCAGGCATGGGCGGCGGGATGTACTAAGGGCAGGGGAGAACGAAGAACGGCGGAGGCTCTGCCCCCGCACCCCCGCCTAGAGCAGTCCCCAGAAATACCGAGAAGCCCGGCGCTTCTTTTCGCCCAATGCGGCGTCGCGATCGGCTTGACATAGCTCTGCTACGCCTTCGCCTCGGCTCCTTGCCTTGAACGAAAATCCACTGTCGTTCTCCTCTCGGTATTTCTGCGTCTTGCTCTAAGGAACAATTGTCCCTTAGGAATCCCAGGCTGGGTGATCCTTTCATAATTTGTCCGTCGGCGGCACGGGGGCCCAAACCCCGCGCCGCCGCGCTTTGTTTTGGAGAAGTGTTTCGCAATGAAAACGCGGATCGGTCGGGGCT
>JAEYRW010000105.1 GCA_023435435.1 Bacillota bacterium | reverse complement strand
CGGGAGGGCTAGAGGACTTCGTAGGGCGGGGTGAGTTTCGTCGTCCTGTCCGGTTTCCCGCAACACAAATTCGGATCGGTCGGGGCTTAGGCCCCCGACCGATCCGATGGACAAGATTGAATCCTTCCACCCAGCAAGGAATTCCCAAGGGCGTCAGCCCTTGGAGGTTGGCTTGCCGGCTGGGAGTCAGGGGGCGGTGCCCTCGGCGTCCTCTCTCTCCCCATACAGCACCGCGCCGAAGTACGTGACGGTATCCTTGCCGTTGATGTAGTTGATGCCCGCCTTTTGGGCGAGGGGACTCACGAGGATGCCGTAGGCTTCGACGGAGGGGTGCAACTGGTCGGGGAAGCGGCAGGGGGCGTCCGGGTAGGTGCATGTTTCGCAGCGGGGACAGCCTTCGTTGGAAAGAAGGAGGAAATCGGTAAGCCGTCCGGCGAGGGCATCCGCAAGGCGGTCGCAAACTTTTGCGAAGTCGGCGTGTCCGGCAACCATGCCTTCGTAATCGAAGCTGTCCTCAAGGTCGTATTTTTTGGTGAGGACCAGCATGCGGGAATAGGAGAGGCAGCGGGCGCGGCATTCCTCGAAGGTGCCCACGCCGGGCGGGCAAGCCCAGGATGTGCCGTACATCCGGCATGTATTTTTTTCGCAGTACATGCGCACGTCGGGGTGAAAGGGAATCTCGCAGGTGGGGACGACGCCGAACTGAAAGAAGCCGAGCTCGCTGAGCACCTCCGGGGAAAGGGGAAACGGTGCGTTCATAGCGTCAACCCCGCGAGTTCGAAACCGGCCTTGATCATGTGGTCGGGGAGCTGGCTGAACATGGTGTTGATGGACTCGTAGTTGTAAAAGCGCATGATGGTTTCGGCAAACATCGGCGCGACGGAGATGGTTTTGAACTTGGACTCGCCGACAATGTTGGGATTGTCCACGGTATCGGTTGCGAACACGCACTCGATGGGGCTGGCGTTGATCTTCTGCACGCCCCGCGCGGAGATGATGTTGTGGGACAGCATCGCGAAAATGCGCTTGCAGCCGCGTTTCTTGAGTGCCTCGGCGAGATTGACCAAAGTGCCGCCGGAGATGGTGAAATCGTCGACGATGAGCGCGTTTTTGCCGGAGACCTCGCCGATGACACCCAGCATTTCCGCGTTCTCCGAATGATCGTACCGCTCCTTGTCGCCGATGGCGATGGGCAGGTCCAGCGCCGCGGAAAATTTCCGCGCCTGCTTGGCGTAGCCTACGTCGGGGGAGACGATGACCATGTTGTCAAGCTGGAGCCGGTTGATGATCCCGGCGAGCATGGGCATGGCGTAAAGATGATCCATGGGCTTTTTGAAAAAACCCTGAATCTGCTGGGCGTGCAGGTCCATTGTGACGAAGCGGTCCGCCCCCGCAAGCTCCATGCACTCGGCGCACACGCGCGCGCGGATGGAGACCCGGGGCTCATCCTTTTTGTCACCCTTGGCATAGCCGAAATAAGGCATGATCAGCGTGACATTCAGCGCGTTGGCGCGCTTCAGGGCGTCCATCCAGAACAGGATTTCGACAAACTCGTTGTTCGAGTGCATGCCGATGGGCTGGACGAGGAAGACGTCGCGGTCGCGCACAGACTCGTTGACGCGGACGAACGTGTTTCCCTCCGAGAATGTGATGACCTCCGATGAGCCGACCTTGCGGCCCATATAGCGGCACATGCGCTCCGCGAACACCTGGCCGCCGCTCCCCGCGAAGATCGAGATGTTTGCACTGTCAAACATTCTGCCACGCTCCTTCCGGATTTCCGTGCTAGTAGTCCACATTGGGGTCGGGAGTGACCGTCGCCGTCCGTTCGTGGACGCCCACCCAATAGATGGACGTGCCCGGCGAATAGGTGTCCTCGCTGATCATCTGGCGCGAGACCTCCTTCTGCGTCGTCCAGTCGTAGGAGACGAGCCAGCCCTGGCTCTGACAGCCGTCCTTGCCCTGTTCAATGAGTGTCTGCTCGTCGGTATAGTAGGCGTATTTGCCCGTCACGTCCTCGCGCAGCTCCTTGCGCGTGGCGGCGATGCCCTTTTTGGTGATGACGGAGATAAGCTCGATCCTGTTTTCCGGCTGGTTTCCATAGACGACGACAGTGGCCTTCGTGTCCGTGACATTCGTGTAAATGTAGAGGGAGTGCCCGGTGTTGTTCTGAAAGATGAAGTCCTTCTTGGGCCAGCTGACGGTGGCGTCCATGCTGGGCTCCGCGTAGGAGACGGTCATGTTGTGCGGATGGCGCTCGAGGATGGTCACGCCCGCCTGAATCACCGCGCAGTAGAGCGTGGTGGACGCCTGGCAGCTTCCGCCGCCGACTCCGATGACCACGGTATTTCCGTCGTATTCGGGGGCTTCCTTGAAGCCGCGCGCCTCGGTGCGCTCGCCGACCACGTCGTTAAACGAAATCGTGTCCCCGTCCCTGACTTCAAAGCAATTGAAGTAGCTCAGCGCGCGGTTGACGTTTGCCTTGCGCGCGGCGGTGGAGGTGGAAACATCCGTCACATAGCTCGCGATGACCTTGATGCCGCCGCTTGCCTCGTCGGAGCTGACGGCGGGGGAGACGACGTTTACGGTGAGCGCGATCTCGCCCTGTCCGGTCCTGAGAAGGTTCAGAATCTGTTCCCGCGTCTTGTCGACGTCCAGCGCCAGGCCGTCCTTGGAATCGGAGACGACGCGCGGCGCGTTCACGTCCAAAATGACCTGCGCGTCCACGGGCGCCACGTCGGTTTTTGCCTGTATCCCGGCAATGAAGTCGTTAAGCTCCGCTTCGTCGTATGAAAGCTCCGACGTAAAGGCGCGCGGGTTCTCCTTCAGGGAAAGGATCGTCTGGCGCTTGCTGGCAAGGCTGCCGTAGTGGCCCAGGTTCCAGGCCAGCTCGAGCTGGGTGTCGACGTCGATGGCCGCGTCAAAGGTGGACGCGGAAAACGTCCAGGAATCATCGCCGTAAGTCAGCGTGTATGTAGCGCTCATCCACTGCGTTTCGAGTTCGTCAAACAGCGCGTGCGCTTTCGCCTTTGTGTATCCTTTCAGCGATATGCCGTTCACGGTTACATTATAATATTCCGCCGGGCCAAAGCCGATGGCGGCGTAGGCGCTGATGAGCCAAATGGCCGTGACGAGAAGCGCGACGGCGGCAATGAATCCCAAAAACCGCGCCCTGCGGCTGAGCCGTCTCCATCCGGCGCGTCTGGGTCGTCTCGTTGGCTTTCGCCTCTGCACAGACATACCTCCAAACGTGAATCTTTCAATAGACGCACATACCGGCGCGTCGTTTTCGCATGCGACCCGCCGTGTCATAGCGCGTGTGATTTCCACTCACATTATAACACAATCTGCGCGCGTTCAACGTCCAAAACGTCCTGAATATATGTAAAATAGTCTTAAACAATTGCCTTTACAAGAAAAGCGTTTTCAATTAGAATGAGGGGAGCGCGGAAAAGGGGATATCAATGTACGAACATGTGATTTGGGATTTTGACGGGACGCTTTATGACACGTATCCGTCCATGGTCGGCGCGGTTGCCTATGCGCTCCAAAAGCGCGGAAAAGAGGACGACGAGGCGGAGATTCTATCGCTTTTCAAGGTGTCCGCCAACGTGGCCCTCGGCCATTATATGCAAAAATACGGCTTTGGCGAAGACTTTCTCGCAGATTACCGCGCGCGGCGCAGACAGATCGAGCTGGACGCGTGCGCGCCGTACCCGGAAGCCCCCGCGCTGCTTTCCGAAATTGTCGCGCGCGGGGGACACAACTATATCTTTACCCACAGGGGCGACACGCTCTTCCCGATGCTCGCGCGCAGCGGCCTTGACCCACTCTTTCGCGAGTGCGTCACATCGCGCAGCGGCTTTCCCAGAAAGCCGGACCCCGCCGGCCTTGATTACCTGATCCAAAAATACGCCATTCCGGCCGGTGCCGCGCTCATGGTGGGCGACAGGGAACTGGATATCCTCGCCGGGCGGGACGCGGGAATCGCCACCTGCGATTACTGGGACGGCTCGGGCCCGCGCGTGGATGCCGCCGACTTCGTGGCGCGGGACTTTGGCGAACTGCGGCGGATCATTCTCCGGTGAGTGGCTTGTGAGGGGCTTGCCCCTCACTTTATTTTTTGGAAAACAGGAGGACGGCGCGCGGTGATTCTGTCGGATATCAAACCAAATAAATGACATTCGTTTGTTATCTTTCAATTTGAACTCTAAATGAATATTGAAGCGCGAGTGTACAGGATGTATGATAAAAGACGAAGTGTTTGAGAATATCGACGGAATTGGGGGGAAAACATGGGCTTTTTATACGCGTTTGTGCTGAAGCATAGGGCGCTTGTGATCGCGGCCACACTGATTCTGACGGTGGTATGCGGCCTCCTGTGGCTGCGCGTGGAGATTGATTTTTCACTGGCGGATTATCTGCCGGACGAAGCGGCGTCCACGCAGGCCATCGAAAAGCTGAACGAAATCGCGGGCGCGGGGCTTCCCAACGCCAGCGTTTACGTCGAGGATGTCACCGTGGCGCAGGCGCTTGAAATCAAGGCGCGCCTATGGGCGGCGGAGGGGGTGGAGGATGTCCTCTGGCTCGACGACGCGGTGGACATTGCGCGCCCGGTGGAGACGGACGACCAGACGACGGTTGAAATGTTCTACAAGGACGGCGGCGCGCGGTTTTACGTGAGCGTTTCCGAGGACGAAGTGGTCAGCGCCGTAGCCGCGCTCACGGAAGCGGCGGGCGAGGGCGCCATCGTCGTTGGCGAGGCTGTGCGCGAAACGACCATTCAGACAAAGACAATGGACGAGGTCGGGATGATCCTCGTATACGCGGTGCCGCTGGTGCTTCTGATCCTTTTGATCACCACCACATCGTGGTTTCAGCCCGTGCTTTTCATCATCACCATCGGCGTCGCCATCGTCCTCAACGCCGGGACGAACATCTTCCTGGGGAAGATCTCCTTCGTGACCCAGGCGACGAGCGCGATTTTGCAGCTCGCGGTGTCCATCGATTACGCGGTGTTTTTGCTCAACCGGTTCAACGAGGAACATGTGGAGGGGGAGACGACCGCCCGGCGCATGCTCCGGGCCATGAAGGAATCCTCCGTCACCATCGCGGCCAGCGCCATGACCACGGTGTTCGGCTTTCTGTCGCTGCTGCTCATGCGCTTTAAAATCGGGCCGGACCTGGGTATCGTGCTCGCCAAGGGCGTGCTCATCAGCTATCTGACTGTGATCCTGTTCCTGCCGCCCCTTGCGATTCTTTTTGAAAAGCCTCTGACGCGGCTGGCGCACAGGCGGCTGATCCCCCGGTTCGAACGGTTCGGGCGCTTCGCCGCCCGGGCATGCGTGCCCATTGCCGTCGTCATCCTTCTGCTTCTTGCGCCCGCGTACCTCACGCAGCGGGGGAACGACTTCGTGTACGGTTCGTCGGGGCTCTACGCGGACGATTCCGAGGTCATGACCAACGAAGCGTACGTGAATTCCGTGTTCGGCGCGCGGCAGGAGTTCGTGCTTCTGGTGCCCGAGGGGAACCCCGCGGACGAGGCGGCGCTCACGGACGCGCTTCAGGAGGCGGACGGCGTTCTGGAGGTGATCTCCTACGCCAACCGTGTGGGGGCCGTGCCGGCGGAGATGCTCACCGAGGCGCAGCTTTCCTCGTTCGAGGCGGACGGCTATCGCCGGATCGTGGCGTACGCCTCAACCACCGACGAAAGCGCGGAGGCGTTCCGCGTGGTGGAGCGCGTGCGCGCCCTGGCCGATGAATATTATCCGGGCACAAGCTACGTCCTCAGCCGCAGCACGGTCAACTATGATCTCATGGACATTATCACGGGCGACAACCTCAAGGTGCTCGCGGCGGCGGTAATCGCCATCGCCATCGTGCTTCTGTTCGCGTTTAAAAACGCGTTCACCCCCCTCGTGCTGATCCTCACCATTGAGGGCGCGATTTGGATCAACATGTCGATCCCGCATCTCACGGGCGGGAGCCTCAACTACCTGGGGTACCAGATCATCAGCTCCGTGCAGCTCGGCGCGACCATCGACTACGGGATTTTGCTTACACAGCGGTACCTCGAGGCGCGAAACGGGCTCGCAAAGCGCGAGGCGGCGGCAAAATCGGTGGGCAGCGCGGCCGCGACGATCCTCACGCCCGCCGCGATCCTCGTGACCGCGGGAACGGCGCTTTCCTACGCTTCGACCAACGGCATCATCATCCAGATGGGCCGGATTCTCGCCATCGGCACCGGCATCTCGGCGTTCATGGTGCTATTCTTCCTGCCCGCGCTGCTCATGGCGTGCGACAGGCTCATCAGGAGGAGAAAAAATGAAGACTAAGATATTCTCACTCGTTTTCGCGCTTTTGCTTGTCTGCGGCACCGCGCTGGCCGCTGTCGAGAAGGATGAAATCGTCTACGCGCGCTTGGACGGTGCGGGCGCGCCTGAGAGCGCGTACGTCGTGAACGCCTTCACGGCGGACGAGGCTGGCGATTATGAGGATTACGGCGACTACGCGTCCGCCGTCAGCCTGACCCCCGGCCTCACGGCGACGCCGGGCGCGGACGGCGTGGCGTTGACCCTTCCCGTTGGACGCTCGTACTACCAGGGCGCGCCCCGGACTTTGACTCTTCCCTGGACCGTGTCCATCGCCTACGCGCTGGACGGCGCAACCGCGGACGCGGCGGCGCTGGCGGGCGCGAGCGGACACCTGGGAATCGAAATCACGGTGGCGCAGAATCCGTCCGCACAGGCGGGCTGGTACGACGCGTACAGCCTCGAGGTTTCGGCGACCCTGGACGCGGCCCTTTGCGCAAACGTTGTGGCGGAGGGCGCCACAATGGTTTCCGCCGGGAGCGATTACGCGCTGGGCTGGATCGTCACCCCCGGAAGCGAAGCGAAGCTCTCATTCGAGGCGGACGTGACAGACTTCCGAATGGACCCCATTCAGTTTGCCGGGGTGCGGCTCAACGTGTCCATTGACGACGCGGCGTTTTCGGATCAACTCGACACCTTCTCCGCCAGTGCGCAGGCCATGGCCACCGGCGTCGGCAGCCTGTCGGAAAGTCTGAGCGACGCGGGCGACGCTGCCGGGACGCTCTCCACGAACGCGGACGCCCTTGCGGAGTCCATGGCGGCGTTCCAGGAAAAGCTCTCGGGCGACGACGCGCTCTCGACGGAATTCGCGGCGCTTCTGGCCGGGTATCAGGGGATTGCGGCCGGCATCGGTGATCTCGCCACCGGGCTTGACACGGCCGCGACCGCGGCCCAGAAAGCCACTGCCAACGCCGCCATCTTTGCGGCGGGTATCGCGAAGATCGACATCGGCGAGATGGTCAAGGACGCGTTCGGCGGGGAATTTGAAATGCATTCCTTTTTGTCGGACCGGAACGCGGACACGCGCAGCGTCCAGTTTGTGCTGATGACGCCGGGAATCGAATAGTCCCTCCTCAAAACCCCCGGCGGGCGGCACGCATTGCTGCCGATCCGCCGGGGGTTGTCTTTATTTCAGTTCGTCGTTGATTTCGTGCGCCAGATCGACCGCCCGCTTTGCCTGCGCGAGGGTGTCGCAGTTGAGCCAGAGAATGGTCTTGCGGCCCTTGAGGTATTCCCGCTCCCGCTCCAGTTCCTCCAGGGTGACGGTGACGATTGGAATCTTTCCGTCGAAGCACCGCTCGTACTCTTTGAGGACGCTGATGGGCGCGGGCTGGTTGGGGTCGCGCGAGATTTCGATAAACTTGCATTTTTCGAGCGTGCCCACCGCGGGCAGCACCTGCCGTCCCGCCGCGTGGATGTGCGCCTGCGCGCAGTCATATTGTTCGAGCAGCCGCCGGGTATACGGAAGGCCGAAGGTCCCGTACTGTGCGGCGGAGCAAAGGCAGGAGGCGTCCTCCGAAAAGTGGCCGATGCCGCGTCCGGGCATCATGATGCCGTACCCACTGAGCGTGCAGCCCCGGACGGTTCCGACGATTGCCGCCTGATGCCCGATGGTCCAGAGGCCCGCCTCGAGGCAGAACGCGCAGAGCCTGTGGACATTTTCCGCATCGTCGTACAGATCGTAAAACAAGTCGTTGCCCCGCACGGCGTTGGCCATGTCCATGGGCGCCTCCACGCCGCGCAGGGACGGAAGGAACCCAACCTCGGCCGCGCGCTCCTTGAGAGTACACATGCTGTCGAGCAGCATGCGGAAGTTTTCGTTGTCCTCCGTCAGGCGCAGCTCGTCGAAGCGCGACCAGTCCGAAAGGGGATGCACGTGATAGGATGTGTTTCCCCCGTAGACCACGTCTCCGCCCACGAACGAGCTGTGCTCCGCGATGCCGTAATAAGGCGCCATGTAGGGGATGCAGTCGTCCGCGACGTCCGCGCGGGCTTCCCAAAGCCGCTGGAAGCGTTCGACGCTTGCCGCCATGTACGCGCGCCAGTCCCGCGGAAAATGCCAGTCCTCCAGCTTCTTTGGAAGGGGTGGCTCGATTTCGCCGATGCTCTTGATGTGCAGAAGCGCGCCCGCTTTCACCGCGCCGTCCGAAAATCCGGCGTTGCGGTCGAGAACGGCATCCAAATCCTTGCGCATTCCTCTTGCTCCTTTCGCGTTCCGGTTTCAAATCCTTATCCCATCGCCGCCGCCAGAACCGCGAAACCCGCGATGGCCACCAGCGTCGAGACGGAGAGCGCGGACGAGACATACGCCCGCTGCCCCGCGTCGTCCGCGAAGACCGTCAGCACGAAGGGCGGCGGCAGCGCGAACATCAGAAGGATCGCCCCCGCCAGCAGCCGTTCGTAGCCGAACAGGAGGGTGGTGACGCCCAGCGTTGCGCCCATCAGCGGCAGCATGATGACGAGCCGTATGGCGACGATCTTGACCGTCTGAGCCCACCGGATTTCCCCAATGGACAGGTCGTAGCCGATGGACAGCAGGATGAGCACGCTCGTCGGCGCGGCGATGAATTTCACGCACGCGTCCAGGACGCCCGCCGCGCCGCTCGGCATGAGCGCGCGGTAGAGTCCGGTGGCGCCCAGCAGCACGCCGGCAAACAGGGCGAGCATGATGGGCGAGGTCAGCATGCCGCGCATCAGCGCGGCGGGACGCGTTTTCTCCGGCGCGTCCATGCCCAGGAGAATCTTGTACAGCGTAAAGATGAAAAGGACGTGGCCGAGGTCCACGAGGGCAAAATTCTGCGTCGCGTCCGCGCCGAACAGAATGGCATACAGCGTGTAGCCCAGCATGCCTGCCTCGAAGCCTGTGGTGAGAAACGGCACGAAGCGCGAATCAATGCCGAGCAGCCTGCGCGCGAGCCTGCCCAGCGCCCAGGCTGCCACGCACACCGCGAACATGATCACCGGAAGCACGATGCTGCGCGCCGTATATTCAGCGGTGGCGAACGCGCCGAGCAGCACGGCGGGCAGGGTGATTTCCACCGCGACGCGCTTGAGGGCGTTGATGCCATCCCGCGTCAGCAATTTCCGGGCGCGGCAGAGCATGCCGATGCCCAGCACCGCGATCACCGGGAGCAGCGTTCTGAGAAGCTCGCTCATTCGGTTCATGGCATATCCCTTCCGATTTCAGGTGGATTCAATATAACACAAAGGGACGGCGCGTTCAACGGGCCGCCCGCGAAACGGGCATCGGATTTTGTGATAAGAGAAAATCAGCGCTTCTCCGGGGCGCGCTCCACGCGCAGCACGCTTTCCCGGGCGACGAGGCGCACGCCGACGCGGATGGATTGGACGATGTCGTCGTCCCCGCCGATCATCCGGATGAGCCGGTTGACCGCGGAAACGGCGAGCCCCGTCTTGGGCACGGCCACCGTCGTCAGGGGCGGGTTCACGATCTGGCAGATGGGCAAATCGTCCATGCCGATCAAAGATACGTCCTGGGGAATGCGGCAGCCGCTCGTCTTGAGCGCCCGTGCGGCGCCCACCGCGATGATGTCGTTGATCGCGAAGAGCGCGCCCGGGAGCCTTTCCCTCCGTACCGCCATCAGTTCGCCCATGTCGCGGTACGCGCCCTCCATGGTGGGCTCGACCCGGAAGATGTCCTCGTCCCGAACCCCGCGTCCGTGCCGTCTAAGGTATGCCAGAAAGCCCAGGCAGCGCTCTCCTGTGTTGTAAAACGGCTTTGAGGAATCGAGGATCCCGAACCGTTCATGTCCGTTTTCCAAAAAACAGCGCGCGGCCAGACAGCCCGCGTCGAAGTTGTTGATGCACACGGAATTGTACGCCCGCCCGAAGAAGTAGCCGTCGAGAACCAACAGCGGTACCCGCGCCTTTTCGAACGGCGCGAAGTCGTCCTCGTCCATTTCCGTGGCGAGCAGAAGGATCGCCTGGGATGTGTCCGCGAGAATTTCCTCGATTTGGCGTGCGCGGTCGCCGGAAAAGCCGTACACATAGGAGATCGTCAGGGAGTAGCCGTGGGCGCGGCAGGTTTGCTCGACGCCGCTGACCAACTCCGAAAAAAACGGCGTGTCCATGACGACGAGCCCGTGCTTTTTGTAGATTACCAGCCGGATGCTCGCCCGGAGCGCCACCGCGCCGTTCAGATAGCCCATTTCCGATGCCACCGCCAGAATGGATGCGCGCGTCATTTCACTCACGCGGTTTTTGCGGTTCAGCACGTTGGAAACCGTCGCGGGCGATACGCCCGCGCGCTTTGCGATGTCCCGGATGGTCACCTTTGGCAAGCGAACCCCTCCACAATCGGTTTTTCGACATTATACACCGTACAAGGGGTGCGTGTAAATACGGCCGGCTCGTTTTCACCGATCATTTCATCAGATTATGCAAAATATTTTGCTAAACTATTAGCTAAACAGATAAAAATATTTATCTGGTATATTGCGTTATTGAAAATTATATGATAATATACCGTTGATAGCCGCGAAGCGGCAACAGAGCAGAGGAGGAAACCCCATGAAGAAGATCGTTGCCCTGGTTCTGGCGACTCTGATGGTGCTGACAATGGCAACCGGCGCGTTCGCGGAAGCGAGCAAGGGCCTGATCGTCATCATCACCCCGTCCCACTCGAATCCCTACTTCAAGACCGTGGCCGATTCCGCGTCCGCGAAGGCGGCGGAGCTGGGCTACGAGACCATGGTTCTCCAGCACGACGACGATCCGGTGCTCCAGCAGCAGCACTTTGAGACCGCCATCGCCAACCACGCGGTGGCCATCATCTGCGACAACGCGGGCGCGGACGCCTCCATCGCTCCCATTCAGCAGGCCAAGGAAGCCGGGATTCCCACCTTCCTGGTGGATCGGGAAATCAACTCCACCGGCGACGCGGTCGCCCAGATCGTCTCCAACAACTATCAGGGCGCGAGCCTTGTGGCTGAGTACTTTGTCGAGCAGATGGGGGAAGATGGCGGCTACGTCGAGCTGACGGGCAAGGAGTCCGACACCAACGCCGGCGTGCGCTCCGAGGGCTTCCACGGCGTCATCGACCAGTATCCGGACATGGTGCTCCTCGACCAGCAGACCGCCAACTGGGATCAGACCGAGGCCTATGACAAGATGGAATCCATCATTCAGGCCCAGGGCGCGGAGAACATCAAGGGCGTCATCTGCGGCAACGATACCATGGCCATGGGCGTCATCGAGGCTTGCCTCAATGCCGGCATGACCGACGTCATCGTGTGCGGCTTCGACGGCTCCAACGACGTGCGCGATTCCATCCTGCGCGGCGAAATCAAGGGAACCGGCCTTCAGCCCATCGCGGCCATCGCGGCCTACGCGGTGGAGCAGGCGGACTATTACATCACAAACGGCGCGCCCATGGTCGCCGAGGAGAAGCAGCTCTTCGACTGCGTGCTCATCACGGCGGACAACGCGGCGCAGCTCGAAAACTTCGCGCTCACGGAATAAGTGCCTGCAATTTAGTCCATTGAGACGGCCCCTTCCCTTGCGGGAGGGGCCGCGCCGGATGAGAGGGTGGAACCATGCGGAAAACCAACGGATGGATCGTGAAGCTGGCCGTGGCGGCGGTTCTCGCGGCCCTTGCGGCGCTGACGTGCCGGGTGACGGTGGTGTGGGACAAAAAGGGCGCGACGACGCTGGACGCGGGCGGCAACGAGGTTGCGGCTGTCGAGCTGAGCGTCGCCGAGCAGTACTGTCTCGACAACTGGGAGACGAAAATGCTCCCCGCCATCAAGGAAAAGGCCATCGACGTCGCGGCGGTGGTGGAGGGCGTCAAGGCCGACCTCCCTGTCTATGGAGCACAAAACGCCACCCGCGAGAACGCCACCAGCGCGTACAATTTCTGCGTCGAGGGAAAGGTCAAGGTGCTTGAGATCGAGAATCCGGAAAAGGATTCCAAGAAGCGGCTGCTCATTGACGTCATGCCCTACGACGGCCGGGCGGACGCCAAGGTGCAGATTTCCTCCGTCATCAAGACAAATGCCCTGCGCGACGCGGTGGGCTTTCTGAAGCTGGACGACTTCGGCAATCAGGTGACGTTCGCGGAGCTCACCAAAGCGTTCAACGCGCGCGTCCAGAAGGACGTGCTCGCGTCCCTCGATCCCGACGCGCTGGTGGGCAAGGAAATTGCGCTGACGGGCTGCGTGGCCGTTTCCTCCTACGCCGACGCGGACAGCATTCTCATCGTGCCGGTTTCCATCGTGGAAGTGGGTGGTTGAGTATGCAGCCCATGATGGAGGTCAAGGGGGTCACGAAGGTCTACCCCGGCACGGTGGCGCTCAAAAGCGTGGATTTTGAGGTGTATGCCGGGCAGGTCAATGCCCTCATCGGAGAAAACGGCGCGGGCAAGTCCACGCTCATGAAGATTCTCGCGGGCATCGAGCGTCCCACGGAGGGGAGTGTTTTCCTCGAGGACCGGGAGGTACGCTTTGCCAACACGCGCGAGGCGAGCCGGGCGGGCGTGGGCATCATCCACCAGGAGCTGAACCTCTTCCGGGACATGCGCGTGGCGGACAACATGTTCGCGGGCCATGAGCTGACGCGGGGCATCACCGTCGACCGGAAGGCCCAGGCGGAGAAGGCGCGCAAAATCCTTGGGCGGCTTCAGCAGGACATCGATCCCAACGAAAAGATGCTTAATTTGCGCGTGGGACAGCAACAGATCGTTGAAATTGCCAAGACGATGCTGTATGATAATCTGAAGGTGCTCATCATGGACGAACCGACGTCCTCCCTCTCGAGCGCCGAGGTGGGCGTGCTCTTTACCCTCATTGAGGATCTCAAAAAGCAGGGCATCGCCATCATCTACATCTCCCACCGGCTCGAAGAGATCATGCACATCTGCGACAACGTGACCATCCTGCGGGACGGCAACCGGATCGACGCCGCGCGGGTCCGGGACATCGACGTCAGTTGGATCATTGAGCGCATGGTGGGCCACACGCACCTTGAAATCGAGAAAATCCCCTTCGCGGGCGCCCGCGTGCCGGTGCTCGAGGTCGCGGACTTCGTGCTTCCGCGGCTGGGCGGCGGGAACACCGTCGACCACGTGTCCTTTACCCTTTTCAGGGGCGAGGTGCTGGGCATCTACGGCCTCATGGGCGCGGGGCGCACGGAGCTGGTGGAATCCCTCATGGGCATGCACCCGGAGGCGGCGGGCCGCTTGAAGGTCAAGGGCGAGCCGGTGACCCGGCCGGGCATCGCCGCGCGCATCGCCCGGGGCATGGTGCTCGTGCCGGAGGACCGCCAACGCGACGGGCTCATTCAAACCATGAGCATCCTTAACAACATGCGCATCACGAGCCTTCCCCGGCACACGCGCCACGGCGTCATCCGGCAGAAGGAGGCCCGCAGGGCCGTGGAGAAAACGGTGAAGGACTTGCAGGTGAAGGTCGCGGACGTGAGCCATCTCATCACCTCGCTTTCCGGCGGCAACCAGCAGAAGGTCGTCATCGGGAAGTGCGTCATGGCAAACGCGGACATCTTCATGATGGACGAGCCCTCCCGCGGCATCGACGTGGGCGCAAAGACCGACATCTTCAAGTTGATGCGCGGTTTTGCGGCAAACGGAATGGGCGTCCTGTTCGTGGGCAGCGAGCTCAAGGAGATCATCTCCGTGTGCGACCGCGTGCTGGTCATGTCAAACGGGAAAGTGACCGCCGACCTTTCGGGGGACGGAATCACCCAGGACGCCCTCGTCCGGGCCTCCGCCGCCAACCTGAATACCGCGAAGAAAATCGCCGGGGGGGCATAAGGATATGAACAAGCAGGCGACGAAACCCGCCAACCGCTCCATGGGGATGCTTTTGCTCAAGGGCCGCACGTTCATCGCGCTTCTGATCCTCGTGATCTATTTTGCGTTTGCCGCGCCCAACTTCACAAGCTGGTCGTCCATCGTCCTGATGATCAAGCACTCCTCGATTTACGGCCTTCTGGCCATCGGCATGACGCTGGTCATCATCACCGGCGGCATTGACCTTTCCGTGGGCGCGGTGGTGGGGCTGTGCGGCATGGTCACGGGCATGCTCATGACCCGGGGCATCCGGCTGCCTTTCCTGGATGCGACCATTTATCCCAATGTGCCGCTCATCATGGTCATCTCGGTGCTGCTCGCCATGCTCATCGGGCTTCTGAACGGTGTGCTGCTTGCGCGCCTGAAGATTCCGGCGTTCATCGCGACGCTGGGCACCATGTACGTCTGCCGGGGCTTCGCGATGCTTTCAAACGGCGGCGCAACGTTCCCGAACCTCATCGGCTCGGCGGAATTGGGGAACCTGGGCTTTGCCAAAATCGGCTCCGCGGCGATTCCGGGCATCAACGTACCCTATTCCATCGTGGTGTTCATCGTGGTTGCCGCGGCCGCGTGGTTCATCATGCGCGCGACGCCTTTGGGCAACCAGATCTACGCCGTGGGCGGCAACGAGCGCGCGGCGAAGCTTTCGGGCATCAAAACCGAGAAGGTCAAGATGTTCGTCTACATGTTCTCGGGCTTCTGCGCCGCCGTGTGCGCCGCCATTGTGACCTCCCAGCTCAAGGCCGCGCATCCCGCCACGGGCGAATCCTGGGAAATGAACGCCATCGCCTCGGTGGTTCTGGGCGGAACCTCCATGTCCGGCGGCGTGGGTTCCATCGGCGGAACCATCATCGGCATTCTGGTGATCAACGTCCTAAACGACGGCATGACCATGATGGGCGTCTCCTCGTTCTGGCAGATGGTCATCAAGGGCGTCGTCATCATCGTCGCGGTCATCATCGACTTGGTTCAAAAGGAAATGGAGAAAAAGATCGCACTGCAACAAAGGAGCATTTCATGAATCTTTCGGAACTGAAAAAAACGGCATCCCTCCGGCGCGCCGACGCGGTGACCATGATCGCCCGCGCCAAGACCGGACACACGGGCGGCGCCATGAGCAGCCTGGACATCCTGACCTGCCTCTTTTATGAGGTCAGGCGTTCCGGCGACCACTTTCTCCTGAGCAAGGGCCATTCAGTGGAGGGCTATTGGGCGATCCTGGCCGATCTCGGGTACTTTCCCAAGGCGGATCTGAATACCTACTCCCAGCCCGGCAGCCCCCTCATCGGCCACCCCAACAACAAGGTGCCGGGCGTTGAAATGTCGACCGGCGCGCTGGGCCACGGGCTGCCCATCGGCGTGGGCATGGCCATTGCCGAAAAGCGTCTCGCCACAGACCATAAGGTGTTCGTGCTCATGGGCGACGGGGAACAGGCGGAGGGCAGCGTGTGGGAGGCTGCCATGGCCGGCGCGAACTACGGGCTTGACAACCTGTGGGCCGTCGTCGACCGCAACGGGCTTCAGATCAGCGGCTCCACCGAGGATGTGATGGCGCTTGAAAATTTCGCGGACAAGTGGCGCGCCTTCGGCTGGGACGTGGCGGAGGCGGACGGCAACGACATGGCGGCGCTGGTTTCGTACTTTTCCTCGGACCGCACCGCCGGGAAGCCCCATTGCCTCATCGCGAAAACGGTGAAGGGCAAGGGCCTTCCGTTTGCCGAAAACAGGGCGGAATGGCACCATCACGTGCCCAGCGCGGAGCAGCTCGCGGCCGCGTATGTGGCACTGGGCGTAAAGGGGGTCGACTGGGCATGAAGGCGTTGAGACAGGCGTTTACCGAGGAGCTTTTGCGGCTGGCGCGGGCGGACAAAAGGATATTCGCGCTGGCGACGGACAGCCGCGGTTCCGTGACGCTGAACGATTTCGTCAGCGAGCGCCCGGCGCAGTTCGTGGAATGCGGCATCGCGGAGCAGGACGCCGTGGGCATCGCGGCGGGGATCGCCCGCTGCGGGCTGATTCCCTTCGTGTGCGGCCCGGCGAGCTTTTACGCCACACGCGCCGCCGAGCAGGTGAAGGTGGATGTGGCCTACTCCCACACGAACGTCAAGGTCATCGGCGTGTCCGGCGGCGTGAGCTACGGCGCGCTGGGCGGCACCCATCATGCCGTGCAGGATGTGGCGTTCATGCGCGCGGTGCCGGGGCTGCAGATGTTTTTGCCCTGCGACGCCAACCAGATGGTGAAACTGACCCGTGCCCTGGCCGAATCCGGCGAACCCGCCTACGTGCGCGTGGGGCGCGGCGCGGTGGAGGACGTGTACGGCGAGGACGCGCCCTTCGAGATCGGCAGGGCGAATTTCCTGCGCGAGGGAGGTGACCTCGCCATCATCGCCTGCGGTGAGATGGTCTATCCGTCTGTCCGCGCGGCGGAGGCGCTTGGGGCCGAGGGGATTTCCGCCGCCGTCGTCGACATGCACACCATAAAGCCGCTGGATGTCGCGGCCATTTCCAAGGCGGCGGGGACGGGCCGCATTTTGACCGTGGAGGAGCACAGCGTACACGGCGGGCTGGGCGGCGCGGTGGCGGAATTTGCCGCGCAGAATTGCCCGGTGAAGATGAAAATACTGGGGCTGCCCGACGAGACGCTCTATTCCGGCACAAACCATGACGTATTTGAACACTACGGTCTGACGGCGGACGGCATTGCCCGCGCGGCCAGGGAGCTCGCCAAATGAGTTATATCGTTTCCGTGGATCAGAGCACCTCGGCCAGCAAGGCTTTTTTGGTGGACGCCCGGGGAGAGATCGTCCGGCGCGCTTCGCGGCCGCACAGGCAGTTCTATCCGGCCCCGGGCCGCGTGGAACATGACGCGCAGGAAATTTTTGAAAATGTGGAAGTCATCCTCGCGGAGGTACTGGAGGGCATCCCGTGCCGGGACGTCAAGGCGCTGGCCCTCACCAACCAGCGGGAGACGACGGTGGTTTGGGATAGGAAGACGGGGATTCCCGTCGCGCCCGCGATGGTATGGCAGGACATTCGCGGCAAGGATGTCTGCGACGAGCTGGCCGGGCGCGCGGACTTTGCGCGCAAAATCACCGGCGCGGCACTTTCGCCCTACCTGCCCGGGAGCAAGATCGCGGCGTTTCGGCGGGAGAATCCGGACATCGCCCTGCGCATGGACGCGGGGGATTTGTGCGTGGGCACCGTCGATACATACCTCGTCTACCGGCTCACGGGCGGAAGGACATTCGCCACGGACTACACAAACGCCGGCCGCACCCAGCTTCTGAACCTCGGGACCCTTGAATGGGACGCGGACATGCTTTCGCTGTTCGGACTGGGGCGCGCTTGCTTTGCCGAGCGAATTCTTCCCGCCGACGCGGACTACGGCACGTACCGCGGCATTCCCATCGCGGGCGTTCTGGGCGACAGCCACGCGGGCCTTTTTGGCCACGGCTGCCACGCAACCGGCATGGTCAAGGCGACCTATGGCACCGGCTCGTCCGTCATGCTGAACACGGGAGAAAGGCCGCTCATCCCCGAAAACGGGCTGACGGCGGCGGTGGGTTTCGGGTTTCGGGGGAAGGTGTTTTACGAGCTCGAGGGAAACGTCACCTGCTCGGGGGACGCGCTTGTTTGGCTTTGCCACGAGATGGGCATGTTCCGGGACGCCGCCGAGATCGAAAGTCTGGCGCGGACGGTGCCGGACGCGGGCGGTGTGGCCTTCGTGCCGGCGCTCTCGGGTTTGGGCGCGCCGCACTTTGATTTAAACGCGCGGGCGGTGCTCTGCGGCATGACCCGCGGCACCACCCGCGCCCACGTCGCACGCGCGGCGCTGGAAGCGGTCGCCATGCAGGATGCGGATGTGCTTGAGGCCATGGAACAGGCGATCGGGGGCAAAATGGCGGTGGTCAAGGCCGATGGCGGCGGTGCGGGGAACGCGCTTCTCATGCAGATGCAGGCGGATTACGCGGATTGCGAGGTCGTCTGTCCCGGCGCGAGCGAGCTTTCGGGCCTCGGCGCGGCCTATGTGGCGGGCCTCGCGACGGGCTTCTACGCGAATTTCGAAGAGATTCCAGCGTTGGCCGTGGAGGCGGCGGTTTACCGTCCGCGGATGGAGCGGGCGAGGCGCGCGGCGATGCGCGGGGATTGGAGAAAGGCGCTGGGGAAGGCGCGGGGGTGACGCCGGGGGCGCCGCCCCCGGACCCCTGCCAAAGGGACTTAGTCCCTTTGGCATCCCATTATGGGAAACGATAGGGAGGGTATTATGGCGACTTTTGGGGTTATTATTTCGAACCGGTCCTTTTTCCCGGATCATCTGGTTTTGACGGCCCGGGAAAAATTGCTGGAAAGTTTGACGGCTTGGGGGCATTCCTACATCGCCCTTTCCACCGAGGATACGTTCATGGGCGAGACCATGACCTATGAGGAGGCGAGAAAGTGTGCGGCGCTTTTTCGGGCGCGCGCCGACGAGATAGACGGCATCATCGTATGTCTGCCCAACTTTGGGGAGGAGACGGGCGTCGCCGACGCCATCCGCTGGTCGAAGCTCGACTGTCCCATCCTCGTGCAGGCCTGCGACGACGATTTCGACAAGCTCCAGCTCGAGAACCGCCGGGACGCTTTCTGCGGGAAGCTTTCCCTGTGCAACAATTTCTACCAGTACGGCATCAAGTACACCCTTACGGCCCGGCACACCTGCCCGGTAGACGGCGAGGAATTCCACGCGGACGTCGACCGCTTCGCCCGGGTCTGCGCGGTGGTGAGGTCCATGCGCACCGCGCGCATCGCCCAGTTCGGCGCGCGCGTCTTGCCCTTCCGCACCGTGCGCTATTCTGAAAAGCTGCTCCAGAGCTGCGGCATCACCGTCGAGACCGAGGACATGAGCGAAATCTTCGCGGACATTGAGGCGCTTACCGACCGCGGTTTAATCGACAGAAAGATTGCGGAAATCCGCGCGTACGGGAACATCTGCGCCGGCATTTCGGATGAGAAGGTGGAGCGGCAGGCGAAGCTGTGCATTGCCTTTGAGAACTGGATGGAAGAGCATCATTGCGACGCCAGCGCCGTGCAATGCTGGGACAGCGTGGAAGCCAACTACGGCTGCGCCGCGTGCCTGTCCATGAGCATGATGGGCGTCAAGGGCATGCCCTCCGCGTGTGAGACGGACGTCATGGGCGCGGTGTCGATGCTGGCGCTCCGGAAGGCGTCGGGCGTCAATCCAATCTATCAGGACTGGAACAACAACTACAAAAACGAGCCCGACAAGTGCGTCAATGTGCACTGTTCCAACTATCCGGCCACTGCGTTTCGGGAGAAGCCGGAGATCGGGAATCTCGATATCCTCGCGACGACGCTGGGCGCGGAATACAGCTTCGGTGGGCTGAAGGGGCGCGTGCGCGCGTCTGAAATGACGTTTTTGAAGGTTTCGACGGACGACAAAAACGGCGTCATCAAGTGCTATCTCGGGCAGGGCAGCTTCACGGACGACCCGCTCGAGACGTTCGGCGGCATCGCGGTGTGCGAGGTGAAGAATTTGAACGCGCTCATGCGCCACATTGCCCAAAACGGCTACGAGCACCACGTTGCGCTGACCCAGGCGGCCTGCGCGGACGCACTGGAGGAGGCCCTGGGAAATTACATGGGTTGGCAGGTTTACCGGCATTCCTAAATGGGGACGCAAAAAAACGGACGGCGGAGTTTACTCCGCCGTCCTGCGCATATTCGCAGGGGTATATTTGTAAAAGGCCGCGCCCCGTCGAACGGGTTATGCGGGCGTGCCGGATTCGGGCGTGCCGCCACCCTTCCGAAACAGCTCCTTGAACTTGCCGGAGATGCCGCAAAGCTTGTCATACAGATCAAACGTAATCTGCGTATCCTGGGCAACCTTCAGATAGGAAGTCATCATTTGAATCATGATATAGCTGTCCAGGAACGCGAACTTGACAACCCAGGTGATCATCAAGGCAAAGAGAAACGCCAGGAATGAGCTCCATCCGAACAGCTTAAACAGAAGGCCGATGGGGACAAAGATCGCAAGCACCGCCGCAATCGAAAGCAGAACCACCTTCAGCGTTGTCCTTCCGCCGTCTTTCAGCAGCACCTTCCAGTTCTGCGCGTATAGGACGACGCCGTCCGCGGCGCTTTTGTACGCATTCTGCTTTTTCTGGAGGAACGTGTACCCGAGACAGCATTCGTCGATGTAGCCCAGAAAAATGCCGACAAACAGGTTGGCAATCCCTGCGATGGACTTCATGCCCGGTATAAATGAGAACATGTTCGCGGTTGCGTCGACTGTGCGCTGAATCTGGCGCACCGAGCCGGCCACCAGTTTGTCCACCGCGAAATAGATGTTTGATGTGGCAAAACGTTTTTTGACGATATTCTTTCCGTATGCGACCTGATTGGCCGGAATGTGCCTCGTGGCCACGGCTTCCGCGATCACCGCGATGTGTCCCGCCTTCACGAGATACCCGATGTAGTGCATCAGAAAAAACTGAATCACGCCCGTCCCGGCGATCCAAATAATGAACATGACGCCCATGCCGCCCCCGCCGAACAACCACCCGAGACCCAGACAGATGGCCAGCAGGATTGCCGACAGAAGGAGCGTCGCACCGCCAAGCGCAAGTTTCGCAATGTTGAATGGCATCGTTCCCTTGAACAATTGCTTTGCAGTCACGCTAAAAACCTCCTTAAGCTTCATATGAATCGTGTTCGTCCCTGATCCGCGCGCCGGCACCGACTCCTTGCGGCGTGCATGAAAGAAATGTACAACATTTCGCCACATTTCAAACATTATACTAAGTATATGGTGATTGTATGGGAATGTCAATCCGCATTTCGACTGTTTCGGCCATTCCTGGGATGGGAGGGCGCGCCATTTTGGGCAGAGGGCAGAAGAACCCGAACAAGCACCTCATGAAGGTGAGATTTTATCGTTGACTTTGGCGGCGATTCCTGCTATAATTACTTTCGCTGGTTTTGATTTCTGGAGAGATGGCCGAGTGGTTTAAGGCGCTGGTCTTGAAAACCAGTGATGTCGAGAGGCACCGGGGGTTCGAATCCCTCTCTCTCCGCCATCATATGATATGGAGAAGTACCCAAGAGGCCGAAGGGGCTCCCCTGCTAAGGGAGTAGGGTGCGATGAGTGCCGCCCGGGTTCAAATCCCGGCTTCTCCGCCATCAATACCGACATTCGTCGGTGCAAATAAGCTCGCCGGTTGTGGCGGGCTTATTTGTTTATCTGTAAATTACCTCAGAATACTGGCTTTCGGCGTTCTTTTGCAGGAATAGACGACGGGCGCACAGGCGGCTTTCGTGTGCAAGGGCAGCGGAAAATGCGCCTCGGAGAACTGAAAATTGCACAAACCTCAAAAAGGCTCCCTGTAATCCTATCATGATGCCCCCACCCTTCCAACAGACGAAAAATCCAGTGCTGTGCCGGGTTTTGCTGTACTTGCTTACTTGTCTGCGTCTCCCGTGGATACAGTTGCCTTGCGGAAATATGTTTTGCTTCCCTTGTAGCATGGGTGCAGATATTCCATGAAAATATCCCGCAAGATCACGTCTGTCGTCGCGGCTGCGGCGTCGTTTCGCAGAGAGGCTTATTCTTGTTTACAGGGTAACTTCGGGTCAACATGGACTGGCAGGGTTATGAGCGGGGCTACGCCAAATCATCATAGAAATATTCACACATTTATGCTACAATATTTGATAGAATCGCGCCGGAGACGGGGTGCGTTTTACCCGCTTCCTTGAAGCGTGTGACCCATTCGGACGGTTACGGCTTCGCCGCCGATGGCGGCGGTCTGTCCGGTCCATAACCGCCCGTGACCTGCGCCGCCTCTCTCTCCGTCTGCCCGCTCTGGGCTTTGTGCGAACCGCCCCGCCTGCCGGCGCGCCGCTTCCCTTTGCCCGATGGGGAACGTGCGGGAGTAGGGGCGAGAGTACATAAATACTTATCAGGGACGCAAAGAACATGGTTGTGATAAAACAACGAAACATCAATATGATGAAAGAAGGTGTCGAGTACGCCGTATGTTAATAACTATAAATGACGCAAGAACGCTAATTCTATCTGGGCAATGTTTGCTGAAAAAGGACAAAAATCATGTTTTGCAAGTGGTGTCTGATTTATCGGGCATACAGTATGACCCATGTCCTATTTTGCATTTGAGTCATTATTTGGTTCTTTGGAGTAGAGTGCCGGGGTTTAAGGTCACAGATTACGACAGTATCGCCTATGAAAAAAAGAAGATCGTTGAAGCAAACATTTTTAAGCGAAATCTTTTTATTGTTCCCACTTGTGAATTAGATATATATAATACTGCGACGGAAAGAATTGTGCGTTGGGGAAAATCAAGAGTGCAAGAAAAATGTGAGCGTCAAAGCAATGAACTATTAGCGGAAGAAGAGAAGCTAAGACGGGCGTTTTATGAAATGCATTCATGTACGAAACACAGTTTGTGGGAGCATCTTGGCCTTGCGGAGGAATGGGACGCCTATACAAAGGGTCGAAAACAAGGTCTGCTTAATAATTCTCTCCCTATTTTCCGGGTATTTTTCAACATGAGGATTACGAATGACATAATCGTCTCTAACAGGTTACCTGGAACATTCAGGGAACCAGTATTTGCCCTACGAGAGGATTTGCTGAAAGATAAATCCGCCGTGATTGAAATTAGCAATATTGATGCCGTTGGGATCATTTTGTACAAGCTCATTTGTTCTTTTGGAATTACCGACATTGCTCATATGAAGGCGATTACCGGACTGAACACAGAAGACATATCAACGGCGATTTCATCTCTTCGGTTTAAGGAATTAATTACTGACATTCATGTAGAGACGTTGAAGAAAACCTATGTTGCCGCGAACAAGGTGTTAGCAGTCTTGCAACAGCAAGGGACAGGGAGTGTGGATGAAGTCTCATTGCTATCCCCTATGGAGGGGATTATACGAGACAAGCGTTGGCTGAACACCTTTTTTTCTTATTCTTTTAGTTTTGAGTATTTTAAGAAAAAGTGTATGAAATGGCCGCTATCTATTTTATCCAAAAATGAGATGGCGGGGTTTGTGGACTGCAATTTTGACAGAAAAAAGAAATTACTTATTGTTAAGGAGATAAATATTCAAAAAGAAAAAGCGGTAGATATGGATGGCCTATATCGAAGCATCTGTTCTTTGGCAAGATTTCACGAAGCAGATGAATTGATTATTTTAGGAGAAAAGTATCACGGTTATCATTAACAAAATAACATAAAAGGACAGATGCCAAGCTGCAATGCAAACGGATACCCACAAAGCAGCCGTCGCTTTGTTGTATTGTGGTTTTCCCGGCGTACAAAGCTCAATCATTTTGATGGTTCCTTCTTCACTCTATTCAGCTGTTAGATGGCTGATTGCCCTGAGATTTCGTGCCCGCGCTTTGACATATTCTCCTTCTGCGTTGTATAATGCGTAGGAATCATGAATCGCATGACGTGGAGGGGAATCCCGATGAGAATTCGAGAAATGGGCGTTTGTGTCGGCCGCATGGCCACGGGACCGCTGAACAAAATCACCGATGTGCCGGGCGTGACCGTGGGGCATTCAACCCTCGACGACGGGGAGATCAAGACGGGCGTGACGGTGGTCATGCCCTGTGCCGATAACCCGTTTTTCAGTAAACTTACCGCCGCCGCCCATGTGCTGAACGGCTTTGGAAAGACGCTCGGGCTCATGCAGATTGGGGAGCTCGGCCAGCTCGAGACGCCCATCGCGCTGACCAACACACTGTCGGTGGGGGACGTTCACGCGGCGATGGTTGATTACATGCTCGCGTCGTGTGACGGCGGCTTTACGTCCATCAACCCCGTGGTTTGCGAATGTAACGACGGATACCTGAACGACATCCGCCGCCGCAGCGTCCGCAAGGAGCACCTGTATGAAGCCATCGCCCATGCGCGGGCGGATTTTGCCGAGGGGGACGTGGGGGCGGGAAAGGGCATGAGCTGTCACGGGCTCAAGGGCGGCATCGGCTCCGCTTCGCGGATCGTCCCCTTGAAAGAGGGGGCGTTCACGCTGGGCGTCTTGACCCTCACAAACCACGGGCGGCTGGAGGATTTCCGCGTGGACGGGAAATCCGTCGCAAGCTGGGCGCCGGACGGGGAAATCGAGCGCGGCTCGTGCATCGTCGTCGTCGCGACGGATTTGCCGCTCACTGACCGGCAGCTTTACCGGGCGATCCGGCGCGCGGGGGTAGGGCTCATTCGGCTGGGCTCGTTCATCGGGCACGGAAGCGGTGAGGTAATGCTCGGGTTTTCCACCGCAAACCGCATCCCTCACGAGGCAAAGGCGGACATACTTCCGTTCAGTGCCCTCCGCGAGGACAGAATGGACGCCGTGTTCCGCGGGGTGGCGGAGGCGACCGAGGAGGCTATCCTCAATTCCATGCTTGCGGCGGGCGACGTCACCGGATACCGGGGCCACGCGCGCCAGTCCCTCATGCGCTATCTGAAAACGAGAGCCGATTCCTGAAAGGGGTCGGCTCCTTTTGCATGGGGCAACGGCGCGTTGCTTTTCATCTCGGGCGTTTGTGCTATAATCGATGGAAAGGGAAGGGGGCGCGGATATGGAGACGAGAACCATTTTGGCGGATTTGAGGAAGAGGCATGGTTTTACCCAGGATGAAATGGCGGAAAAGCTGTTCGTCACGCGGCAGGCGGTGAGCCGGTGGGAGACTGGGGAAACCATACCCAATACGGAGACATTGAAAATCATTTCGAAGCTGTTCAATGTCTCCATCAATACGCTTCTGGGCGCGCCGCGCGCCCTGATCTGCCAGTGCTGCGGCATGCCCATGACCGACGACGTGCTGAGCCGGGAGCCGGACGGGGCGTTCAACGAGGAATACTGCAAATGGTGTTACACGGACGGCGAGATGGCCTACAAATCCCTCGACGAGTTGACGGATTTCCTCGCGCCACACCTTTCAAAGACCCATGGCATGAAGGAGACGGAGGTACGCCGGATGCTCGAGGCGCAGCTTCCCAACCTCAATCACTGGAAAAAATGAGCGGCGAGGCGCCGTGTATGCGCGGCGCTCTTTCCCTTCCTCAGGGCATCTCAAAAGGCCGGTACCACGCGGGAACCGCGGCGCGCATGCCGTCAAACCAAGCGAGTACGCGTTCGAGGTGTGCGATCCCGTCCGCGGGCGTCCCGTATTCCCCGGCGCGGGTGTCGCATACCGCCGCGAGCGCGCCGTAGGCGGCGTAATAGGCGCAAAGGGGGAAGTATGTGCGCGGCGCTTTGCCGCAGAAGTAGCCCGCGATCTGACCGTTCAGGTAATCCGGATCGTCGCACGCGCCCAACTCCCACCACGGGTCGCCGTAGCCGCCGTTGTAGGCGTTGAAGTCGATGGCGCGCACCGTGCCGTCGGGTGCGACGATGAGGTTGCCGGCGTTGAAGTCGCCGTGATTGAACGTCTGCGGACGGTCGTCCAAAAGGCCCTGGCGCGCAAGCAGAAAAACGCGAACTGCGTCCGCGCCCGGATGCCTTTCCGGCATGGTATCGTAGGCGCTTATCCGGGACATGACCTTTCGGCGGAACCGGACGCTCCATGGCTCGGCGTTTTCAGGCGCGGTTATCTGGTGGATGCGGCGCAAAAGCGCGCCGGATTTCTCCCCTAGCGCACGCCGCGCATGCGGCGTCAGCGCGGGGAGCTGCGTCTCGGCGTCCGTGCCTTCGCACCAATCGACGATGGCGTAAGCGCTGCCGTCCGCCCGCAGCCCGAAGTCCACGGGCCGCGGCGTTGGCACGCCCGCCGCGAAGGCGCGCGCCAGCATATCAAATTCCGCTTTTTTGCGCGCGGATTCCGCGGCGCTGCCGATCCGGATGAGCAGAAACGCGCCCGTCTCCGTCGCGACGCGGTACTTTTCATCGCCCGACTGTCCCTTCGAGATCGCTTCAATTTCGGTGAAGCGGTCGGCGCCCGGAATCCCCGTCACAGCTCGAGGTCGCCTGCCGCTTCCGGCTGGTAGAGCACCCTTTTGATCTCGATGCGCCGGGTTCCGCCGGGCGTTCGCCAGTCAACCCAATCTCCCGCGCGGTAGCCGATGAGCGCGGTGCCGACGGGGGAGAGGATGGAGAGCTTGCCCGTCGCCCAGTCGGCCTCGTCCGGGTAGACCAGGGAGATTTCCTCCTCCTCGCCGTCCAGCGCGATCACAGCCCGGGTGCGCATGGAGACGGCGTCCCCGGGCAGTTCGTTTTGCGCCACCACCGTGGCGCGTGAAAGCTCCGCCTGCAAAACGCGAAACGCCGCGTCGGGTTCCGCGCCGCCGTAGAGCGCGTCGTCGATGAGCCGGGTAAGCCGCGCGCGGTCGAGCTTTGTGATGTACAGATTCTGTTCCATATCCTCTTCCTCCTGGATTGCACGAATAAAGTCCCGCATGGTCAGCGCGTGGCGCGTCCAAAGCCCGCCGCCCGCCTCCATGCGAAAGCCCGCTCGCGCGAACATGCGCAGCGAGTGGCGATTGTCCTGTGAATGACTGCGGCGTGGTCCTCGCACTTTTAAAACGGGCGCGCGGCACCCGTCCGGCCGATTCCGCGTCCCCGGCGGCCGCGCTCGACCATGAGCACGATCTGCGCATCCGGGCCGTCGACGGCAAGCCGGAGAAAGCCCGCTGGCATGCCGCGTTCCTCCGCGAGAAAGAACCTGCCGTTCCGATCGAACGGGTGTGTGACCACGGGAAGGTTCGCGCGGCTGAGCGCCCGCGCGATGGCGTCCGCAACCTCGGGCGCGGCGCTCATGTGCACCGCGCCGCCCCGCTTGCGCCATGCGGCGATGAGCGCCGCGTCCCCGCGCGTGAATTCCGAACGTAAACAAATAAAAGGCCCTATCATGTGGCGCTTCGCGCAGCCTGATAAAGCCTTTCATGGTCGATCCGCTCTTCGGTTGAAGCCATGCCGGTTCTTTGCCCCTATCATAGCAGATGAAGCGCCGGTTGTCAAATCATTGGCCGTGTGCTATCATCGTGTTATCGGGCGGAGTGAATCACGACGTCAGCTTCACAGAGCGACTGGAGGAGAATGAAATGAACGATTTGACACGCTGCGGTTGGGCACAGAACGACGCCCTCTCGCGGGACTATCACGATGCGGTTTGGGGCGTGCCGGTGCGCGACGACAGGGCGCTTTTCAAAATGCTCATTCTCGAAGGCATGCAGGCGGGACTGAGCTGGACGACGATCCTGAAAAAGATGGATGCGATGACGGAGGCGTTCGACGGCTTCGATCCGGCGGTCATTGCGGCTTACGGCCCCGAAAAGATCGAAGAACTCCTTCAGAACCCGGGCATCATCCGAAACCGACTCAAGGTGAACGCGGCGATTACAAACGCCCGGGCCTACTTCGGCATTGCCGAAGAATTCGGATCGCTGAGTGCCTATCTGTGGGGATTCGTCGGCGGGGACCCCATCGTGAACGCGTGGGAAAGGATCGCGGACGTGCCGACGCACACGGAAATCTCTGACGCGCTGGGCAAGGATCTCAAGAAGCGGGGCTTTAAGTTCGTCGGCACCACCATCATCTACGCGTTCATGCAGGCGGTGGGTATGGTGAACGACCACCTCGTCTCGTGCGCATTCTACGACCGGGGGAAGGGATAAGGAGAGGATGGATTTCCGCGAAATCGAGGCGAAAACCATCGTCTCCGCTTTCTATGAGGATGGCTGGTTCGGCGCAAACTACACCATGAACCTCTACCGGGGCTGCAGTCATGGGTGCGTATATTGCGACAGCCGCAGCGACTGCTACCGCATCGAGAACTTCGACCGGGTTTCCGTCAAGGCGGACGCGCTGCGCGTCGTTGAGCGCGACCTCAAGGCCAAGCGCAAGAAGGGCATCGTCATCACAGGCTCCATGAGCGATCCGTATAACCCGCTTGAAAGCAGGCTGCGGCTCACGCGGGGGGCGCTTGAGCTCCTTCTTCGCCACGGCTTCGGCGTTGCCATAGATACAAAGTCGGATTTGGTGACCCGGGATATCGACCTGATTCGCGCCATTTCCCAGCGGACCGCCGCGTGCGTGAGCCTGACCATCACCACCTTTGACGATACGCTGTGCCGAACCATCGAGAAAAACGTGTGCCCCTCGTCGGAGCGGCTGCGCGCGCTGGAAACACTGGCGAAGGCGGGAATCGATTGCGGCGTGCTGCTCATGCCCATTCTGCCGCTTATCAACGACACGCCGGAGAATGTTGCCGCGATCGCCCGGGCGGCGGTGAATGCGGGGGCAAGGTGGGTATACCCGGGCGAATCGTTCGGCGTCACCATGCGCGCGGGATCGCGGGAACACCTGCTTGCCTGCCTCCCCGCGCCCGTGCGGCGCGCGTACGCGGCGCGATTCGGAGGCGATTACTTTTGCCCGACCGAACGATGCGACGAACTTTGGACGGGATTGGACCAAGTCGCGAGGGAGAGCGGGCTCATGTGCGGGATGGGGGAGATTGCGGCATACATGCGGACGAAATTCGAGGCCCACGTCGGCGCGCAGATGACTTTTTTCCAAGAATAGACCTTGGTATGTCAGAACCGCGAATAACAGACTTTTGAAAAACATACCAAAGTTTAAAAAGCGTCTTATTTCCGCTGGCGCCAAGCGGCGCGGGTGCATCCGCGCAAAAAAACAGACCCCGGCGACTGTGCCGGGGTCTGTTTCGCGGCTCACCCGATTTTTTTGGCCGCTTCCAGTGCGAACGCACGGTCGACGGGGCTGGAGGCGGGGAAGCGGAGGGCGAGCGCCCGGTCGATGTGCGCCTTGGCGTCCTCCGTGTTTCCCATGGCTTGTTCCCCAAGGGCGAGGCCCACGAGTGCGGCGGGATAGTTGGGGTTTCGTTTGACGGCCTTTTCAAAGCGTTTGAGGGCCTCCGCAAGGTCCGTCCCGTCGCCCGTTTTTTCGTATTTCCAGTAGCGCAAGAGGCCCGCGTTTGCGAGGGTGGCTGTGTCGTCCTCGTCGTAGCCGAGGGCTTCCCGGCAGATTTTTTCCGCTTCCTCGAAGTCGCCCGTTTCCCGCGCTTTTTCGTTCAGCATGGCGCAGAAGACGTTGTAGCACAGACTGGTCTTGGCAAACGAAAAGGCGGAACGCATGGACTCGACGGCCTTGTCAACATTGCCAAGCCGCCACTGGCAGATGGAATGGTTGATCCGAAGGTGGAACTTGTCGTCCTGACTGAGGGAAGGATTCTGGTAGAGCTTCAGAAGGATGTCCCGCGCCTTTTCGTACTGCCCCTCGCGCATCAGAAGCACGCTGAAGCCCGTCATGAGCCGCGGGCTTTCGCAGCCCTGCCTTTCAGCCTCCAGATAGCCGCGCATGGCCTCGGCGTACAGTTTCTCCGCCTCGGCGGACTTGCCCGTATCGTTCAGACGGTTTGCGTGGGCGTGGGCGCGATAGGCCCGGTTGCCCGCCATGTTCGCCTGAAAGCGTTCTCTCATTCCCATGATCGATCATTCCCCTGTCGTTTTAATTTGGAAATCAGGCGCGCTTCCCTGTGCCTGACGGCGTCCGATTCGGACGGATCGCAGGACATAAGCGCCTGTCTGGTATGCAAAAGCGCCCGGCGGGCGTCCTTTTTGCGGTGCTCGTAGATTTTCGCAAGCTCCACGTGGGGCCACGCGCCCAACTGGCCCCGGGCGATCATCTGCTCAAGGGCCGCGATGGCCGCCTCGCAGTCGTCCGCCCGCAGGCACAGACGCGCGAGCCGCCGGTTCGCTTCGCCTGCCACGGATTCCGCGCGCAGTCCGGCGATGGTGCCTGTTCCGCGCGGCACGGCGGATAACCGGTAAAGCTCCCGGGCGTGGGCGCTTTCGCCCTGCCTTTCCAGGGCCTTGCCGAGACTGAACAGGTCCTGTGCGTGCTTCTGTGCCTCCGGCCGGGCGTAAACGCGGTTGAGCTCCGCCAGAAGGTGCGCAAGGGTCGCGATGTCCTGCCGGTTGTGGCTGATCACGTCGTCGATGAGCCCCATGTCGCCGGTTTTCAGGAAGGAGAAGTAGCGCTCGGGCACCTCCGCGCCGGGGATGTCGTTTTCTCTTGCCAGACCCAGAATCTTGTCCTCGATGTTGGCGAGCCTGCAGCTTTCGATGCGCAGCTTCCACGCGCGCCGGGCGGGGTGGAGAAGATCGAGGTCAAAGAGCGCCGGGACATCCGCCATGCGGTTGAGCGTGAAGCGCGTGCGCAGGAGGGGCAGGTCAAACGTGCGGCCGTTGAACGTCACCGCGCACGAGAAGTCCGCCATGCGCCGGGCAAGAACGGCAAGCAGCTCCGCCTCGTCGGAATAATCGCGCATGAAGAACTGTTCGATGGTCATGACGCCGTTTTCAATAAACCCAAGGCCCACCAGAAACGCCACCGTGCCCGCGCCGCCGGAAAGGCCCGTGGTCTCCGTGTCCAGAAAGAGGCATTTTTCGATGTCGAATGCCCGCCCGTTCCAACCGATACGCCTGAGCGCCTCGCCGGAAAGGGCGTAGAGGTCCTCCGGCGCGGGCACGCGCTCGACATAGCGAACCAGCCCGCTCTCGTGGATTCTGGCGGGCGGCGCGGGCTTCTCCTCCCGCTTCATGGCGCTCAGTTTGGCGCGCAGCGTGCTCGACATACGATCACCCTCAATAATTTCTATTGTAGTAAACGTGTCGTATGTTGTCAAGCGCGCGTTTGTGTGCTAAAATTGGCGCGATATGAATGCATTGACCATTTCTCTGTCCATCCTTGGGGCGGTTTACGGGCTCTGGTTTGCCGCCATTGCCATCGCCGGGAGTTTCCGCAAGTGCCCAAAGCCGGCGCGCGCCGTGAAGGAGCTGCGCTTTGCCGTCATCGTGCCTGCGCGCAACGAGGCCGCGGTGGTGGGTCATCTGGTTCGAAGCCTCATGAACCAGACCTATCCCCGGGAAAAGTTCGACGTATATGTGATCCCCAACGGCTGCACGGACAACACCTCTGCCGTTGCGCGGGCGGCGGGGGGGCGCGCCATCGAATGCACCGTCGAAACCCACTCCAAGGGCGACGTGCTGCGGTTCGCTTTTGCGGAAATTCCAAAGCGAGAAGCCTACGATGCCTACTGCATCCTCGATGCGGACAACCTTGCCGCGCCGGGGTTTCTGCGCGCCGCCAACGATTCTTTGAATGCGGGTTGGGAGATCTGCCAGGGTTACCGGGACAGCAAGAACCCGGCGGACAGCTGGATCGCCGGCGCCACGACGGTGTTTTTCCTGTTCATGAACCGGTTCAACAACCGCGCGCGCGTGGCGCTTCACATGTCCGCGGCGCTCAACGGCACGGGAATCGTTCTGCGTGCGTCCCTTGTGGAAAGGCTCGGCTGGAACGTTCGGACGCTCACCGAGGACCTCGAATATTCGGCCATCTGCGCCGTCAACGGCGTCAAGATCGGGTACGCCGAGGATGCGGTTATTTACGACGAGCAGCCCATCGGACTCAAGGACTCCATGATCCAGAGGCGGCGTTGGTTCTCCGGCGCGATGCAGTGCTTTCGGCTTCTGGGGCTTGCACTCATCAAGAAGCGTTCCCTGCACGCGCTCGACATGATGATGGTGTTTTCGGCCTGGGCCATTCAGCTTCTGACCATGATCCCGGGCATTTTGGGTACATACGCCGCCGTGCGAGCCCTCCTTGCGGGGACTTTGCCGGTGAAAGCCACCCTGCTCGTGGGCGCTGGCGCGTTCGCCGCGGGTTATGCCGTCTGCGCGCTTTGCGGGTTCGTTGTTCTGGTCATGGAAAAAAAGCTCGCGCGCCGCATGGTGCCGACTGTCTTGCTGTTTCCGTTGTTTCTGATTACGTGGATGCCCGCAAACCTGTGGGCCATCGTTACAAAACCCCCCAAGTGGACAAAAATCCCACATGTCAGGAGTGTCGACGCGCCGGAGTGATCCGACGCCCTTTTTTGACAGAAAATTGCTTGACATAGATCGTTAGGCGTCTTAATATATAGTGCGTCACCATATTACCGGGAGGCTCAACAGATGCGAGAAAAGAAGCGGGCGCGTGGATTCGCGCGGACGATGCGGCTCACGAGCGGATTCATCCCTTATTTCAGACCCTATTGGCGGACGCTGTCGCTGGACCTGTTCTGCGCGTCCCTCACCACGCTGTGTGATCTGGTGCTTCCGAAGATCGTCCAGCACATTACCGAAGCGGGCACGAATCCGGACATGACGCTCACGGTGGGGTTTGTGCTCCTCGTGGGCGGGGCATACGTGCTTTTGCGGATTCTAGACACGGCGGCCAATTATTATATGCAGTCCATCGGGCACATCATGGGCTCTTACATTGAAACGGACATGCGCACCGCCATGTTCAACCACCTGCAGACCCTGTCCCACGCCTACTACGACAACACAAAGATTGGCCAGATCATGTCGCGGATCACCGCCGACCTCAACGACATCACCGAATTTGCGCACCACTTTCCCGAGGAGCTCTTCATCGCGATCATCAAAATCGTCGTTTCCTTCATTATCGTGGCGATGATGAACGTGCCATTGGCGATCATCATTTTCGCGGTGGTGCCCGTCATGGTTTACGCCTCGAACATTTTCTCCAAGCGCATGCGCAAGAGCTTCATGGAGCAGCGCGTGCAGCTGGGCGAATTGAACGCCCGGGTGGAGGACAGCCTGTCGGGGGTGCGCGTGGTGAAATCCTTCGCCAACGAGCACGTGGAAAAGGAGAAGTTCGGCAAGGGCAACCGGAAATTCCTCGACATCAAGCGCGTCATGTACCACAACATGGCGGGCTTCCACTCCGTCACGCGGCTCTTTGACGGCGTGATGTACATCATCGCTGTGGTGGTCGGCGCCATCTTCATGATCCGCGGCGCCATCGACGCGGGCCAGTTCGTGGCGATCCTCCTGTACGTTACGTTCCTGCTCTCCTCGGTGCGCCGGATCGTGGAATTTGCGGAGCAGTTCCAGCGCGGCATTACCGGCATTGAGCGCTTCCAGGAAATCATGGATGTGGAACCCGAGATCAAGGATCGGCCCGGCGCGGTGGAGTTGGGCGACGTGCGGGGCGACATCGCGTTTGAGAACGTGAGCTTCTCCTACGGAAGGGACCTCGAAAACGTGCTCACGGACATCAACCTCAGGGTAAGCGCGGGGGATTCCGTTGCCCTGGTGGGCCCGTCGGGCGGCGGCAAGACGACGCTTTGCAGCCTCATTCCGCGCTTTTACGACGTGACCGCCGGGCGCATCACCCTCGACGGCACGGACATCCGCGACGTGACGCTTCAGTCGCTCAGGAGCAAGATCGGCGTCGTGCAGCAGGACGTGTATCTTTTCTCCGGCACGGTGTACGACAACATTGAGTACGGAAAGCCCGGCGCGTCCCGGGACGAAATTGTCCGGGCCGCGCATCTGGCGGGCGCCCACGCGTTCATTTCGGCCCTGGAAAACGGCTACGACACCTACGTTGGGGAGCGCGGCGTGAAGCTCTCCGGCGGCCAGAAGCAGCGCATCTCCATCGCGCGCGTCTTTCTCAAGAACCCGCCGGTGCTCATCCTCGACGAGGCGACCAGCGCCCTGGACAATGAAAGCGAGCATCTGGTTCAGAAGTCCCTCGAGACGCTCATGAAGGGGCGCACCACATTCACCATCGCGCACCGGCTCACCACCATTAAAAACGCCAAGGTGATCCTCGTCCTCACCGACGAAGGCATCGCGGAAGCGGGCGCCCACGAGGAACTGCTGGCAAGGGACGGCGTCTACGCGGGCCTGTACCGGATGTACAGTTCTGATAAGTAAATGGCGGGCGGGCTCGTTAGAGC
>JAEYRW010000095.1 GCA_023435435.1 Bacillota bacterium | reverse complement strand
GGGTTGGGCCCCCGCGCCGCCGACGGAATATGCATCATTTTACACCCGGCAAGGGATTCTCAAGGGCGCCGGCCCTTGCCGTCCTCCGTGCCTACTCCGTCAAAAACTCCATGCCATTGAATGCGTCGCTTTCGCGCGGGCCGGAAAAGCCGGCGAGGGAGCGGGTGGAGAGCACCATGCCGGTACGGAAGCAGAGGCCCATGATGGGGAGTTGATCGACGATATAGAGCTCGAGGTCGCTGAACGCGCTTTTGAGGTCCGCCTCGGTGGCGGCGGAGAGGGTGGCGGCGAGGAGGGTGTTCACCTGGTCGGAATCGACGCCCGCGTAATTGACCGCGCCGTCCTTGGCGAGGAGGGGCACGAGGTTGGGAACCTCGGAGAGGTTGACGGCGACGAGGGCGAGGTCGAAATTTCCGTTCTTGAGCTTTTTTGAGACCTCGGATTTCTCCAGGAGCGAGACGGAGGCGTCGATGCCCACGGTGCGCAGGTTCTGGACGATCTGCTCGGCGGCGTTCTCGCGCACGTTGGACGAGGCGTCGTTGTAGGTAATGATTTCCACCGTGATGTATTTGAGCATGCCGTTTTCGACCTTGGAAAGAAGGCCCGTGCCGGTCTGGTCGGACCAGCCCGCGTCGTACAGGTATTGGAGCGCGCGCTCGGGGCTGTATTGGAAGACGGCGCTTCTGCTCTCATAGAGCCAGGAGCCGGGCTGGACGGGCACCTCGCACTGCTGTGCCATGTCGAGGTACACGTTTGTGGTAAGCGTGTTGTAGTCGATGGCGTACATGACGGCCTTGCGGATGTTCACATCCGCCATGGCGCCGTCGAGATCGGGAACCAGCATCTCGTATGTAAACGTGGCATAGTCAAGGGCGGTGGCATAGGAGAGCTTTTTGGTGAGCGCGGCGGAGGTGGAGCGCGTCTGGAACATATCGATCTCTCCGGACTGCAGCGCGCTGAGCTCGTCGGACACGTCCCAGTAGTGCCGGAACACGACGGACCGCACCTCCGGTTGCTGCTTCCACCAGAAGGGGTTTGTCTCGAGGCGCGCGCCGCTGTCCGTCTGATAGCCCACGTACCAGTACGCGCCGGTGCCCATGGGCAGATCCGATTGGATGGTGCCGCGCTGAACGACGGGAAAGGTGAGCGCGTAGAGGGTGAGCATGCCCGGATACTTGCCCGTAACGGTCACCTCGAAGGAGTCCGTGGCTTCGATGGAGGAGATGAGCGAAAGCCGCCCGTAATAGGGGTTCTTGTCGCCCACGCTTTTGATGGCGCTGTACGAATCCACCACGTCCTGCGCCACCAGCTCGATGCCGTTGTGGCACACGATCCCGTTGCGGATCCGGATCACCCAGGTCTTTCCGTCCTGGGTCCAGTCGTCCGCCAGCACCGCCTGGGGCTGCGCGTTTCCGTCCAGCTCAAAAAGCGACTCGTAAACCAACGAATTGATGCTCAAAAGATCCCGTTCCGTGCACAAAAAGGGATTGAGGGCCGCGCCCGAGGTGGCGAGATAACCGATGGTCACCTCACCGCCCGTCAGATCAACGCCCTCGGCGCGGGCGGAAAGCGCCGATAGCAGCAGCACGCTAATCAGTAGCAGTCGCGTAAGCCTTTTGGTAATAGTCATATAAATCGAGCACCCGTTTCACATATTTCGCCGTAGAATCGTAACCGATGCCATAGAGGGTCTTCCCATCGAGGCTGTAGGCGGGGTCCTGAAGCCACCCGTCCACCGTTCCCTGTCCCGCGTGATAGGCGGCGGTGGCGCAGGTCACATCCCCGTCGTAGCGCTTCATGAGGAAGCCCAGATACCATGTGCCGTAGCGGATGGATGTGCCCGCGTTAAGCATCGCCGTCTGGTCGTAGTCCTCGCCCAGCTTGCCCGCGATCCATTGCCCCGTGTCGGGCATGATCTGCATCAGCCCCATGGCCCCCACCGGGGACACGGCCCCGGGATCGTAGCTCGATTCCGCCATGATGACGGCCGCGACAAAGGGCGCGGGGAGCCCGTTCTCGTCCGCGGCGCTGGTGATCTCATCCTGATACAGAACGGGGTACTTCGCCCATTCGGAGCGGTTGAGCATTATGTAGCCAAGCGCGATGAGCGCGACGACGAGGATCGCCCCGATGAGCGTCGCGACGAGCCCCGCCGCGCCGGTTTTTCTTCGCCTTCTTCTGGATGCCATGTTCTCTCCCGGTTTCTGATTGGCAGGCGTCCGCCCGCCCATTCCATCGTACTTTTATTTTCCCGTTTTCATGAGTTGATGATAGAGCGCGGTGAGCTCGCCCGCGAGCTTTTCGACGCTCCCGTCGTTTTTCACGACCTTTGTGGCGCGGGCGGCCCTGTCCTCGTCGGACATCTGGTTATTGATCCGCGCCGCGATTTCCGCCTCGGTGAGCCCGTCCCGGGCCATGATCCGGCGCACCCGCTCGGCGGGATCGGCCTCGACGACCCAGGTCACGTCGCAAATGGCGTCCATTCCCGTCTCGAAGAGCAGCGGCACGTCCAGCACCACCGCCTCCGCGCCGTTCCCCCGGGCGCGGTCGATCATCTCGAGGGACTTCCGCTGCACCCGCGGGTGCAGGATCGCCTCCAGCGTGCGCCGCCGGTCGGGGCTTTCAAAAACCGCGGCGCCCAGTGCCCGCCGGTCGAGGGAACCGTCGACGTTAAACACGCTGTCGCCGAACGCCTCGCGAATCTCCGGCAGCGCCTCGCCCTCCGGGGCCGTGAGCGAGCGGGAGATGGCGTCCGCGTCCACGTGCACCGCGCCCAGGGATTCGAGCACGCGCCCGGCCTCGGTCTTTCCCGCGCCGATGCCGCCGGTCAGCCCGATGATGAAGGTGTCATTTGCAGACAAGCCAATTCCTCCCAACCGAAACGTCCGCCCTGAGCGGGGCCTTTAAATCGACCACCGACTCCATGGACGCGCGCAGAATTTCCGCCGCCCTGTCCGCCTCCGCCTCCGGCGCCTCCACGATGAGCTCGTCGTGCACCGTGAGGATCAGCCGCGCCTCGAGTCCCGCGCCCTTCAGCGAATCCCGTACGCGGATCATGGCCAGCTTGATGATGTCCGCGGCGGTGCCCTGAATGGGGCTGTTGAGGGCGCAGCGCTCGCCGAAGGAGCGCACGTTGTAATTGTCCGACCGGATTTCCGGAATGTAGCGCCTGCGGTTCATGAGGGTCGAGACGTAGCCGTGTTCCTTTGCGAAGGCCACGATGTTCTCCATGTATTTTTTGACGCCCGGGTACCGCGCGAAATAGCGGTCGATGTAGTCCCGCGCCTCCGCGCGGGTCACGCGGATGTTTTTTGCCAGCGCGAAATCCGAGATGCCGTACACGATGCCAAAATTCACCGCCTTGGCGGCGGAGCGCATGGCGCCCGTTACCTCGTCGAGGGAGACGCCGTTTACCTCCGCGGCGGTGCGGCGGTGGATGTCCTCGTTTTTCACGAACGAGTCGATCATCGTCCCGTCGTCCGAAATGTGCGCCAGAACCCTGAGCTCGATCTGCGAATAGTCCGCGTCCACCAGAAGCCAGCCGGGCCGCGCGACGAACGCCTCGCGGATGCCGCGCCCCAGCTCCGTGCGCACGGGGATGTTCTGCAAATTCGGCTCCACCGAGGAGATGCGCCCCGTAGCGGTGGATGTCTGGTCAAAGGAGGTGTGCACCCGCCCGCCTTCGTCCCGCAGGGTGAGAAGCTGCTCGATGTAGGTGCTCTCGAGCTTCTTGTACTTGCGGTATTCCAGTATTTTTTCGCAGATGGGGTAGTCCTCCGAAAGAGATTCCAAAACCTCCGCGCTTGTGGAATAGCCAAGCGACGTCTTTTTTGGCGCGGGGATGCCCATTTTTCCGAACAAAAGCTCCGAAAGCTGCTTGGGCGAGTTAATGTTCACCTTTTCACCCGCCAGCGCGTATACTTCCCCGGTGAGCTTTTCGATCATCGCCCGGAAGGTTGCGCCCAGATCCCTGAGCGTCCTGCCGTCGACAAGGAAACCCTCCTTTTCCATCTCGCGCAGGACGTGCGAAAGCGGAAGCTCGATTGCGCGGTACACGTCCGTCATTTCGTCCTCTTTGAGCTTTGCCGCGTACTTTTCGGAAAGGGGCTTCAAAACGGACGCCGGATGCGCCTTCCATTGCGCGCCCATGCCCTCGTCCGCCGCCAGCGCCTCGAGGGAAAATCCTTTTCGCTGGGCCGAAACGCAGTAGGCCATCAGCGCCGCGTCGTCCGCGCCCGTGAACGTCAGGCCGCAGGTATATTTTGGGATCTCCGCCTGCGACAGCGCCCCGGCGGCAACGAGCGCGTCCTCTTTGGATACGCCCGGGGTCAGGAGGTCGCCGCCTCCCAAGGCGAGGGATAAATTGTAGCTGTCGGTGGAGACGGTGAACGCGAGCCCCGCGTCAAAGGAAGCCCATTTTGCGGACTTCGCAAGCACCGCGCAGCGGGCGCCGAACGCCGAAACATCCTCAAACACTTCGACGTCCGCAGACTCAATTTGTTCCTCCTCCGGCTCCGCGGCCGGGCGTGCCTTGGCGAGCTTCGCGAGCCGCCCAGACACCTGGTTCATGCCCAGCTCCCGCAGCCGCGGCAGCGCGTCGCCGATGTCCCCGACGGTGAGATCGGCAGGCCTTTCGTCCATGGGAACGGCGCGGTCGATCTCGGCGAGCCTTCGGCTCATGACGGCCTTGTCCGCCTGGGTCAGCAACCGCTCCCGCAGCTTGCCCTTCTGCTCCGCGTCGGCCTTTGCAAGGGCCTCGGTGAGCGTGCCGTACTGGGAAATGAGCTTGAGCGCCGTCTTTTCGCCGATTCCCGCGATGCCGGGAATGTTGTCGGACTGGTCGCCCATGAGCGCCTTTACGTCGATGAGCTGCGCGGGGGTCACGCCGTAGGTCTCCCGGATGTAGTCCGGGTCCACCAGAACGGTATCCGAAATCCCCTTGCGGGTGTATAAAATCTTGGTGTGCGGCCCCGCCAGCTGGAACGAATCCCGATCGCCGGTGACGATGAGCGCATCGTCGCCCGCGTCCTCGCACAGTTGCGACATCGTGCCCAGTATGTCGTCCGCTTCGTAGCCCGGTATTTCGAGCGCCCTGATGTGCATGCGGGAGATGAGCTCCCGGATCACCGGGTCCTGGGCGCGCAGATCGTCCGGCATGGGCGAGCGCGTGCCCTTGTAGTCCTCAAAAAGATCGTGCCGGAACGTCTTTGCCTTGGCGTCGAAGGCCACGGCCATGCGGTCGGGCTTCTCGTCCTCGATGAGCCTGAGAAGCATGGCGACAAAGCCGTGCACCGCCGTGGTGGGCGTGCCGTCCGGCGCCGTCATGGGCGCGGACGCGAGCGCGTGGTACGCGCGGTACATGAGGCTATAGCCGTCCAGCAGCACAACCTTCATCGAAGCACCTCCTCAACAAATCCCCAGCATATTATACCTCATTTGCGGCGGGCATGCAAAGCATTTCCTAAGGCCCTTTCGTGACATCCCCGTGGACACGGCGGGCATCCTATGGTAAGATGAAGCTGGAAGTTTCCATTCCGACGATTTGACGAACCGAAAGGATGTGGGAATATGAAAAAGACGAACACCGTGCTGGCGGTCATTCTCGCGCTTCTGGTGGGCGCGGGGCTCTACTACGTGTTCGGGACGCACATGGGCGCGTCCGCACAGCTTACCCGGGACGGGGACAGCCTCCTCTGCGAACTGACGCTTTCCAACGGGAGCCTTTTCCCGTACGAATACCTCGAATTCATCGCGAAGCCCGACTCGACCGCCGTCACAGGCACCGAGGGCGCGGGCGAAAACATTCCGATCCTGTCCGAAAAGACCGCGAAGGTGACCCTCGACCTGCCCGAGGGCGAGAGCTGCACCCTCGAGATCGGCTACTACGTGCTGGGCATGCGCAAAACGGTGGAACTCACGATTCCGTAGTTTTCCAGAAGTGCCCGACGGCCCGCCCGACGCCCTCTGCTCCCTCCACGCGGCTGACGCGCCAGTGGGGCGGCATGAGGGCGATGTATTTTTCCTGGCCGAACCGCTCGTCGATGAGCAGCACCACACCCCGGTCGCTTTCCGTGCGGATGACGCGCCCCGCCGCCTGCAAAACCCGCCGGAAACCGGGATATGTGTAGGCGAAGTCGTAGCCGCCGTCCTCGCCGTCGTCCATGATCTCGCGGATGACCTCCCGCTCCTGACAGATCTGGGGAATCGCCACGGACACGATGGCCGCGCCCACAAGCCGCTCCCCCGGCAGGTCCACGCCCTCGGCAAACACGCCGCCCAGGGCGATGAAGGCCACCATGCTCCTGTCCGGCGCGGGTTCGAACGCCGCGATGAAGGCCGCGCGCTCGGATTCCGACATCCGGCCCCCCTGCCGCACGGCGCGCACGTCCGGGTACATCTCCCGGAACCGCTCGAAGGCCATGCCCAGATAGGCGTGGGAGGGGAAGCACGCGAGATAATTGCCGACCTTTCCCGCCGCCATGGCGTAAATCGCCCGCGCCACCTCGGAAAGCGTCTGTTCCCGCGCGCGGAAGCGGGTGGGAAGCTCCATGAGCAGCGTCAGCTGGTTTTCCGGCGGAAACGGCGAGGGCAAAGACAGGCGCGCGTCGCCGTTTTTTTCGTCCACCGCCAGTTCCCGCGCGTAAAAATCGGCGGGCGTGAGGGTCGCCGAAAACAGCACCGCGCCGCCCACCCGGGAAAGGCACTTGCCGATGTGTGCCGCGGGATTGACGCACATAATCTTTGCGTCGAGATATTTGCCGTCTGGAGCCTTGAGCGCGCGGCTTTCCTTTTCGTCAAACTCCCCGTGGCGGCGGCAGTACCACATGGCGTCCAGCATCAGCCGGACGAGCTGCTTTCCGTGGGGATGTCCGCGCGGCACGGACTCATAGAGCGCCTGATACAGGTCGTCCGCGGCGGCGGCGAGCTTGTCGTCCGGGCGGGAGGCGGCCTCCGGCTCCATGTCCTCCGTCCATCGGAAGGCCTTGGCGGCCTTGGTGAGGGCGGGGTAGAAAACGTCGGCCTTTCCCACTTCACGCCGGAGACGCGCGATTTCGCGGCCCGAGAGGGGCGCGGAGAGCATGTCCCGGGCGCGCTCGGGGAGGTTGTGGGCTTCGTCCACCAGAAGCGCGCAGTCGTTTTTCTTGAGGAAGAACCGCTGGAGACGGTTTCTGGGGTCGAAGGCGTAGTGGTAGTCGGAGATGATGACGTCCGCCGATTCGGTGAGCCCCAGGGAAAACTCGAAGGGGCAGAGCGTGTATTCCTCCGCCAGTTCCCGGATGGCCGCCTGGTCGAGCTTCTGCACGTCGAGGGCCTGAACCAGCGCCGCGCGCTGGCGGTCGAAGTAGCCGTGGGCGTAGGGGCAGTTTGCGCAGTCCACATCGCCGGGGATACAGGCCTTTTCCTTGGCGGTGATGGTGACGGCACGCGCGAAGAGCCCGCGCCCGCGCATGAGCTCGATGGCATCCTCGGCGGCGCGGCGGCCGGTGGTGCGGGCGGTGAGGTAGAACACGGCGGTGGCGAGGCCCTCGCCGGAAGCCTTGAGCGCGCCGAAGAGCGCGGCGGCGGTCTTGCCGATGCCGGTGGGGGCTTCGATCATCACGCGTTTTTTATCGCGCACGGCGATGTAGGCGTTGCGCGCCATCTGGCGCTGGCCGTCGCGGTAGGTGTCGAAGGGGAACTTCAGCGCGCGCACGGAGGGCTGGAACTTTCCGCGCCAGACCTCCAGCGCCGCCATCCAGTTTGCGTACTTCTCCGCGTAGCCGAAGAACAGCCCTTCGAGCTCCTCCGCGGAATAAAACCGGGAAAAGCGCGCCCGGGTGCCCCCGAGATTGTAGTAGAGAAGCGCCACCTCCGCAAAGGCGAAGCCCTCCCTTTGGCAGAGGATGGCGGCGTAAATCTGTGCCTGGGCCCAGTGGGCGGGGTAATCGTCCTCGCCGATGGAGGCGGGTTCGTGGCCGGTGGTCTTAATCTCCTCCACGGTGAGCGCGCCCGAGAGCCTGCGTACCGCGTCGGCGCGCCCCTGTACCCGGAGCCCCACGCCGCCGATCTCCACCTCCCGGGAGAGCGATTCCTCCGTCCGCCAGGTGGCGTCCAGCTGGCGCTGGAGCAGAATATGCCCCTCCAGGCCCTCGCGCATGCGCTCCGCGGAGGCGGCCTCCATCATGAGGTCGCCGCCCTCGAGCGCAAATTCCGCGATGGTGCGGACGGAAACAGGATAAGTCAAAGCAGAACTCCTTTGATATATTATTGCCCCGCGTGATCCGACGACGAGATCATAATTCTCGCATAACACAGTTCGGGATTCCAAAGGGACGGTGTCCCTTTGGCGGGGGCGCAGGGGGCGGCGCCCCATGCCCCTTGACTTTGTCTCCCGCGAATGGTAGAGTATTCCCGGAGGTGAGCCGCATGCGTGTGACGTACTGGGGCCACAGCGGTTTTTCCGTGGAGACGGGGGGACTGACGCTGCTGTTCGACTACATCGGCGGTGGTTTTGCGCGGCCGGCGGGGAAGTCGATTGCATTTGTGAGCCACGAGCACCGGGATCACGTGTCCGAGGAAGTGTACGCGTTGGCGGACGAAGTGGTGCGCGGCGTGGCGGAGGGCGACAGGCGGGAACTCTTCGGCGCCGAGATCCGGGCGTTCGGCTCGACGGACGAGGGCGTGAGCTTTCTTGTGCGCAACGGGGCGGACAGCATTTTCCACGCGGGCGACCTCAACTTCTGGCATTGGCGGGCGGAATCCACCGAAAAGGAAGTCGCGGAAGCGCTGGCGGGGTACGAGCGCGTGCTGAATACCCTCAAGGGGGAGCGGATCGATCTGGCGTTTTTTCCGGTGGACCCGCGGATGGGCGCGGGCTACGCGGAGGGCGCGGAGATGTTCCTCGAAAGGATCCGCCCCAAAATCCTCGTGCCCATGCACTTCTGGGATCATCCCGAGGCGGCGCTCGAATTCGCCGGGGAACATGAGAACGTCCGCGCGCTCACGCGGCCGGGCGAAACCATCGAACGATAGGAGGCGGCCCATGCAGTTCATATTCAACCACACAAACCTCAACGTGGCGGACCTCGACAGGAGCCTCGCTTTTTACGAGGAGGCGCTGGGCCTCAAGCCCACCAAAATCGTCGAAGGCCCTGACGGCGCGTTCAAGCTCGCGTTTTTGACCGACGGCGTTACCGGCTACCAGCTGGAGCTCACCTGGCTCAGGGATCATCCCCAGAAGTACGAGTTGGGCGAGAACGAGACCCACATCTGCTTCCGCGCCCCGGAATTTGAGGCTGCGCGCAAAAAGCACGATGAAATGGGCTGCGTCTGCTTCACAAACGATAAGATGGGCCTCTATTTCATCGAGGACCCCGACGGCTACTGGTTCGAGATTACGCCTGTTGATCGTCGGCGTGCGGAACCGTAGTCCCGCCCGCCGACCCGGCAAACCTTCGGCTTGCCTGATCATCGTCTCCGTAAGATGATAGCAGCCATTCTTACAAAATGCAAGGAGGTTTTCCCATGTACCCGCTCATGATGGCTCCCTATTTCAGGCATGGCGCCGAGACACCCTGGGGCGGCTCCATGCTCCGCGACCTCTTTTTGAAGGACGCGCCCGGCGATAACACCGGCGAAGCCCTCGAGGTGTCCGCCCTTGACGGACGGGAGAGCATGGTTTTGAACGGACCGCACGCGGGCAAAACGCTTCCGGCGATGATCCGGTTGTGGGGGAAGGAGCTGGTGGGGGACGTCGAGGGCGCGTTCCCGCTTCTGATCAAGCTTCTGGACGCCAAGGAGCTTCTGAGCGTGCAGGTGCATCCGGGGGACGATTACGCGCTGAAAAACGAGGGCAAGCTCGGAAAGAGCGAAGCGTGGGTGGTGCTCAATTGCGAGGAAGGCGCGAAAATCGCCTACGGCGTGAATTCCGGGCGCCGGACGCTCCGGCAGGTGGTGGAGGCGGGGGAGATCGAAAGCTGTCTCAACTGGGTCTCCGTGCGCCCGGGCGACGTGTTCTACATTCCTTCGGGCACGGTGCATGCCCTGGGCGGCGGCATCCAGTGCTACGAGGTGCAGCAGTCCAGCGACGTCACCTACCGCTTCTGGGATTGGGGACGCGTGGGCAAGGATGGAAAGCCGCGGGAACTTCACACCGAAAAGGCGCTCGACGTTTCAAACGTGGGGGAAATCCGTTCCAAGTGCGAGGGCGCGACGGTGCTCTGCAAGGGCGGCAGCCGCACCTACTTCATCTCCGACGAGCACTTCGAACTCTGCCGCCTCAATGTCTCCGGCGAAATGCCCCTGGCACCCGGGCGGATTCAAATGATCACCACCCTCGGCCCGTGCAAAATCACGTGGCCGGACGGTGCGCTCGAGCCCGAGCCCTTTGCCACCGTCGTCGTACCCGCCGCCCTCGAGGGCGTTAAAATCTCCGGCAACCTCAAAGCCCTCCTGTCTACCCCCGGCAACCGCGCCGCCCTCCGCGAGGAATTGGGGTACAGGGCGGAGAACGTGGCGGGATTGGTGGAGTGACGCCGGGGACGCTGCCTCCTGATCCCCTGCCCAAGGGACTCAGTCTCTTTGGAAACCCGTACTGGGTACAAATTCGATCTTGATGCGTCGACCGGCCGGGGGCGGGCCCCCCGGACGGTCGAGTTTATTTTTGTAAAGTTTCATGTCAAGCCTGTAAACCTATTTACTTAATGGGAATAGTGTGATAGTATTTCTCCAAGGCGAGGACAGGAGGGATTGCGATGAACCGCGAGACGATGCGAATGCGGAAAAATCCGGATCGACGGATCGGGGTTCGCGTTCGCATGCTTTTCTGAACCGCCCGCTCCCATGCTGATCCGGAAGAGGCATCTTCCGGATCTTTTTATATCCAAAAATGAGGAGGAATGAACGATGGGAAAGTACAGATTTGAGACGATCCAGGTGCACGCGGGGCAGGAAACCCCCGATCCGGCGACGGATGCCCGTGCGGTGCCGATTTACGCCACCACGTCCTATGTTTTCAAGGATTCCGCCCAGGCGGCGGGACGCTTCGGACTCACCGAGGGCGGGAACATCTACACCCGGCTCATGAATCCGACGTCCTCGGTCTTCGAGGCGCGCATCGCGGCCCTCGAAGGCGGCGCGGCTGCGCTGGCCACGGCCTCCGGGTCTTCCGCCATCACCTATGCCGTTCAGAACATCGCCGTGGCGGGGGACCACATCGTCTCGGCCTCGAACCTCTACGGCGGCACGCTGAACCTGTTTTCCAACACTCTCCGGGAACAGGGGCTTTCGGTGACCTACGTCGACCCGCGCGATCTTCCGGGCTTTGAGGCCGCCGTCCGCGAAAATACGAAGCTCATTTATGCCGAAACGCTTGGAAACCCCAACTCCGACGTCATCGACCTGGAGGCTCTTTCCGAAATCGCCCACCGTCACGGCATCCCCCTCATCGTCGATTCGACCTTCGCAACGCCCTATCTCCTGCGGCCCATTGAGCACGGCGTGGACATCGTCGTTCACTCGGCCACCAAGTTCATCGGCGGCCACGGCACCGTCATGGGCGGCGTCATTGTGGACGCGGGCAAGTTCGACTGGGCGAACGGCAAATTCCCCGGGCTTTCCGAGCCCAACCCCTCCTACCACGGCGTGGTGTTCACCCAGGCGGCGGGAAACCTCGCCTACATCATCAAGGCGCGCACCACCCTCATGCGCGATCAGGGCGCCGCCATTTCGCCCTTTAACTCGTTTCTGCTCTTGCAGGGCCTCGAGACGCTGTCTTTGCGCGTGGAGCGCCACGTGGAGAATGCCCTCAAAGTCGTGGATTTCCTCAAAAACCACCCCAAGGTGGCGCGGGTCAACCACCCGTCCTTGGCCTCGGGCCGGGAAAAGGAGCTCTACGACGCCTATTTCCCCCACGGCGCGGCGTCCATCTTCACCTTCGAGGTAAACGGCGGCGCGGACGAGGCGCGCAGGTTCGCGGAGTCGCTTCAGCTGTTCTCCCTGCTGGCCAACGTGGCGGACGTGAAATCACTGGTCATCCATCCGGCGTCCACCACCCATTCCCAGCTCTCGGAGGAGGAGCTTTTGAAGGCCGGCATCCGACCCAACACCGTCAGGCTGTCCGTGGGCACAGAGCACATCGACGACATTCTCGCGGACCTCTCCCAGGGACTCGAAAAGCTCTGACACGATTGCTAACTTTTTGGTGTTTGCTTGGCGCGGAACGCGGCCCCATGATACAATCCGTGCAACAATAAATCCAAACCTGTGAATGAGATAAGTACCCGGTCAGGGTCGCGTCAAGAGAACCGCGGATGGTGGGATCGCGGTCGCGGACGGATCGGCGAATGGGTTCACGAGGGCGAACCGAAAGCGCGCCAGTAGCGAGACGGGTTCCGACCGTGACATCGGAGGGCGCACGCTGGTGCGCCGCTGAGCGCGTCTGCGTCGAGCGGGCGAATGTGGGTGGTACCGCAGAGGTTTTTGAAAGCCTTTGTCCCTGTATAGGGGGGACAAAGGCTGTTTTTTTTATCCCAAAGCGGGGGAGGGCAGGACATGGAAAAGCATCCGGGCAGGCGATGGCGGGGCTGAGCGGGTTTTCCGGCACTGAAATAGAAAGAAGGAGCGGTCGAAAAAATGGAAGGCATGAAGCGCGAAGTCAAGGTTGAACAGAAAAAGGGCCTGGGCATCTCGGACATCATTCTGGTGGCGGTGCTTTTGGCGGCCGGACTGGTTTTGAAGCTCACCGTGGGAACGTTCGTCAATCTCGGGGGCATGAAGCCCAATTTCGTCATCGCCATGTATTGTCTGGCGATTTACCTCATCAAGCCCAAGCTCTACGAGGCGGCCATCATCGGCCTGCTCGCCGGCGCCATCTGCCAGATCATGCCCGGCACGCCCTACCTCAACTTCCTCTCGGAGCTGGTGGGCGCGGTGGCTATGGGTCTCCTTGTGAAGCTGCCTCTTTCCATCAAGAAATTTTCCCTGACCACGAGCTTGGGCACCTTCATTTCCACGGTTCTCTCGGGCACGACATTCGTGGTTGGCAAGCTCATCATCTTCCAGGTGGAGCTTTCCACGCTGGCCGTGTACATCCCCATCGTTCTCTCCACGGCGCTCATCAACACCATCATCGTGCAGGTGCTGGCGCTGCCCCTGGAGCGGATTTTGAAGAAGACCCCCGCCGAGGCGCGGACATGATCGAGCTCAAAGAACTCTCCTTCCGATATGCCGGGGGCGGAAAGCCCGCCCTCTCCGGCATTGGGATGGTAATTCCGGACGGCGACTTCGTGGGCGTTACCGGGCCAAGCGGCGCGGGAAAGACCACGCTGACCCACGTCATCTCCGGCGCGGTGCCCCATCATTTCCGGGGCGACTTCTACGGCGCGGCCATCGTGGACGGCGAGGACACGATGGAAAGTTCGCCCGAAAGGCTGTCCCGCAAGGTGGGCAGCGTGTTTCAGGACGTGGAGGCTCAGCTCATCGCGTCCACGGTGGAGGAGGAAGTGCTTTTCGGCCTTCTGAATTACGGGCTCAAGGGCGCGGCGGTGGAAAAGCGGCTTTCGGACGCTCTTTCCCGGGTGGGCATCGCGAATCTGCGGGAGCGGCACGTGGAGAGTCTTTCAGGCGGACAGAAGCAGAAGGTCGCCATCGCGGCGACTTTGGCCCTTTCCCCCAAAATACTGGTGCTCGACGAGCCGACGGGGGAGCTCGACCCCCAGTCGAGCCGGGAAATTTTTGAGATTTTAAAGGAACTCAACGAGCGCGAGGGCGTGACGGTGGTGGTGGTGGAGCAGAAAATCATGCTGCTCTCGGCCTACTGCAAGCGCCTGGCGGTCTTGGACGGCGGGCGGCTCGTCCGGTTCGCCCCGGTGCGCGAGGCGCTGGCAAACCCTGGGGAGCTGCGCGAAATCGGCGTGCACGTGCCGCGGATTGTGAGCTTGGCGGGCGAGCTTTCCCGGCGCGGGCTCTACGCGGGCGACGCGCCCGTCAACATTCGCGAGGCGGCTGAAATGGTGGCCGCCGCGCGGGGGAGATGACTTAAGTGATTGAACTTCGGGACGTAAAATTCGGCTACGGGGGCACAATGGCTGCCGTGGACGGTGTGAGCATGAAAATAGAGGACGGCGAATTTGTCGCCGTCATCGGCTCGAACGGCGCGGGAAAGAGCACCGTTTCGCGGTTGATTCGCGGTTTGTTGAAGCCGGAGACCGGATGCGTTCTGGTGGACGGCGAAGATACAAAAACCATGCGCGCGAGCGCGCTTGCGGGGAAGATGGGCTTTTTATTCCAGAACCCCGACCGTCAGATTTGCAAAGCGACGGTGATGGAGGAAATGCTGTTCACGCTCGCGTGCGCAAAGGTGGAAAAGGGGGAGCGCGCGGCGCTGGCGGAAGAAATGATCGAACAGTTCGGCATCCCCGCCGACGCCGATCCCACCGCGCTCTCCCGGGGCGAGCGCCAGCGGGTGGCGCTCATGTCCACGTTCGTGTCCCGGCCCGCGACCCTCATCCTCGACGAGCCCACCACGGGCCTCGACTTCCGGGAGTGCGCGCGCATCATGGACGCCATCGCGGAAAAGAACCGCGCGGGCGCGACGGTGATCATGGTGTGCCACGACATGGAAGTGGTGCTCGACTACGCCCGGCGCGCGGTGGTCATGGACAAGGGGAAAATCGTCGCGGACGGCGCGCCCGCCGAGGTGTTTTATTCGGGCGCCATTCACGCGGCGCGGGTGCTTCCGCCCCAGATCATCGAACTGTCCCTGGCGCTTGGCCGCGCCTACGGGGACGTCGCGACGGCGGAGGAATTGGCGGACGCCATCGAGGCGCGCGTGGGGAGGGAGACCGCATGACGGGCCTTTTGAGCTATGTTCCGGGGGATACCCTCCTCCATCGGCTGGACGCGCGCACGAAGCTGATTTTGTCCATCCTGATCTGCGCCGCCAGCGTCGCGGCCCGGGGCTTCGCGATGCTCCTAGCCATCGTGGCGCTCGACATCCTCATGGGGGTGCTCGCGGGGCAGACAAAACAGACCCTCGTGCTCTTCAAGGGGCTTGTCAAGGTGTCGCTGTTTGTGGTGATCCTGCAGGTTCTCTTTGTCCGGCGGGGCACGCCGGTCTTTACCCTCGGAATCGCCATCACGGACGAAGGGCTTTTCTCCGCCGGGCTGGTGGGCCTCCGGCTCATCGGCGCGACGATGCCCCTGGCGACGCTTCTCTCCCTCACGCGGATGAGCGACCTCACCGCCGCCATGGTGGCCAAGTGGCATGTGCCTTACAAGTATGCCTTCGCGGTGACGTCCGCCATCCGGTTCGTGCCCACGTTCATGCTCGACATGCGGGACATTATGGAGGCGCAGACCGCCCGGGGCGTGGAGATGGACACCAAAAATCCCATGAAAAAGCTCGCGCTGGTTCTGCCCCTGTGCGCGCCGCTTCTCATTTCGTCCGTCAAGCGCATCGATTCGGTGGCGCTGGCCGCCGAGATGCGCGGCTTTAATCTCCGGCCCAGGGACGCCGGGGCCGAGGAAGTAAAGATGGGCGCGGCGGACTACTGCATTCTGGCGCTGGGAGCGCTTCTGCTCGTCGCATCCATCGCCGCCTGACACAAAAAACCCGCCCGCTTTTTGACGGGGCGGGTTTTTGCTGTGATCAGCGAATTGACTCGTAGAATTGCGCGCGCGCCTGCTCCATGTAGGGAGCGAGCCAGAAGCCGCCCACACCGAAGGTGAAGGGCATGAGCAGAATCCAGCCGATGAAGCTCAGGTCCAGAAAAAACAGGTTCATCCGCTTGCCGCGCATGAGATTCTCGCTTGCCGCGAGGCACTGGCGCCAGGTGTAGTCCGGGTGGTCGTTCTTTATGTAGTAGATCATCGAATAGGAGTACGCCTTTACGATGCCGGGAATCACAAACAGAAGCGACCACAGGAAGATTTTGAGCATCGATACGAGCCCGAGCAGGAGATTTTCCACGTAACCCGTCGCGAAGCCCTTGGCACAGTCCGCGATGTCCACCTCGCCGCGCCCCCGCGCGAGCTTGAGCATGATGGAGGCGTAGCCGACGTACAGAGCGCCGTAGACGAGGAACGGGCCGATGATGACCGAGGACGAGACCCCCGTCACCGCTATCACAATGACGTTGGCCAGAAGCGCCGTCAACCAGATGTTCCCGAAGATCCGTCCGCCGAGCGCCGCCCGCGCCCGCTGCCTGTATTCAAAACTGGAGAGCATAAGATTCCCCTTCCTTTCGACGCAATTCTAGCAGACGGGCATGCATCTGTCAATAGAATTCAACTCAAGATAGAATCATTTGAATTTGACAGCGGTGCCGTAGGCGAGGATTTCGGCCGCGCCGGACATGACGGCAGCCGAAGCGTAGCGGATGCCGATGATGGCGTCCGCGCCGAGGCGGTCCGCCTCGGCGACCATGCGGTCGGTGGCGATGTCGCGGGCGGTGTTCATCATCTGGGTATAGGCCTTGAGCTCGCCGCCGACGATGGTCTTGAGGCCCTGGGTGATGTCGCGGCCGATGTTTCTGGTCTGGATGGTGGAACCGCGCACCAGGCCGAGCACCTCGATGTCGCGGCCGGGGATGGATTCGGTGCTGACAAGGAACATTACTTGACGACCCCCTTTTTCAAAATGATGTTGGCATAGAGCGCGGCCTCGCCGGTGGCGACGATGGCGTAGGCGCTTTTCGCGCGCTCATAAAATTGGAAGCGTTCGATGAATTCGATTTTTTTGTCGCCCTCGCGGGCGGAAATGATGGCGCGGTAGTTGTCCCAGATGGCGGGCACGGTTAAATCCCCCGGCACCACCTGCATGAGGCCCACGGGGGCTTCGACGAAGGAATCGAGGGGGAACAGGGTGAGCATGGCGTCCAGAATTTCCGAAACGCCGTGTCCGTCCAGCCGGACGAGCCGCCTGGCGCAGCTGGCCGCCGGGAAATTGCCGTCGCCCAGCACGATCTCGTCCCCGTGGCCCATTTCCATCATGATTTTCAGAAGCTCCGGCGAGAGGATTGACGGGATTGACTTGAGCATGCGCATCTCCCCCTTAACGTTTATGCACCGATTATATCACGGTTGCGTGCGCCGTTCAATATTGCGCATATCCCGAATAACTGATATTATATATATTATCATGAAGGAATGGGAGCGGGTATGCAACCGATGGGCAAAGTCATCGCGATTTCCAACCAAAAGGGCGGCGTGGGGAAGACCACCACGGCGGTCAATCTTTCCGCGTCGGTCGCTGCGGAGGGAAAGCGCACGCTCCTCATTGACATCGACCCCCAGGGGAACGCCACCAGCGGACTGGGCATGGGAAAACGCCAGGGCCCCAGCGTCTACGACGTGCTCATCGAGGGGCTCGACCCCGCGGGCGCGCTCATCGACACGGGTTTTTCGGGGCTCATGCTGCTGCGGGCGGGCATCGAGCTGGCGGGCGCGGAAATCGAGCTGGTGGGCGAAGAGGGCCGCGAGGAAAAGCTCAAGCGCGCCATTCTGGGGCTGCGCGACGAATACGACTACATATTCATCGACTGTCCGCCGTCGCTGGGTCTTTTGACCCTCAACGCGCTCACGGCGGCCGACGGCGTGCTCATCCCCATTCAGTGCGAGTATTACGCCCTCGAGGGAGTCGGTCAGCTGATGAACACCGTCCGGCTTGTGCGCAAAAAGCTCAACCCCCTTCTCGCCGTCACGGGCATCGCCCTGACCATGTACGACGCCCGCACCAACCTCGGCGCGCAGGTGGTCAAGGAGGTCCGCACCCATTTCCCCGCAGAGGCCTTCGAAACCCTCGTTCCCCGCAACGTCCGCCTCAGCGAAGCGCCCAGCTTCGGCATCCCCATCGGCGAGTACGACCCCCGCTGCCCCGGCGCCGTCGCCTACCGCGACCTCGCGCGGGAGCTCATCCGGAGGGGGACGCAAGGGTGACGCTGGGGCGCTGTCCCCAGAGCCCCGCGCAAGGGCTAGCGCCCTTGAGAACCCCATGCGGGAGAGGGGAAATATGATGTTTTCCTCCGTCGGATCGCCCGGGGTCCCAAACCCCGAGCGACCGAATTGACAGACTCGGATTGCCCGAGGTTGGGCCCCAGGCAATCCGACGGCAAATAAAATATCTACCACCCAGTAAGGGATTCCAAAGGGCCTAAGGCAGAATGTCAAGTCAAGAGCAAAAAGGAAGCGAGCGAAGAAGGAGAGCGCAAGCCCAAACATTTTCTCGGTCGTTCGTTGATCAAGGAGACGGCCTGCGAGATGACTTCATTCGAAACATCCCGCAGGTCACTTCCTTTGGGAAAGAAGAACCGCAACCGATCATTAAAGCTCTCGTTACAGCCTCTTTGCCAGGGTGAATGCGGATCGGCGAAGTAAACAGTCGCCTGGAATGCTTCCTCAATCTTCTTATAGCACGCAAATTCCGAGCCATTGTCAAATGTGATCGTGAGAACCGGCAATGCGCTTGCACGCAGTGCCCGAATCGCAGCCTCCGCCACGACTGCGGCGTTCAGCGTGTTCACCTTCGCCACAACCAGACAGCGCAGGGCTCGCTCTACCAGCGTTATGAGGTATCCTTTTCCCACACCCCCTGCAACTGTGTCCCCTTCCCAGTCCCCGACCCGCTCTCGCTTCTCCACGATCTCGGACCTGTCATGGATGGTGTGTTCCGGTTTTATGGTGCTGAACTTCTTGCGCCCACCGTACTTTTTCTTCCCTCTTCGTCGCAAATGCGTGTGTGCCGCGATTCCGGGAAGCACTTTGTTCTTTATGGCTCGATAAACTGTGCTCGTACTCAGCTTTTCGTCTGGGTGCTCTTTTTTCCATGTGAGCACGATCTCCTCGGGCGACCACGTCCTTTTCAACTTCTCGCACGTATACAGGAACAGGGGGCTTCCCGGAAGCAGTCTTGGTCGGCCAATACAATTGCGCCTTCGGTTCTTATACCGGTTGGTGGCGACGATAGGATCGTAATCCGTTCCGTTTCGTCCCACATTCTTGTTCCGGTTGCGCTTCAATTCACGTGATATGGTGGAAGGCGCACGTTCCAGCAACCGAGCGATTTCCGAATCTTTCTTCCCTTCGCGCCGGTATTCCGATAGACAAGCACGTTCTTCCGTAGTAAGATGTGTGTAGGGCCGCATAGTCCACCTCGTAGTTGATGTGTTGTGCAATTCCATTTTACTACGCTTGGTCTTTGCGGTCTACTTCTTTCCCTCCTTTTGCACTTGCTATTGTAATCTGCC
>JAEYRW010000074.1 GCA_023435435.1 Bacillota bacterium | reverse complement strand
CCCTTGGCCCCTTGGCCCCTTGGCCCCGAATGATTGTACGCTCCCTGCCCGCACCGTCAAGCACTCCGCACGGCCTGCGCAAACTTAATACAAGCGCGGCAACATCGGGCCACAGGCCTCGGAATATTGCACCCCTTTACCCGCCGTCAAGTTTTGAAACGCAATGCGCACTCCTCAGGGCTCTCTCCATGCGGCTCCGGAGAAAACGAAAGGGACCGGCCCATGGCCGGTTCCTCAAAGCATCAACAATACAAGGCAACCCCTCGCTGGGTTCCCCGCGCGCCACAACCGGACGAAGTCAGCCGGCGAATCCGAATTCCCGCGCGTTTTCCACGCAATCCTGCCTGGTCTCATACGCCACGGACGAGTAACCGCTGATCCTGCCGCTGGGCGTGATCCGTCGCCAGCGCCATTCGCCGGTAAAGTCCTGATAGAATTCCCATTTATCTTCCATCGATCGCACCTCGCATCGACACAGGGGGAGACGTGGGGCAAGCGAGTCGAGTCGCGTCTCTCGGTTGATATATTGATTATATCATATCCGTTCGGTTAAGTAAATATAAATCCATGTCCTTTTTCGGCGCACGGATGGCAAAACCGTGAATTTCCCCGATACATCCTACGCATGCGCGCCCCTTGTTATTCCTGTCCGAGCTGCGTCAGATACATCTGCGCATACCGCCCGCCGGCCTCCATCAGCGCGTCGTGGGTGCCCATTTCGGCGATCCGTCCGTCCTCAATGAGCACGATGAGGTCCGAATCCCGGATGGTGGACAGCCGATGCGCGATGATGAAGGACGTCCGCCCGCCGGTAATCTTGAGCATGGCCTCCCGAATCTTCCGCTCGGTCATGGTGTCCACGGAACTGGTCGCCTCGTCGAGGATCAGGATGGGCGCGTCCACCAGCACCGCGCGCGCAATGGTGAGCAGCTGTCGTTCGCCCTGACTCAGGGCCTGCCCTCCCTGGGCAAGGATCGTATCGTACCCCTGAGGAAGGCGGCGGATGAAGGAATCTGCACCCGCGGTGGCGGCCGCCGCCCGAATTTGGTGCTCGGGCACGCCCGACCGCCCGTAGGCGATGTTTTCCCGGACGCTGGTCCCGAAAAGCGCCGTGTCCTGCAGGACCACGCCGAACGCCCGGCGCAAATCCGCCATGCGGTAGGCGCGCAGATCGTGCCCGTCGAGCAAAATCTCGCCCGCGTTCACGTCGTAAAAGCGCGTCAGAAGATTGATGATCGTGGTCTTGCCCGCGCCGGTGGCCCCGACGATGGCCACCCGCGTACCCGCGGAAACCGAAAGGCTCACGTCCTTGAGGATCGGCACCGCCGGGTCGTAGCCGAATGTCACATGTCTGAATTCGATGTCCCCCCGCGGCCGGTCGAGAGGGATGTTGTCCGCCGGGTCCGCGGGTTCGGGCGGTTCGTCCAGCACCTGGAATATGCGCTCCGCGCCCGCCACGGCGGTCTGGAAGTTGTTGTAGATGTTGGCGATGTCCACGAAAGGCCGGGAAAACTGGCGCGAATAGAGAAGGAAGCTCACGATGGTGTCGATCTCGATGCTGCCCCCCGCCGCCATGAGCCCGCCCGCGATGGCGATTGCCACATAGCTCAGGTTGTTGATGACCCCCGTAATGGGCATCAGGTACCCGGAAATGATCTGCGCCCGGGTGGCCACTTCCCGGAACTGCTCGTTGATCCCCTCAAAGTCGCCGATCATCCGCTCTTCCCGGCAATATGCCTTTACCATGGAAAGCCCGGAGACGGACTCCTCCACCTGGCCGTTTAATCGCCCCAATGTCGCCTGCTGCCGGGCAAAGAGCGTGCGGGTACGCTTTGTCACCGCGCGGGTAAGCAGGAACACCAACCCTACGGAGACCAGGGACACCAGCGTGAGAATCCCGCTCTTCCAGATCATGATCCCGAGGATGCCGAGGATGGTAAACGCGTAAACCATCAGCTGGGAAAGCGAATCGGAGATGGTCTGGCTGATGTTGTCCACGTCATTGGTGAGCCGGCTCATGAGCTCGCCGTGGCTTCTGCGGTCGAAGTAGGCGATGGGCAGCTTCTGCATGGCGTCAAACAGCGCCACGCGGATGTGATAAATGATTCGCTGGCCGATGGACGCCATAAAGAACTGCTGCAAAAACCGCACCAGCCAGTCCGCCACATACAGGATCAGCAGGATCGCCAGAATCCACGCGGCGTAATCCCCCCTGTCGATCCGCCCCACCGCGTCGCCGATGATGAGCGGCGAGAAAATCGCGGAGGCGGACGCCAGGAAGGACAATAGCCAGATCCAGCCAAGCCCGCGCCTGTGACCCTTGGTAAGCATCCACAGCCTGGAAAGCGTGCCCTTTAAGTCCTTGGGCTTTGCGTGGGGCGCGCCGAAGTTGCGCCTGCCGAACTGGCTCGGCGGCGGCACCATTCTCTTATCCAACCTGCTCACCCCCGATCTGAGAGGCATAGATGGCCCGGTAGGTATCGCAGGAATTCATGAGCGCCTCGTGGGTGCCGAAGCCGCGCAGCCGCCCGTCCTCGAGGCACAGGATGCGGTCGGCGCGCATCACCGTCGAGACGCGCTGGCTGATGATGAGCACCGTCATCTTCCCCGCCTCCGCCCGCAAACCCTTCAGAACCGCCGCCTCGGTAAACGCGTCCAGGGCACTGGTGCAATCGTCGAGGATCAAAATGCGGGGTTCCCGGATGAGCGCCCGGGCGATGGAGAGCCGCTGCTTCTGACCGCCCGAAAGGTTCACGCCCGCCTGCCCGAGAATCGTATCGTATCCCTCCGGGAAGCCGCGCACGAATTCGTCCGCGCACGCAAGCCGCGCCGCGCGTTCGATTTCCCCGTTCGTGGCCCCTCCCTTCCCCCATCGAATGTTTTCCGCGATGGTGCCGGTAAACAGAAGCGCCTTCTGGGGCACCACGGCGATGGCGCCGCGAAGGACATGGGACTCGACGCGGTTCACGTCCGCGCCGTCCACCAGCACGCGTCCCGCCGTCGCGTCGTAGAAGCGCGGCACGAGATTGATCAGGGAAGACTTGCCCGCGCCCGTAGGGCCGATGATGCCGATGGTCTCCCCCGGCTCCGCGCGGAACGAAATGTCCGAAAGCGCGGGATTGGCGGACGCGGCGTAGCGGAACGAGACGTTTTCAAACGCCACCGCGCCCCGGATCGCAGGTTCGAGGGGTACCTTGGGCGTCTCCTGGGCGGGCACCTCATTCAAAATTTCCTGCACGCGCCCGGCGGAGGTCATGGCGCGCACGGCGCTGTTGAGGATGTTCGAAACCATGCCCAGGGCAAACGCCACCTGGGTCATGTAACTCACGGACGCCACCAGTTTTCCGATCTGCCCCGCATCCTGCGCCTGGGAGAGCCACAGAAGCAGTATGATGCCCATGTTGACCGTGAGGTTGATCAGCGGCGAAAACGTCGCCTGCACCCGCGTGGCGGATACCCCCGCTTTCGCGAAATCGGCGGCCGCACGGTCGAATTTCTCCGCCTCCTGCCCCTCCGCGTTGAAGGCCTTCACCACGCGGATGGACGTGAGAAATTCCCGGCTTACGTCGTTGAGTTTGTCGAGCCGCGCCTGCATCCGCCCGAAGCGCGGATAGCCGAATTTCATGTTGAGCACAATCAGAACCGCCGCGATTGCCAGAATCCCCATCATGACGGGGAACTGGCGCGGCGTCTGTGTGATGATGAGGATGATGGCCCCGATGCAAGCGATGGGCGCCTTGAGCATGATGCGCATGGAACCGTTGATGAAGTTCTGCACCTGGGTCACGTCGTTGGTGATGCGGGTGATGATGGACGCCGGGCGCAGCCGGTCGATGTTTTCAAACGACAGCGTCTGCACCTTTTTGTACAGGTCGCCGCGCAGCTCCTTGCCGATTTGCTGGGAGGTGCGGCTGGCAAAAATGTTTCGGAATACCGCGCCCACCGCGCCCAGCGCCGCGATGCCCAGCATCACCGCGCCGTAGGTGAGAATGATCCCGATGTCCTTTCCCTTGACGCCCCTGTCCACGACGTGGGCCATGAACGTCGGCTGCATGAGGTCCGCCATGGTCTCGATGGACAAAAAGAAGGTCGCCACCAGAAACATGCCGATGTGCCTCCCAATGAGGCGCGCGATGAACTTCATTTCAACACCCTTTTCGTTCGTAGATCAAACCGTTAGCCCGCGTATCATTAGTATACACACATTCATTCAAATAGCAAGGGGCATAACAAAAAAAGCCCTCGCGCGGAGGGCTGAAAACCGCCTATTGGCCTAAGTGGGAAACCGCGATGGCGTAGATCTGCGGCGGCATGGATTTGGCCACCGCGCCGTTGTAGATGACCGAAACCGCGTCCCCGGCGTTGAGCGCGTCGTCCACATGGGTGCCGTCGTCGTTGTTGACCATGTACGTCTGGCCGTCCTCGCCCATCATGAGAAAGTAGCCGTCGCCCAGCTCGGAGACGATGCCCGGCAGGGTGGGCGTCACCACGTAGAGCGCGGTGATCTGCCCGGGATAGGACATGGCCATGACGCCGGAATAGTACACATCCACCACGCAGCCGTAGTAGAGCGGTTCCATGCCGTCCTGCAAATGAACGAAAACAGGCCCCAGATCGCCCTGATCGACGAGCACGCCCGCGTCGGTTACCTCGGTCACCGTGCCGCTTGCGACGAACATGGAAATCTTCTCGGCAAAAATCTGCGGCGGAATGGAGCGGGTCATGGCTCCTGTGTAAGTCACGATGATGTATGTCTCCGGCTCAACGGCCTCGAGGCCCTCAAGCACCGTCGTTTCGTCGTAATTGACGAGCACGTCGCCGTATTCGTCGGTATGAATGAGCACCGTCGAATCCGTCGCCTCCACCACCACGCCGCCCAGCGTCACCCCCTGTGTCTCGTCCGCAAGAGCTCCAAACGCGCCGAACGCCATGACGGCCGCAAGGGCGATTCCAAAGATTTTCTTCATCAAACAGCCTCCTGTCCGCTGTATTGTTTCATCCATGTATACGACGCGCGCCAGGCCAAAATGTTCCCTCTCACTCGGCGGACGTCCCAAACACCGCGACGTACTGGCTCTCCAGCATGAAGCCTGTGCCGACCCAGGAGAGCACGTTCTGCACATAGCCGAGACCGTCCGCGTGGTACAGCCCGGAGATTTCCTGAAACGTAAAAAGAGACGCGATGCCATCGCCGTCGAAGTCCACGGGGTACACGCCCGAGACGGGACTGACAAAGCCCTCGACGGGCTTGATCAGCGTGCCGTCCGGGTTGTAGATCTGGGAAAGGTAGTCGCTTCCCCGGAGGGAGATGTCGATCCGATAGGTTTCGCCGTTTGCGAGGCTCACCACCTCGACGCGATAGCCGTCCAAGTACGTGACGGTATATTGGTAGTCCTGGTCGAACGCGTCTGTGGAAAAAACCAGGATCGGCGCGCCGCGCAGATACTTGTAGACGTAGGCATTGACGGTGCCGCCGCTTCCGCCGGTGGGAATGACGAGCAGAATGTCGTTGCCCGCGCCGCCGGTGAGATTCGCGAACACAAGCTGGGGCGGATATCCCTCGTTCTCGGGCGGTACGGCGCGGGCCGTCCGCCCCGTCGCGCCGTTTCGGACCAGCATGACCATGTCGCGGGAGAAGCCGCCCTCGGAGACCGGCACGCCCGACACCGTCACCAGCTCGGGCTTTCCGTCGCCGTCGAGGTCCGCCACGCCCCGGGCGAGCACGCGCCGCTCCACCCTCGATTCGTCGCTCATTGAATCGCCTCCATTCGCCCCATGATATGTCCCCGCCGCACCGGACAGAATCGGAAATCACACTTGCGCCGGACGCGGCGGTCGCGTAAAATGGATGCGGGGAAGTGATCACATGCCTGACATCATCCTGCGGCGGCTGGAAACGCCGGACGTTGCCCGCTTCATCGAAATGCGCATCGACCAGCTTGTGGAGGAGGGCGCGCGCCCGACGCGCGACCTCGCGCCCGCCCTGTACGCCTATTATGAAAAGCACATGGCCGACGAAAGCTTCGTCTCCTGGATCGCCCTTTCCGGAGAAGGGATCGTGGCGACCAGCGGCCTGTCCTTCGTCGAGCGCCCGCCCACCTACGGAAATCCGGACGGCAAACTCGGCATTCTTTCGAGCATGTATACCCGACCCGGCTACCGCAGGCGCGGCCTCGCGCGGGCGCTTCTCGGAAAGATCGCCGAAGAGGCGCGGGCGCGTGGCTGCGGCGGCGTGCAGATTACGGCGTCCGAGATGGGGGTATCGTTCTACGAAAACTTCGGGTTTCGGAAAAACGACAGGTTTCTCGAATTTCGCCTCTGACGCCGCCCGTTGACAATCCCGCGCGGGTTTGGTAAGATGAAGCAGACGTTCTGAAGGCGCCGTTCTCCGCAAGGGAGGATGGCGTCGCATTTGTAGGAGGAAATACCATGGTACCGGAAGCATTGTCAGATTTTTTCAAGGCGCACACCCGTGTCGCGCTGGCCTTTTCGGGGGGCACGGACAGCTCGTACCTGCTCTATGCGGCAAAAAAGAGCGGCTGCGATGTCCACGCCTATTATATCCATTCTCAGTTCCAGCCTGAATTTGAATTAAAGGACGCCCACAGGCTCGCCGATCAGCTCGGGGCTGAAATGACGGTCATTCAACTTGACGCGCTTGCCAATCCAAAGGTCGTGGAAAATCCCGCCGACCGCTGCTACTACTGCAAGCACACCCTCTTTGAGACGCTCACCGCGCGGGCGAAGGCGGACGGGTACGATCTTCTCATTGACGGCACAAACGCCTCCGACGACGCGGGCGACCGCCCGGGCATGAAGGCGCTTCAGGAGCTCGCGGTCGTCTCCCCCCTGCGCGACTGCGGCATCACAAAGGACATGGTCAGAAAGTACGCGCGGCTGGCGGACCTGTTCACCTGGGACAAGCCCGCCTACGCCTGCCTCGCCACCCGCGTACCCACGGGACAGGCGATCAGCGCCGAAATGCTTCAAAAGATCGAACGCGCGGAGAACGCGCTGTTCGCCATGGGCTTCACGGATTTCCGCGCCCGCGTCGTCGGGAACATGGCGCGGCTTCAGTTCAAAAAGGACGAAATCACCCGGGCGGTCGAGCGGCGCGGGGAAATCGTCGGAGCCCTCGCGGGCGACTTCGACGCCGTACTCCTCGACCTCAAGGAGAGATAATGGACAAAAGAGAGCTTCTCGACAAGCTGAATCAGGTCAAAAGCGGCGCGCTCTCCCCGGAGGAGATGCTCGCCCAGCTCAAGCGCGCGCCCTTCGACGACATCGGCTACGCGGTCATCGACAATCACCGGGGCGTGCGCCAGGGTTTCGGCGAGGTGATCTACGGCGCGGGCAAGACCGGGGCGCAGATCGCGGGCATCGCCAAAGCCCTCTATGACGGCGGCGCGCGCAACATCCTCATCACCCGCATGGCGCGGGAAAAGGCGGATCTTGTCGCCCGGCAAACCGACCTCTGGTACCACGAAATGTCCGGCATCGGCGTCGTGGGCAAAGGGGAGCGGCCCCTTCTGGGCCATGTGGTGGTCGCCTCCGGCGGCACCAGCGATATGGCCGTGTGCGAGGAGGCTGCACTGACGCTTGAGACATTTGGAAACCGGGTCACAAGGCTTTACGACGTGGGGGTCGCGGGACTACACCGGATTCTCGCGCGGCTGGACGTGCTGTTCAGCGCGCGCTGCGTCATTGCGGTGGCGGGCATGGAGGGCGCGCTGGCCAGCGTGGTCGGCGGCCTCGTGGACTGCCCGGTGATCGCCGTTCCCACCTCCGTGGGCTACGGCGCCAACTTCGGCGGCGTTTCCGCGCTTCTTTCGATGCTCAACTCCTGCGCGAGCGGGGTGTCCGTGGTCAACATCGACAACGGCTTCGGCGCGGGCTACCTCGCGGCCATGATCAACCAAATGGAGGGACTCAAATGAAGACACTTTACCTGGAATGCGCCATGGGCGCGGCGGGCGACATGCTCATGGCCGCGCTGCTTGAGCTCGTCCCGGACCGGGATGCCTTCGTCGCCAAGATGAACGCGCTGGGGCTCCCGGGCGTGACGGTGGCGCGCGAGGCCGCCGTCAAGTGCGGCATCGCGGGCACGCACATGAAGGTTGCGGTACATGGCGAGGAGGAAGAAAGCCTCGACGTACATCACGAGCATGCGTACGAACACCACGACCACGAGCACGGCCATGACCACGACCATGAGCATGACCACGACCATGACCACGACCACGGCCACGCACACCATCACCATGCGGACCTTCACGGCATCGGGCACATCATCGACGATCTAGACATCCCGGAAGCCGTGAAAAAGAACGCGCTGGCGGTCTACCAGCTCATCGCGGAGGCGGAAGCCCACGCGCACAACCGACCCGTCGACGAGGTTCATTTCCACGAGGTGGGCGCGCTGGACGCCGTGGCGGACGTCGTGGGCGTGTGCCTTCTCATGGACATGCTCGCGCCGGAAAAGGTCGTCGCCTCCCCCGTGCACGTGGGAAGCGGTCAGGTGAAGTGTGCCCACGGAATCCTGCCCGTGCCCGCGCCCGCGACGGCACACATTCTGCGCGGCGTGCCCACCTACGGCGGACGGATCAGGGGCGAGCTGTGCACGCCCACCGGCGCGGCGCTTCTCAAGCACTTCGCAGGGTCGTTCGGCGACATGCCCGTGATGGCGGTGGAAAAGATCGGCTACGGCATGGGCAAGAAGGACTTTGCGCAGGCCAACTGCGTGCGCGCGATGCTGGGCGACACCGCCTCCGGCGCGGACGAGATCCTGGAGCTTACCTGCAACATCGACGACATGACGGCGGAGCGCATGGGTTACGCCATGGAAAAGCTGCTTGGGGCCGGCGCGCTCGACGTGTTCATGACGCCCATTCAGATGAAGAAAAACCGCCCGGGCACAATGCTCACCTGCCTTGTGCGGCCCGCGGACGAGGACGAAATCGCGCGGCTGATGCTTGTGCACACCACCACCCTCGGCGTGCGCGTGAAGCGCATGGCGCGCCACATTCTGACGCCGGGCGGCGCGACGGTCTCAACCGAATACGGCGACGTGCGCATCAAGACCGCCGAGGGTTTCGGCATCCAAAAGGCAAAGCCGGAATTCGCGGACGCGGCGCGCATCGCCGACGAAAAGAATGTCCCCGTCGCGAAGATCATGGATGCGGCGATGCGGGCGTATGAAAAATGACGGCCTTCTGATCGGCATCGACGGCGGCGGCACAAAGACGGACGTCTGCGTCGCGCGAACGGATGGAACCGTCGTCCGCACGGCGCGCCTTCCCGGCACAAACCCCTCCGGGATCGGCGTCGAAGCCGCGTCCGCGCGTCTCTCGGAGGCGCTGCGCGGGTTTAGTGACGCCGCCGCGCTGTACGCGGGCATCGCGGGCGCGGCAAGCCCCGCCACCGCCGCGGCGCTCAAGAATAGAATCCAAATGGCGTTCCCGGCCATCGGGCGCACGGCGGTTCAATCCGACGCGTTCAATGCCTTAAACGGCGAAGTCGGGCTCTCCGACGGCATCGCCGTCATCGCGGGCACGGGCGCGTCGGCTTTTGTGCGCAAGGGCGGGCACGCGGTCCGGATCGGCGGCTGGGGGTTTCTCATCGACGACGCGGGCGGCGGCTTTTCACTGGGCCAGGCGTGTCTGCGCGCCGCATACCGCGCGCTGGATGGACGGGGCGAAAAAACGATCCTTCAAACCCGCGTCGGAGAAAAACTCGGCGCAGCCCTCGAAGACGCCGTTCCGGATCTGTACGCGGGGAGCGCGGCGCGCGTGGCATCATTTGCGCCCGTCGCGTTCGAGGCGGCGCGGGCGTGCGACCCGGTGGCCGTGAGACTTGTGGAAAGCTGCGCGGACGAGATCGCGGGACTGATCTCTGCCTGCGCGGGGCGCTTCGGCCCGGGGCGGGCGGTCTGCGTTCTCTCGGGCGGCATGTTCCGCGAGGATGATTTCTTGAGGCGGGTGCTTCAAAGGACGGAGCACCTCGGTCTCGACATCCGCGAACCGCGCTTCGCGCCGGTTTACGGCGCGCTGGTCGCGGCGGCGGCGCTCGCCGGAATCGAAGCGGGCGAGACCTTTCAAAAAAATTATGAACGGACGGTGGAATCATGAGCGTGCGTTACGAATCCCTCGCGACGGAGGGAAGCAATCCCGGGAGCGAAAACCTCGACCGCATGAGCGCCCGGGAGATCGTGGCGCTCATGGCGGACGTCGATCGGGACGCTCTTCGCGCGGTGGCCGCGGCAAAGGATCAGATCGCCGCGGCCGTGGACGCTGCCTATGGGGCGATGACGGCGGGCGGGCGCGTCGTCTACGTGGGCGCCGGCACCAGCGGGCGGCTGGGCGTTCTGGACGCTTCGGAGTGCCCGCCCACCTTCGGCGTGTCCGAAGGTCTTTTCGTCGGCGTCATCGCGGGCGGCGACCGGGCGCTTCGGCACAGCGTTGAAAACGCCGAGGATGACGCAGATGCGGGCGCGCTGGCACTCGTCGAATGCAGCCTCTCGCCGCACGATCTCGTGATCGGGCTGAGCGCCAGCGGCTCCGCTCCCTACTGCCTGGGGGCCATGCGCCACGCACGGAAAATCGGCGCGAAGGTCGCCTGTGTGGTGTGCAACGGGCATTCGCCCATGGCGGCGCTTGCCGACATCGCGGTCGAACTCGCCACCGGACCGGAGGCGCTCTCCGGCTCCACGCGGCTCAAGGCGGGTACGGCCACGAAGATGGTGCTCAATATGATCTCCACCGGCGCGATGACGCTTTCCGGAAAAACGTACCGGAACCTGATGGTGGATGTGCGCGCGACCAACGAAAAACTCCGGGATCGATGCGTCCGGATCGTCATGCGCGCGGCGAACATCGACCGGGACGCGGCGATGGATTCCATCGCGCGCGCGGACGGCAATCTCAAGCGCGCCATCGTGATGGCGGTGGCGGGCGCAAGCGCGGGAGAAGCGGAGGAGGCGCTGAACGCGGCAGGCGGATACGTCCGGCACGCGCTGGAGCGCCTCGGCAGATCGGAATAGAAAACACCTTGGCCCCGCGATCCGCAAAACCTAGAGCAAGACACGGAAAGACCGAGAAGCCCCGCGCGTCTTTTCGCCCAAGAGGCAGGCTGTCCAAAACTTTGTATTGAACAGCCCGGTCGCGCGGCAGCTTCGCTTTCAGTTAAGCGGTTCCTACGGGACTTTATTTGACGCATTTCATGCGACAAATTCACCGGTGCGACTTTGATTGCCACAGGCGATCACCCTCTGGCGCCTCTGTCGGCTCCTTGCCTTGGGCGAAAATCCATCGCGGGGCTTCTCGTTATTTCTGCGTCTTGCTCTAAGGCCCGATGGTAGGGCGCAGAGATTTTTTTCATCCGACGGGATTGACTCGCCAATGGCGAACCAAGTTGCTTTGCGCCCGCGCCGACTTTGTTCGGCGCGCCTTGAAGCCGGGGCGCAGGCGTAGCAGCGCAACGTCAAACGCAGGACGGCAAAGCTGGGCGGAAAAGATCAAGCCGGCCGGGAGTAGCCTTTGCGGATTGCCGCCCCCTTGGCCCCTTGGCCCCTTGGCCCCTTGGCCCC
>JAEYRW010000070.1 GCA_023435435.1 Bacillota bacterium | reverse complement strand
CCCTTGGCCCCTTGGCCCCTTGGCCCGAATGATTGTACCTCCTCCGCCCACACAGTCAAGCATCCCGCACGGCACGCGCAAACTTAACATGCGTCCGGCGGTGTCATGCCACGATTATCTTCCCTGCACCCGGCCGCCTTCACGCCCCGGGCAGAAACCTGCATATGCGGAAAAGCCGTCGGGCGGGCCTCCCCGCGTCCGACGGCACCAATCCGTCCCCCCGTCAGTCGAACAGCGACTCCCGGGTCTTGAGAACCTTGACCTGATCCTCAATGAGCGCGCGGAACTCCGCGCGATACCTGAGGATGGCGTCGCGCACGGACTGCGCCTCCGCCTTCAGGCCATCCGTCTCCGCCTTCGCTTCCGAGGTCAGCGCCTCCGCCTTGGCGCGCGCGGTGGTAACGGTGTCCTGGGCCTCCTTGTCGGCCTTCTTCTTCGTCTCCTCGGCGATGCGCTGTGCGTTGATGAGCGATTCGCGCATGGCGCTTTCGAGGTTCTTGAAGTAGCCTTCGTCATCGAACTCGGGCTTGGCACTCTCCTTCTCGATCACGATGGGCGCGGGCGCCGGCGTGGACTCCGCCTTGGCAAGCTTGTCCTTCAAAAGGACGTTCTCCTTGAGGAGCTCCGCCATCTGATTGGCGATCTCATCGAGAAAATCGTCCACCTCCTCGATGGCGTAGCCGTGCTTCTGGGCGGTAAAGTCCTTTTCCTTGATATCTTTCACACTAATCGGCATTCTCACAACATCCTTTCGTGATTGGTCCCGCCTCGGGCAGTTTGTTATTTATTTCGCCAAACCCGCGCCGTTTCCTTCAAATGCGGCGCGATTTTACCGATCCGCCTATTTTCCGTACCGGAATACCCGCGCGGAAAGCCTTCCTTTTTTGGTCTCGCCGAGCATTTCCTCTACCTTGAGCCGCCCGAGGCCCCGCGCCGAGAGGAGGTCGCCTTCCCGCACGGCCGCGTCCGTGCGCAGCTGAGGTACGTGGTTCAGTTTCACGAGGCCAGCGGCGATCATGCGCTGTGCTTCCGCGCGGGAAAGGTCGTAGCCCGCAGACAGGATGGCATCCAGCCGTGGGGAGGAAAACGTGATCCGGGCGCGAATGCCCTCGGGCGCGGGCGCCTCGACGTCCCCTTCTTCTTTCGTCACCTTCAGCTTCGCGCGGCCCGCGGACGTCAGGTGATCCGCGATATAGCGCGCCATTTCACGCTCGGCGAACAGGTGCGCGGCGCCGTCCCTGACGACGATGTCCCCCGTCGCCTCCCGGTCGATCCCAAGACCCATCACCGCGCCGAGCAGATCCCGGTGGCCCGGGTCGCCGTATTTTTTGTTCCAGCGAAGCTCGAGGCAGACAATGGGGAAATCCGTCTCCCCCGCTTCCGCGGCAAACGCCGCCACCACGCGCTCCGCGCCCTCATACCCCCCGGAAAACCGGACTTGCGCGCCCGCCTGCCGGGCGCATTTCTCGGCGATGGGGACCATCGAAGGTTCAAGAAAGCGGGAAAACGCGGGCCTGTCCTCGCGCGCCGCCCGGCGCGCCAGTTCCAGAAGGCGCTTTTCGTCCGTCATAGGAGCGCGTAAAACAGCCTTGCGAGAAAATACTGGAGGATTTCGATGCCGAAGAACGCGAAAAGCACCGAAAAGTCGATGGGCAGCGCGAACCTGCCCAGAAGCCGATTGGAGAGCGCGCGGAAGGGCCGCAGAAACGGCTCGACAAAGCGGCCGAGCATGTAGTAAATCTGCGTGCGCGGGGCAATCCAGGAGAGGATCACGTACAGAAACAGCGCCCCGTCCATGACGCGCAGAAAGAGATAGAGCGTGCGATACAGGTAATACATCAAAAACTCCTAAAACCTGCGCTCCACGTCGTAGGTCTCGTTGACCTCGACGGTGCGCGGCGCGATGAGGTAGGTCTTGTCGGATGCCTTCCGGATGGTGGCGTGCAGCGCGTACACCGCGCCCGAGAGCGTGTCCACCGCGCGCTGGGTAAGCTTGGGGTCGAGGACGTCGAGGGTCAGAAGCACGATGTTTCCGCCGATGAGCGAGTCGATCACTTCGCAGCATTCCGCCAGGGAGACGATGGAAAACATTACCGTGCGCGCGCTGGCCGCGGAAACGGGCCGGGGCGCGACGGCGGCGACGGACGCATTCTGCTGGGTAAAGCGCGAGGAAGGGCGCGGCTGCTGAATGGGCTCGCTCTGCCTGCGCGGCTCCGTCCGGCGGGAGGGACGCACATCGTCGAAGTCGTCCTCATAGGCGCGGGTGGAGCGGCGGACGGTGTAGCCCTCGTCGTAGACGCTGGCGCGCGGCTGCGCGGAATAGCTCCTGCGCTCGTCCGGCACGACGGTGCGGCGGCGGGTCTCCTCCGTGCGGGACCGCTGCTGCCGGGGCACATATGTGCTGGTCCGGTCCCTGCCCGAACGGGAATAGGCCGCGTCGTAATCGTCGTCGTAATCGCGCGGACCGTCGTCCACGATGCCGATGACGTGCAATATCTTCTTAAACACGCCGGAATTACCTTGTGCCATCGATATTCCTCCATGCGCCCGCAGCGGGCGGTGATTGGGCGTCCGTTCAGGCCCGCGTGCCGAAAATGCCGCGCCCGATGCGCACCATGGTCGAGCCTTCCTCGGCGGCGACCAGACAGTCCCCCGACATGCCCATCGAAAGAACGTTCATCGAAACGCCGGGAATCTTCGCCCGGCCCGCCTCCTCGAAGAGCGCGCGCATCCGCCGCATGTGGGGTCGAACCTCTTCCGGGTCGTCCGTCAGCGGCATCACCGCCATGAGGCCGTCGATTTCGAGCCCCGGCAGGGCCGCGCAGCGCTCGAGAAACGGGAAGAGCGCGTCCGGGTCGACGCCGCCCTTCTGGGGCTCCCGGCCGATGTTCACCTGAACGAGGGCGCGGGTCCCGACCCCATTCTGCACCGAGCGTTTCGAGATTTCGTCCGCCAGCTCGTCCCGGTCCAGGGACTGGATCAGGGCGACTTTGCCGACGACCGACCGGACCTTGTTGGTCTGCAGCCGCCCGATGAGATGCACCGCGGCGCCCGGCCCGATGGAATCGAACTTGTCCATGAGCTCCTGCACGCGGTTTTCCCCCACCGCGTCGGCCCCCGCCCGCACGGCTGCGTTGAGGTCAGAAACCGGCATGGTCTTTGTGACCGCGCAGAGTTTGACGCCGTTCAGCCTGCTTTTCCACGCCTGGATATTTTTCGCGATCAGTTCATCGCGCGTCATGTGTCACCCTCACTTTATGAGTACTCTCTGTCCGACGGCCAGCGCGCCCTCCACCTGGGATTCAATGAGCGCGTTCGTGCCGTCGGAGGACAAAACCGTCACCGGCACAAACGTTCCGCCCGGCACGTCGTAGAGCCATACGCCCGTCTGACCGTTCTGCTCCTTGATGGCCTTGGTCGAAACCGAAAGCCCGGTAAACGTGATCGAGACGCTGGCGCGGGCCTGCCGCTGGTAAATCATGGGCCCGATGGGCGCGTCGATGCGGAACACCGCGAGCACGCTTCCCTCGGACTGGGACACCGTCGTCACCTTCGCCGTGAAGGTGAGATCCTCGAACCCATCAAACTGCATCGAATATTCCTGGTCGACGATGGGGTTCCAGCTCTTGCCGTCCGTCAGAATGGCCACATACCATGTGGACTGGTCCACCATGCGGTAGACGCTTTTGACGCGGTTGGAGCTTCCGCCCAGCGATTCCCCCGCAAGCACCTTTTTGACCTCGCTGGCCGTAAGGGACGCAATGGTGGAGGCGTTCAGATACTCCTCGTAGCCGTCCGTGTAAAAAGAAACGACGCCGGCGCTCTTCGCGGCGGATTCCACGCGCCAGGAGGCGATGCTGTTGAGGCGGGTGTTTTCCTGGGCGTAGAGGTTGTTGAGCTTGAGATCGCTTCGCATGTTCGAGCGCATGTATTCCTGCCGGGCGACCATGGCGTTTTCAAGCTGACGGGTGACGGTGATGAGGTTGCCGCTCGTCTTTCCGGTCACCAGCGCCTTGAACTGCAGCGCCCACTGGTCCACCACCAGGTCGAGGCGCTCAAGGTTCGCGTCAATGATGTTCTTGAGCATGGTCTTGTGGTAGGCCTGTATGTTCTCGCGGATGGTTTCGAGCTTTTTGAGCTCGCTCTCCGAATAACCCGTGGAATAAAGATAGCAAACGACGTCGCCCGGGTTCACCAGCGTGTCCTCCGCGGCGATGTACTCGATGCGGGCCACGGACTCGGCGGTAACGAGGCTTTCGTTCCGCACGATCACCGCCGACATGGTCTTGGTGTAGTTGGACGAGGCCATGGAAATGACCTCCGTCTTCTCGCCGAATGAGAGATAGGGGCGTACGATGAAAAATACAATCAGGGCGACGAGAGCCAGGAAGACAAAAAACCTGCCCTTGATCCGAACCCTGCGCATTCAAACACACTCCACCCGTCAAATTCGCGAATAAAGGTAGACATTTCTATCCACCATATTCTTATTATAAGCATTCCCCATGCGTGATGCAACGACCTTGTATTGACAATTCCGCGCCAAAATGATTATAATAGGCGCCGACAGAGGTGGTAAAATTGTTCGAATTAAGCCGCAATTCCCTGACCATCGCGGGCTTTTCCATCCGGTTTTACGGGATATTGATGGCGCTGGGCGTGCTTTTCGGGGTGCTTCTCGCGTCCCGGCGTGAAAAGCGCGTCGGCGTCCCCGCCGAGACAACGTTAAATCTCGCGCTCCTGGCCGTGCCCATCTCCGTGGTGTGCGCGCGTCTTTATTATGTGGCCTTTGAGTGGGACATGTACAGGGGCGACCTTCTCTCCATCCTGAATGTCCGCCGCGGGGGGTTGGCCATCTACGGCGCGGTGCTCGGCGGCATAATCGCGGGGCTTATCTACGCGCGCTGGAAGAAGGTCGGTTTCTGGCGCCTGGCGGATCTGGCCGCGCCCTCCCTCGCCCTGGGCCAGGCCATCGGCCGCTGGGGAAATTTCCTCAACCAGGAGGCTTACGGCGTCGCCGTCACGAACCCGAAGTATCAGTTCTTCCCCGCCGCCGTTTTCATCTCCGAGGACGGGATCTGGCACGCGGCGACGTTCTTCTACGAGTCCATGTGGTGCTTCCTCCTCCTCGCGTTTCTGCTGGTGGCGGAACGGAAGCGCTTCTTCCGCAGAAGCGGGGACGTTTTCCTTTGGTACGTGTTTCTGTACGCCCTTGAACGCGGGGCCGTGGAGGGCCTGCGCACCGACAGCCTTTACTGGGGCACGGTGCGCGTGTCGCAGCTTTTGAGCCTCCTCGCGCTGTTCGCGGTGGCCCTCGCCTTTGCCCTGCGCGCCAGGGGCGGCGTGTTCTGGCGCATCGCCGCGCCTGTTCTGTGCCTCGCGGCGGCGGTTCTGGTGGGAACCGGCGCCTTCGGTTCCGTCTCCCCCGCCGCGCTCGTCCTCTACCTCGCGTCTCTGGTGGCGACCTGCCTGCTGTACCGGTTCACGCCTCAAGCGGCCTTACCGCAAACCGACTGACCCTCATCCGCCCGCCGCGCCGGACGCCGAAGCCCACCGCGCCGCGGGCGCGTCCGGTCATTGCGGAAAGAAGGATCTGTCCGTTTTCCACAACCCGAACCCGCCCGCCCGCGCATTCCACGCGCAGGGCGGTTTTTTTGCCGGTTTCATAGGGATGCGCCGCCTCGGCGAGGGCGTTCCCGCTTTCATAAATGCGCAGAACCTCCTCGGGTTCCAGGGACACCGTCACGTTCAAAACCGCGCCCGCCGCGCGGACGATCATCTCGCACGCACCCGCCGCCACAGGCGCAAATTCCGCCTCCAGGGCGTAGTCGTCCCACGCCACGTCGCCGGTGAACACCGCGCCCCGGTCGGCGCAGGAGAGGGAGAGGCAGCCGTCCTCGACGGCCGCGATGCCCTTGAAGCGCGTAAACGAATTGAGACTCGCACGGCCGCCGTGATGGCTCTCCATGGGCAGGTGCGCAAAATCCGCGGCATAGCTGGCTTTCCCCGAAAAACGCATTTCGTCGATGCGGACCGTGCCGCCGTCCACGAGGATGCCCGCGCGCTCCATACACGCGCTTTCAAGCGCAGGAATCTCGACGGACACCTCTCCCGCGCCGCCGAGCATGATTTCTTCTCCCGCAAACGTCCGCCCGGAAAGCATGTCCCGGGCGAACGCCCGGACGCGAACGCCCTCGCCCCGCAGTCGGAGGGTCACGCGCTGGCCTGGATACAGCTCCGGCGTCATCTCCGGTCCGTAGCGGTCGTCCATGAAATAGGTCGGCGCGTGGTATGTCCGGCGGAAAATCTCGGCCGGACCGTCCGCTTCGCAGCGCAGACAGCCGTCTTCATTTGTGAGCTTCGCGTTCCCGGCTTCAAAGGAGTGGGTGGAGCCGGGAAGCGCGAAGTCGTAGGCGCGGATGCCCGGATCAAAATCGCTCCCCTTGCCCGCGAGCCGCTGCGCCAGATCGTGCAGATAGCGCGCGCACCAGGGCGCGTCCATGTAGTTGAGTGAGCCCATGAGGGAGGAGACCGCAAAGCCGTCGTTGATGGGCCGAAGCCACTTATCGAAATCGATTCCCCCGAGCCCCAGCATCACGCCCAGAATGGTCGCGACATTGCCGACGTTGCAATCCGTGTCCCAGCCGCACATGCAGCAGATGTTGAGCGTCCTGTCAAAATCCCCGCCGCCGTAGAGCATGGCAAGCGCCATCACCGCCGCGTTGGGGATGATGTGGCAGTTGCCGGGATAGCGGTCGTAGCCGTAATTGTCGTGGACATACCGGAAGCACGCGCGCCAGTCTTCGGGATTTTCGTCCCGGAAGGCCTTGACTGCGCGCACGACCCGGGCATAGGCGCAGTCAGGCGGAATGAATTGCAGCGCGCCCACGACAATTTTTTCGATGTCGCGCGCCGAAAACGCCATGGCGATGGCCGCCGCGACGTACATCCCGCCGTATTTTCCCTCGCCGTCGTGGCTCACGCTCGCCGCGCGGGCGGCGTATTCCGCGGCGCGGGCGGGGTCCCCGGGAAAGACGAGGCCCCAGGTGTCGATGAAGATCTGCCCGCCGATCTGTTCCGCCACAGCCGCGCCGTTCTGTTCGATGGAGCCGGAGCGCGGCGCGGGGATGCCTGCCGCAAGATTCAGATACGCGGTGTGCTCCGTCGAGACGCCGTAGCCGCCCCACCAGAACATGCCGTGCTCGCAGGGCGCGTAGTTGAGCCATGTCCTGCCGATTTCCTCCGCCGTGGCGCAAAGGCCGTAGTCGTCGAGCGCCCGGATGAAGATCATGGGACCGTTGGAGTCGTCGTCCGCCGCGAAGCGGGAAATATCTTCCACATAGCCGTCGATCTCGCCGACCTCCCGGGCGATTTTCTCGTACGTCCAGCCCTCCACCGGCGCGCCGAGCCGGATGCCCGCCAGCTTCGCGAGCCATCCCGCATAGGTGCGCAACAGATTTTCTACCATCGAATCCCTCCGCCCATTTTTCGGACATTATAGTCCACAAAACGCATAATTGCAACACTTCCCACTTTCCTTGCGCGGCCGAGTATGGTATACTTTGGAGCGTGGAGGGATGAACCATGCCTACGGCGCGTACCAAAAAGCGCGTTCCGATCCCGCTGCACGCAGACGAGGGTCCGTCCTGGATCGCAATCGTCGTGACAGCGGTAATCCAGTTGTGGCCTGTGACGGCCATCCTTGGGTTTTTGAAAGTCCGTGCGCTCTGGAAAAAGAAAAGACTGGTGACTTACCGCAACTATATGGGTGTGGTCGGTTCCCGTGCGCACATTTCGCTTAAAAAGGTCGCCGGCGCCGTGGGACAGTCCCGCGAAACCGTCGTGCATGTGCTGGGCGAGATGATCCAGAACGGCTATCTCGGACCGGACGCATACATCGACTATTCCGTCGGCTATCTGGTGCTCGAACCTTCCCAGGCGTTCAATATGGACGAACAGGAGGAATTCGAGACGGAGGGGCGGGGCGGGCCGCGCGTGCGCGCGGACATCGACCTGAGCGACATCAAGGATGTCGTCGGGGAGATCACCCGGAACATCAAGAGCGAATTCTCCTCAAGCTTCAAAAACGCCCAGCGCGTGGGCCAGACGCCCTATGCGCCCTCGCAATCCCAGTCCGCCAAGGAGGAAGCGCCCAAGGAGGAGCCCAAGCCCCAGCCGGCGCCCGAAAAGGAGTCCGACCACGAGGCAATCCTCAAAAAGCTCAAGGCGCTTAACGATCAGATTCTCGACGACGATGTCTCCCAGAAGATTGACCGCATCGCGGAGCTTACCGACGACATCTATGAGTTCATCGAGCAGAATCCCAACCGCGCAAGCCAGGTGCGCAAGTTCATGAACTACTACCTGCCCACCACCGTGAAGCTTCTGACCTCCTATTCCATGCTGGAGCGGCAGAGCTATCAGGGCGAGAACATCGTCGCCTCCCGAAAGAACATCGAGGACATCCTCGCCACCCTCGTGCACGCGTTTGAAAAGCAGCTCGATCAGCTCTTCGCCGCCGACGCCATCGACATTTCCTCGGACATCCAGGTGCTCGAGACCATGATCGCCAGCGACGGGCTTACCCAGCAGGCCATGCAGCTGAAGCTCTAGTGCTCCAACCACAACAGAACCCGTGTTTTCGACGGCCCCTTTCGCCCCTGACTGCTACGCCCGCGCTCCGGCTCCTTGCCTTGGGCGAAAATCCATCGCCTGGCATTCTCTCGTTGTTTCTGCGTCCTGCTCTAAAATCAAATCACTTCGCGGCCCCCCCGGGAGGGGGGGGGGCCCGTTTTTGATCATCCCGGGC
>JAEYRW010000144.1 GCA_023435435.1 Bacillota bacterium | reverse complement strand
GTGGGTGTCGGCGCGGACGTTGCGGTCACCGTCGGTTTCGCGGCCGCGGACACGGTGGGCTCCGCCGTCGCGGTTTCCGTCGGCGCGGCGGTGGTAGTATTTGGAAGGAATCCCGTGGGCGCAAGCTTCGGCGTGGGCGTCGGGGTCACCTCAGGCGAAGCGGCCGGAAGCACGGACGGCGCGAGGGGCGTCCCTTCCGGGGCGGCGGTCGATCCGCCCGCAAACGCTTCGGCAACCCAGTCCTTGGCTTCTCCCGCGAGGGAAACCCCCGCGAGAATGCCGTCCGACAGCTTCCCGCGCGCATAGGCATATGCGTCGACGGATGCGGCCGAGATGTTGTGCGCGACGCCGGAGACCTTTGTCGCAACCACATCGGCGGAATCCGCGAGGAAGGCGTTGACCTTGTCCTGGGTGCTGGTGATGCGCCAATCGTCCGTCTGAACCGTCAGCGCCCAGCCGATCCAGCAGACGCACAAAACAAGCGTCAGGAGCGAGGCAAGGAGCTTGACCCCGCCGCCCCAGCGCAGCTTTCTTGTCCACAAAAGGAGCATGCCCACCGGCCAGACGATGATCGAAACGATCAAGGCGAACACGCCATAGAAATAGCCCCTGCGGCGCCTCGGCCCTTTCGGCCTTCTTCCGCGGGGCGACCTGTTATAGCTCGAGCGTCGCTCCGAGCGCATCATGTAGCTCTTCTCTCGGCGCGCGAACATAAAAATCGTGCCCTCTGCCTGCATCCGTATCACCTTCCAAGCCCTGGCATCGCGTCCCGGCATAGTTTCCCCATTAAACCCAATTATAGCAGAATCACCGAAGACAGGCAAACGACAACATTGTGACGGAAAAGATTCCCATTCCGGGCAAAACGGGCGCGGTGCGCAAAGATTGCCCGCCGGCACCAAAATATGACCCTATTCAAATCTCATCAATGGCGCAACTGTAATTTAACGGTGCCCCGGGAGGATAAAAGGAGCGGTTCGTCGAAAGATTGAAGATGGGTTTGGATGGGTCTCAAGTCCGTTTACTATATCTATGGAGGTAGGAAATATGAGTGTGGAACGCAATCTGCCCGTCGTTCGCGAGCGAAAACTCGCGATCCTAAAGGGCGATCCAGAGCTCGTTGCGCAGCAAAAAAAGGCCGGGAAACTCCTGGCACGCGAGCGCATCGCCCAGCTTCTGGACGCCTCAAGCTTCGTCGAGCTTGACACGTTGAACGCCGAAGCGGGCGTCGTCACGGGCTACGGCCTGGTGGACGCAAGCCCGGTCTACGTCTTCTGTCAGGACTTTACGGTAAAGGGCGGTTCCGTCGGCGCGGCGCACGCGCGCAAGATCGTAAAGGTCCTGGACCTGGCCGAAAAAACGGGCGCGCCCGTGGTCGGCATCTACGATACGGCGGGCGCACGGCTTGACGAGGGCATCGAGGCGCTCAACGCCTACGCTCAGGTTGCGTCCCGCATCAGCGCCCTGTCGGGCGTCGTTCCCCAGATCTCCCTCGTGCTCGGTCCCTGCGGCGGCATCGCCTCCGCGCTCGCCGGTATGACCGATATCGTCGTGATGAGCAAAAACGGCGCGCTCTTTGTCAACGGCCCCATGGTCGTCTCCGCCGCGGCGGGCAAGGACGTGAGCCTTTCCGAAATCGCGGGCACCCAGGCGTCCGTCAAGTCCGGCATGGCCTCCCTGGCCGCCGAGACCGATCAGGAAGCCATCGCCCTGGCGCGCAAAACCCTCGGCATGCTCCCCGTCAACAATATGGACGAGGCGCTGGCCATGGGCCAGGACGACGTGAACCGCGAATCCCCCGAGCTCAACGCCATTGACGCCATCGAGGATGTCAAGACCATCGTTACGAAGATCGTGGATCTCGGTCAGTTCGTCGAACTGGGCGAAGACTTCGCTTCCTCCATGGTCACCGCCCTCGCAAAGATCGGCGGCGCAACCGTGGGCATCGTCGCGAACCAGTCTTCAAAGGACGAGGGCAGGCTCTCGGTCTACGGCTGCAAGAAGGCCGCGCGGTTCGTCGCGTTCTGCGACTGCTTCTCGATCCCGGTTGTCACAATCGTCGACAACATGGGCATGAAGATCTCCACCGCGCCCCAGGGCGAGCTCTCCCGCGCCGCGTCCCAGCTCCTCTTCGCTTACGCGGAGGCTTCCACCGCGCGCATTTCGATCGTCGCCGGAAACGCCATCGGCATGGGCTACCTCGCGCAGGCTTCCCGCGCGGCGGCGGACGTCGTGTACGCCTGGCCGGGCGCCGTGATTTCCGCGGTTACGCCCAAGATCGCCGCGCAGCTTCTGTACGCGGACGAAATGAAGGCCGCGGACGATCCCTTCAAGAAGCGTGAAGAGCTCGAGGCAAAGTACGCGGACGATGTTGCGGACGGCGTCAACGCTGCGGTGCAGGGCTTCGTGGACGACGTGATCGAGCCTGCGCAGACGCGCCAGCTGATCGCGGCCGCCCTTGAGATGCTCTCCGGCAAGCGCGAAACAAAGCCCGCCAAAAAGCACGGCAATATGCCGCTGTAAGGGGGAAAAAACATGAATTACGTGCACGTTATGTCCTATGGCGGACAGGTGACCCTGATCGGTCTGTCGTTCGTCTTCGTCGCCCTCGCGACGCTCATCTTCGCCATCTGGCTGATGTCCCGCGTCCTCCGTGTTTTCACGGAGAGAAAAAAAAAAGGACCTGACACCACCCTCGCGGATGTAGCGCCTGCGCCCGCACCGGCCCCCGTCCCGGTCGAGATGATCGAGGAGGACGGCGCGATCGATCCCGGCGTCATTGCCGCCATCGCAGCGGCCATTTCCGCGTTCACCGATTCCGGCAAGCAGCTGGTCATCCGTTCGGTCAGGCGCTCGGGCAACTGGGCACGCGCCGCGCGGAACGAGCAGATCGGCCGCTTCTGACCCTTCAATCGATTCAATTAATATTTGAGGAGGACCCACCATGCGCAAGTTTTCCATCACCGTAAACGGTCAGGCTTATGATGTCGAGGTCGAAGAAATCGGCGGCGCGCCCGTGTTCGCGCCCGCACCCGTCGCAGCGCCCGTCGCGGCACCCGCACCCGCCGTAGCCGCCGCGCCCGCACCGGCCCCCAAGGC
>JAEYRW010000130.1 GCA_023435435.1 Bacillota bacterium | reverse complement strand
GCCCTCGCCGTTCCCCTTCCTCCCTCTCAGATCGCCTTGGCGTGGGCGAGCAGGTACTTCTCGGCTTCGCCGGACCAGAGCGCATTGTGGCGGTCGCAGATTTCGGCGAGGGCGGCAAAGAGGGGTTCCTCCTTGCCCTTTTCGGCGAAGTCGGCGATGGCGGTGAGGGGCAGGTCGATCTGGGTATAGATGAGCTTCTTGCCGCCGGGAATCTTGGGAAGGTGCAACGTGGTCTCGATGACGGCATTGAGCCCGCCCACGTGGGTAATCATGGCGGCGGGGTTGAGCTTGCCGGCTGCGATCATGTCGAGGGACTCGATCATATCGTCGGTATTTCCGCCGGAGGTGCCCACCAGGTGGTGGGAGGCGTAGTGCACGTTGTAGAAGTTGAAGTTGGCGGAGAAGGCGGGGTTGGTGGGGCCGGCGAAGAAGTTGAGGCAGCCGTCCATGCCGAGGATGCGGTCGCCCTGCTCGACGACGGGCGCGACGGGCGCGAACACGAAGACGTCGTCGTAACCCTTGCCGGCCGTCATGTCCATGAGCTTGGCCACCGGGTCCTCGCCGGAGGTGTTCAGATAGACGAGCTTGACGCCGTTCTTTGCGGCCTCCTCGACGGTGTAGATGCTGGCGGCGCGGTCGAGACGGGCCTGGTCGATGTCGGTGACGACGAGCAGGCCGGGCTTGCGGTCGGTATGAATGGCGTAGTCGATGGCGCCCAGGCCCATGGGGCCGACGCCCGCGAGGATGGCCATGTTGCCGCCCTCGACGATGCCCATCTTGTGCTCGTACTTGCCGGGATCGGTGTGATACTGGGCGTGGAACGCGCCGACGATGCAGCTCATGGGCTCGGAAAGCGAACCATAGAAGAACTCGTCCGCGCCGTAGTGCAGAAGGCAGTTGTTCTCCATGACCTCGTTCATGAGGATGGCGTACTGGGTGTCGCCGCCCACATGGGGGAAGGAGTAGCCGGGGGTGTGCAGCGTGCCGTGATAGTTGATGGCGGGCTGGATGGAGAACTTCTCGCCCACCTTGAACTTCTCCGCCCACTTTTTACCCACCTGGACGATCTCGCCGCAGAACTCGTGGCCGATCATGACCGGGTTGGTGGCAATGTCCTTGGGCACGCGCTTGTGGTCCTCGCCCTGAATGGCAGCCTTGTAGCTGGACATGCAGATGGAGTCGGAAATGTTCTTGACGAGGATCTCGTCGTCCGCGATGGCCGGAAGCTCGATGGAGTCGAGCCTCAAATCGTTTTTCCCGTAGAGCCTGACGCACTTGGTCTGCATTTCGTCATTCCTCCTCGATAATCATGTGGTAGAGTGTGTCGCCTTCGCCGAGCCCGCTCACTTCGCGGACCGCCGCCCTGAGTCCCGCCGCTTCGACGAGCGCGCGCACGTGGTTCGTGCCCGGATCGTCGTTTTCAAAGTCATACCCCGCCCGGATGATTTTCGTAAGCGCCCCGGGTACCCCGCCGTGGGCGAGGCAGAGCCGCGCGGGGGTCACCAGCCGGTCCGCGTAGGCCAGCTTGCGGCGCGCGTCCGCGCCCAGCCGCCAAAGGGGATCGACCATGTGCGGATTGCGCAGGAGCGAGAGGATGACCTCGCGCCAGTCGCGCATTTCGGCCTGCGTAAACCCGTATTCGCCGGAAAGCCCGGTTGCGGCTTCGTCAAGCGCCTGGACGATGATCTTCTCGATCTTCGGGTCGCGGATCGCCTGATAACTCGTCGCATGCCCCTCGGGCATGCCCAGATACGCCGCCGCGCAGTGCGCCATGTTGAGGGTGTAGAGCTTGCGCGCTTCCTCAGCCTCGAGCCGGTCGGAGAGCCTGAGCCGGGGCGCGCGGGGGGGATTGCCCCGAAACGCGTCCCGGGAAACCGCCTGCTCGAAAAACCCGTTGTTGTAGACCGCGAGAGGGTCCCGCGCCAGCATCTCCGGCTTGGCGTCCGGGGAGATGCACATCATAAAGATACCCGAAACGCCCGCGTTTCGATCAAGATACCGCCGGGCCCCGCCGGAAAGCCGCTCCTCCAGCATGCGCCGGAAGGCGTGCTCGGGGCTCGTCATGTTCACATTCACGATGAAATTCATGAAAGAGCCCGGCATTTTCTCCGCGCGCAGCGCCACATACGGCGCGATCTCGTCCGCCACGGCGGCAAGGTCGTTTTTGAACACCGCCACGTCCACGCAGACTTCGTCTTCCAGAAACAGAGCCGTCAGGTCGTCCGAAACCCGGCGCGCCTGAAACCCGCCTTCGACGATCTCCGTCCGGATGCCGCTTTCGTCGGCCTTGTGGATGGAGTAACGCCCGCGCGCGTTGAGCGCATCCACCAGCGCCCCGTCGAGGTCGACGAAGTCCACGAACTGGCCGCCTTCCCGCATGATGTCCGCGACGAAGCCCCGGCCGATTTTGCCCGCGCCCCAGACGAGGAAGCGCATTACGGCTGCATCTGCTGACCGCCGGTCACGTTGATGGCCTGGCCGGTCATGTAGCTCGATTCATCGGAAAGCAGAAACACCATGACGTTCGCGATGTCGTCGTACTGGCATCCGCGCTTCATGGGCACCTGGTTTACGTACTTTTCGCGGATCTTCTCCTTGGTGGTTCCCTGGTTGCGGGCGTACTGCTCGTAGAGGGAATTGACCCACAGGGGAGAATCCAGCAGGTTTCCGGGGCAAATGGAGTTGACGCGGATGTTTTCTTCCGCAAGCTCCAGGGCCAGGGACTCGGTCAGCCCGATGCCGCCGAATTTGCTGGCGGAATAGGCGCTGTTCTTCGCGGAGCCCTTCTTGCCGGACTTGGAGTTGATCTGCACGATGACGCCGCCGCCCTTCTGGGCGCGGAACTTCTCCACCGCCGCCTTGGCGGTGTTGAAGTAGCCGTTGAGGTTCACGTCCACCACGAAGCTGAACTCCTTGTAGGTCATGGCCTCCACGGGGTTCGAGCGCACCACGCCCGCGTTCGCCACCACCTTGTCCACGCGGCCGTACTTCTCCACAGCCGCGTCCATCAGCGCCACACAAGAATCGTAGTCGCACACGTTGAGCTTCATGGCGAAGCCTTCCTTGAGCTGCGCGGCAATGGCCTGCGCGCCTTCGAGGTTCATGTCGCCCACGACCACCTTTGCGCCTTCCTCGCTCAGGCGGATGGCCAACGCCTCGCCCAATCCCTGCGCCGCGCCGGTCACGACGACGACCTGATCCTTCAATCTCTGGCATTCACGCATTTGCATGTCAATCTCTCCCTTTCAAAGCGGTTTAATGCTGCGACCATTATAGCACACATGCCGCGCAACCGTTAGCATTTTGCCGTAAAAAATCATAAAAACGGAGGAAACGTGCCGGGGGGCTCTGCCCCCGGC
>JAEYRW010000033.1 GCA_023435435.1 Bacillota bacterium | reverse complement strand
GCCCGGGGCTGGGCCCCCGAGCGATCCGACGGATCATATAAAGATTTATCGCCTGGTCCGGGATTCCTAAGGGACAATGTCCCTTAGGCCGGGGGCCCGGGGACGGCGCCCCCGGGCGTCCTCCGTCTCCTACATCCTCTCAGGCGCCTCGATGCTGATGAGGTTCAGGGCCTCGCGCACCACAGATTTGACGGCGCGGGTGAGCAGGAGCCGCGCGTCGCGGGCACCGGGGTCGTCATCGAGGATTTTGTGTTCGTAGTAGAACTTATTGAATGCCTGGGCGAGGTCGACGGAGAAACGGGTGATCATGGAGGGTTCCGACTTGTCCAGCGCGGCGCGCAGGACGGCGGGGAACTGCTCAATGAGGCGGACGACGTCCTGGGCTTCGGGATCGGATAGCGCGGAGAAATCGGGATTTCCGCCGCCCATGCCCTCGGCCTTGCGGAGCACCGACGCACAGCGCGCGTGGGTGTACATGACGTACGGGCCGGTTTCGCCCTCGAAGTTGAGGGCGCGGTCCCAGTAAAAGTCGATGTCCTTGATGCGGTTGTTGTAAAGCGCGAAGAAGATCACCGCGCCTACGCCGATCTGGCGCGCCACGCTGTCCTTGTCGTCCAGCTCGGGGCTCTTTTCCTCGATGATCGCCCGCGCCTTCTCCACGGCAATGTTGAGAAGGTCCTCGAGGTACACGATCCGCCCTTCGCGGGTGGAGAGCGTTTGGCCCTCGAAGGACACCATGCCAAAGTTCACGTGCTCGCAGCCCTTGGCCCAGTCCCAGCCGAGAAGCTCCATCACCTTGAAGAGCTGGCGGAAATGCAAATCCTGCTGGTAGGCGACCACGTACAGGGACTTGGTAAAATCGTAGGTATCGTGCCGGTACCTGGCGGCGGCCAGGTCGCGGGTGACGTAAAGCGTCGCGCCGTCGGAGCGCAGAATGATGGCCGGGGGCATGTTGTAATCCTTGAGGTCCACAATCTGCGCGCCCTGATCCTCCTTGAGAAGCCCCTTCGCCTTGAGCTCCGCCACGATGGGTTCCATCTTGTCGTTGTAGAAGCTCTCGCCCGCGTAGGAATCAAAGGTCACGCCGAGGATGTCGTACACCCGCGCGGCGTCCTCGAGGGTCACTTCCTTGAACCAATTGAAGATTTCCAGCGCCTCGGGATTGCCGTCCTCAATGGCCTTGAACCAGGCGCGGCCCTCGTCGTTGAGCGCGGGATCGGTCTTCGCCTCGTCGTTGAAGCGCACATAAAGCTTCACCATTTCGTCCACGCCGCCCGCCTCGACGCTCGCCCGGTCGCCCCATCTTTTGTAGGCCGCGATCATCTTGCCGAACTGGGTGCCCCAGTCACCCAGATGGTTGACGCCCACCGCCTGCCAGCCGAAGAGCTTGTACAGCCGATAGAGGGACGCGCCGATCATGGTGGTGGACAGATGGCCGATGTGAAAGCGTTTGGCGATGTTGATGGACGAATAATCGATGACCACGGTCTTGCCGCGCCCGGAATCGTCCGCGCCGTATGTTTCGCCCGCGGCAAGGGCGGCGGTGAGAATCTCCCGGGCGTAGGTGGCCCGGTCGATGAAAAAGTTGAGATAGCCCTTCACGGACTCGATTTTTCCGATGAAATCGGCCGAAATCGCGGAAGCGAGCTGGTCGGCAATCTGGACGGGCGACTTCCTGAGGGCCTTGGAAAGCTTGAAGCAGGGAAACGCGTAATCCCCCAGCTTCGCGTCCGGCGGCACCTCGAGGAAGGAGATGACCTCGGCCTCGGAGACGGGGCTCTCGGCGAGCGCCCTTAAAATCTCCCGGGCGATGGCGGCCTTGAAATCCATTGTCAACACTCCTCAGTTAAAATAAACCACTTCATCCTTGGGTTTTTCGGCGGCCTTGATGCTCTTTTGAACGAGAATGATGGCCTCGCGCCCATGAATGGGGCTCATGGCCTTCTCGGCGCTCACGACCACGTCGTAATATTTCCCGCGGGTGGGCAGCGTGTTCTCGGTTTTGCACACAAAGCCGATGCCGCCGATGTCGTCCGCGCAGCAGGTCATCGCCTGGCGCGACGCGATGTATGTCTTGTTGGGCATGCCCTTCATGTACGCCGCCTGCACCCTGAGCTTCAAATTCTTGCCGTCGTAGCGCCCCGGATGCTCCATGGCGTCCAGATACCACACGCCGAACATCTCGTCGGGAATGATCACGGGATCGGCCGTCATGTCGTAGGGCAAATCATCGTCGCCCACGCCGTCGTCGGTGGTGCCGTCGGGGTTTTCGAAGTACACGCGCACGGAGGTATTGAGCGCCTTGGCCGTTCGTCGGTACTTGCCCTTGGGCGTTTCTTCCGTGCAGCGGTTGAACAGCACGAGATCCGCCTCCCGGATGCCGTCGGTCATGAAGTCGCGCATGTTCTGAAGGTACATCTCAAACGTCGTGGCGTCAATGACGGTGACGATCTGCGCAAGCTCCCATTCCTCGGGCTTGGGCGCGCCGTACAGCCGCTCCATCGTCCATGTGGAATTGTATTCGAAGATGATCCGCTCGGGAAGCAGCTCCTTGTCGAGCGCCATCAGCTTTTCGTCCATGTCGTCGGGGGAAATGAAGTCGCGCACTTCCGTGTTCGCTTCCTTGAGGAGGGCGGAGTCGTACTCCTCCTCGCCCTCCTCGCAGCGCAGAATCAGCGTGCGTTCGCCTTCCGAGAAGCCCTTGTCCCGGAGCATTTCGCCGATGAATTTTGTCTTGCCGGCATCCATAAATCCGGTGATGATGTAGACCGGAACGCCTTCCTTCCTCGTCACAGCCCAAACAACCCCTTCAATGCCGCGCCGTCCAGCCCCACGCCGATGACGCACAGCCGGCCCGTATAGTCGGGCTCGCCCCGGCGCACCTCGCCCGCGCCCGGCACATAGTCAAAATGCGCCCACGCGCCGTCGTCCAGCTTCACAACACCCTTGGCGCGCAAAACCGAGCCGAAGCGGTCCACGTCGTGCAGCGCGTCCAGCGCCGACTGAATCTCCGCCTCGGTGAACGCCTTGGCGGTCTCCACGCCGATGTCCTCGAACACCTCGTCCGCGTCGTGGCCGTGGTGGTGATGTTCATGGCCGTGATGTTCATGGCCGTGGTGCTCATGGTCGTGGTGCGCGTGGTCGTGGTCGTGGTGCTCATGGTCGTGATGCTCATGGTCGTGATGTTCATGGT
>JAEYRW010000184.1 GCA_023435435.1 Bacillota bacterium | reverse complement strand
CCGGCAGGGGTTACGAACTTGCCCCCCCCACCCGCCCCACGGGGGCCTCTCTCCTGTCGCGGGCCCCCGCGCCGCCGGCGGACAAAATACTTATTTCTCTACCCTGAATGGGTTTCCAAAGGGACAGTGTCCCTTTGGCGGGGGCCCAGGGGGCAGCGCCCCCTGGCGTTCCCCTTTTCGTCCCCCCGGCGTTCCCTCGCGCCTACACCTCGTACACCCGCTCGTCCCACACGGAAACCCTTGTTCCGGTGCGCGCGGAGACGTAGCAGGCCAGCACCAGGCGAAGCGAATCGCGTCCTTCCTCGGCGGTGCAGACCGGCGCGCCGCCGCGCAGGAATTCCGCGAGCTGCACGCCCTGGTGATAGATGCGCTCGCCATGGGATTTGGGGCTGGGGATGTCGGAGAGGGTCCAGTTTTCGTCGGGCTTTATGTACCACTTAAGCCCGGGCACGCCCTCGTGGGGCAGCTTGGTGCTGGGGCCGTCGTCGAAGTACTGCTGAATGGAGCCCTTGTCGCCGTAGACTTCGGTGCCAATTTCGGCGGCCACGGTGGTAAACTGGCAGGAGATGTCCGCGATCATGCCGTCCGCGTACTTGAACAGCGCGATGCCGGTGTCGTTGGGCACCTTGGGATTGATCATGGAGCTCATCTCGCAGCTCACGGTTTCGGGCATGCCGAAGACCCAGTTCATCATATCGATGGGGTGGGAGGAATCGTCCGCGAAGATGTCGCGGTTGAGCGCGGGATCGGCGTGCCAGAGGGACTCGAAGTTGCCCATGTCCTGAGTGGCCAGCGCGTGACGCCTGCGGTACATGGTGAGCTTGCCCAGCTTTCCCGAGTCGATGAGCTCCTTGATCTTGATGTTCTGGGGATCGCAGCGCATCTGCCAGCCCATGGTGAAGCGCACGCCGGACTTTTTGACCGCCTCGACGATCCGGTCCGCGTCCTTCATGGTGAGCGCCATGGGCTTGTAAAGGATGATGTCCTTGCCCGCGGCGGCGGCGAGCTCCACCAGATCCGGGTGGAACTTCGTTTCGCAGCTGACGACCACCGCCTCAATGTCGGAGGCAAGCAGCGCCTCATGGGTGGGGTAGGGGGTCGCCGAAAGCTTTTCGCACGCGTCCGCGCAGCGCGCGGAATCCCGGTCCCAGCCGCCGACGATCTTCACCCCAAGTTCCGGATGCTCCAGCCAATTCCGCCCGTAGGCCATCACATGCCCGTGGGCAAACCCCAGTACGCCAACCTTTACCATATCCGTATCCTCCGCATTAAATGTTGACAAAATTATACCGCACAGTGCGGGATTTTACAACCATGCGGCCTATTTTGTGTCGGATAAGCGCAAATGCGGTCGTCCCGGGAGATCAGGGGGCTAACCCCCCGCATTCCCCTCATTGCCCGCCTCCTCAATGGCTTTTTTCAGCGACGTTTCGAAAAAGTCGCACAGCTCGGAGGCAAACTCGGCGCTCATGGACTCGGTGACGATGTGGCACTCGGGCCGCGTCTCGTCGGGCGCGATCCAGGCCCAGCCGTTTTCGCGCTTGACCCACAGCCCGCCCTCGCTTTCGATGTCCTTTTCACGCTCGGTGATGGTGCGCAGAACCTTCCCGCGCATCCCGTCGTCCAGATGCACCGAGCGCGTCATGCGGTGAACGCGCGGCATCGTCGCCGCCCAGCTGGCGAGGTTCGTCTCCCGCGCGGCCAGCGCGGAAATCGCCGCCAGAGCGAAATAAATGCCGTCGGTGGCGACGCGGAACTGCTCCGGGTATGCGCCCGCCAGCGCCCGCTCCCAAACGGGCCGCGCCGCGCCCGCGTACCGAACCTGCGCGCCGCGCTTCTCGACCAGCTCCTCCACCGCGCGGGTGGTCTGCATGCCGGCCACCAATTCCGTTGCGCCGCGCTCGAGGTTCACCCACGCGGCCAGAAGCTGCGCCTCCGGCTCGGAGAGCTTTTTGTCGGCCCATGAAAACGTCGCGCGCCCGCCGTCGTCCGAGAGCCAGACCCCGATTTCCCCCTCGTCCAGCTCCATGAGCTCCTCCTCCCATTCGGCGCGCACGGAAAGCCCCGCGCGCTGAAACGCCCGTTCCGCCAGGGAAAGAAGATATGGGTCTGCCGCGTATACCGCCGCGGGCGGCGCCGTTTTGGGGTCTCTCGAAAACGCGGTGGCCAGCATGGCCACGTAAGCGTGCTCGCTGCGGCCGGACTGGGTGACGGGGTGGGTAATCCCCGAAAAGGGCTGGGGATAATCCTGCCGGGAGATCAGCGAGCACAGCGCCCGCTGATCGGACAGGGAAAGCGCGCATCCGTCCGCCGCGAAGGGCGTCACAGTGTTGGCTCCTGCCAGCAGCGCGCCGTCCACGCGCATCAATCCCAGCGCGTAGCGCAGCTGGGGCTCGGTGCATACCCCGGCGTCGAGCACCCGCGCGCCCTGGGCCATGAGCCCGGACGCGCAGCCGTGCCAGATGGCGGAGGCCACTGTGGAGGGCGCCCGGGCCAGCAGCACCTCCCGTGGCTTTTTCAGCGCCGCGTACGCCTGGGCGGCCCGAAGCGCCTCGACGGGCCCCTTGACCCGCACGGCGCCCATCTGGAAGCAGCCGGTCTGATCGGCCCAACCCCAGATGACGTTGGCGTCCGGGATGGTGGCGTCCGGCACCTTCTTGCCCGGCCAGACGCAGATGTTCGGCATCAGCTCCGCGTCCGTGCCCACCGTCGCCCCCGCGCCGACGACGCAGTTTTCAAACGCCCGGGCGCACACGCCCAGCGTCGCCCCCCGCGCCAGCACGCAGCCCCGCGCCTCCGCGCCCGACAGAAGCCGTGCCTCGCGCCAGAGAACCCCGCGCTTGATGGAGGCGTACTCGTCCACCCGCGCGCCCGCGCCGACGACGGAATGTGCCCCGATCTTCGCGTTTTTCCCGACGACCGCGCCGGCGCCCACGTAACAGGGCAGCTCGATTTCCGCGCTCTCGTGGAGGGTGGCGTCCGGATGAACGCCCGGTTCGAGTCCCGGAAGCCCGATTTTTCCGTCCAGCGCGTCGCGGCACACCATGAGGTATGCTTCCACGTCCCCGATGTCGCACCAATAGCCGCCCGTCACATAGCCGAACAGCCCGCCCTCCCCGGCCATGCGCGGAAAGAGCTCCCGCCCGAAGTCGTAGGGTCCCTCGGGCACAAGGTCGAGCACCTCGGGCTCCAAAATATAAATGCCCGTGTTCACCGCGTCCGAGACCACCTCGCCCCAGCCGGGCTTCTCGTAAAACCGGGTGATCCGCCCGTCCGCGTCCGTCATCACCAGCCCGTAGGCCACGGGATTGGGCACCCGCTTCAGAATCATGGTGGCCTTTGCGCCCCGGGCACGGTGGAACTTGAGCGCTTCGGTGAGGTCCGCGTCCGTCACCCCGTCACCGGAGAGCACGCAGAACGTCTCGTCCAGGAATTTACGCGCCTTTTTGACGCCGCCTGCGGTGCCCAGGGGCATGCGCTCGGTGTAGTAGCGCAGGGAGACGCCAAAGCGCGTCCCGTCGCCGAAATAGTCGGTGATCCGCTCGGGCAGATAGCCCAGCGTAGCCGCGGCTTCCGCGACGCCGTGCCGGGCGAGGAGCGAAAGCGCGTATTCCATCACGGGCCTGTCCATCAGCCGCATCATGGGCTTCGGGCAGTCGCAGGTGAGCGGCCTCAGCCGCGTGCCCTCGCCGCCCGCCATGATGATCGCCTTCATAGAAACCCTCCAAAAAATAAAAATACCGCAAGATTCATGCGGTATTCCACGGAGGGGAAGAAGGCGGGAAAATCCCGCCTTTCGTGACACCGCATCAATATCTATGCGGTAGTTTGTCCCCGTTTGTTTGGAATCATTCCGTTTTACAGAATGTATTTTTTAACGTCCTTGGCATGGATTTCGTCCGCCAGCTGGCGCCGGACGTAATCGTCGTCCACGTCCACCACCACCGCCGGCGCGTCACCGCCGCCCGCGTTGAACGCGATGTCGGAGAGGATCGCCTCCATGATGGTGTGAAGCCGCCGCGCCCCGATGTTCTCGCTGGTCTCGTTGGCCTGCCACGCGTAGCGCGCGATTTCCCCGATGGCCGATTCCTTGAAGTCAATGGTCACGTTGTCCACGCCCAGCAGGAGCTGATACTGCCTGACCAGCGCGTTTTCCGGCTGGGTCAGAATCCGCGCGTAGTCCTCCGCCGACAGGGGTTTCAAATCCACACGCACCGGGAAGCGCCCCTGAAGCTCCGGGATCAGGTCCGTCACCTTGGACACGTGAAACGCCCCCGCCGCGATGAAGAGCATGTGGTCGGTTTTCACCGGACCGTACTTGGTGTTGACGGTGGAACCCTCCACGATGGGGAGAATGTCCCGCTGTACGCCCTCGCGGGAAACGTCCGGCCCGCTGGAGCCGCTGCCCCGGCCCGCGACCTTGTCGATTTCGTCGATGAACACCATGCCGTCCTGCTCCGATCGCATGATCGCCTCGGAGTACACCGCGTCCATGTCGATCATGTTCTGTTCTTCCTCGGCGAGCAGAATCCTGCGCGCCTCGCGTACCTCTACCCGGCGCATCTTCGTGCGCTTGGGCATGATGGAGCCCAGCATGTCGCCCATGTTGAGGTCGGTGCCGGGAATCTCGCCCTTGGGCGCGGTTTCCTCCACCTCGATCTCCACCATCTCGTGCTCCAGTTCCCCGCGCCGCAACTGCTCCCGCACGCTTCCTACGCGCACGGCCAGCTTGTCGCGCTCCTCGGGGGGCAGCTCCGGTTCCTTGGGCTTGTTGCCCAAAAGGATGTCGATGGGGTTTGTCTTTTTCTGCTTCTGAGGCCGGGCGATGAGGTCTGCGAGCTTTTCCTCGACGCTTGCTTCCGCGCCGAAGCGAATCCGCTCGATGTGCTCCTCCTTCACCAGCCGGATGGCGGCTTCCACCAGGTCGCGCACGATGGATTCCACGTCGCGGCCCACGTAGCCGACCTCGGTGAACTTGGTGGCCTCCACCTTCACAAACGGCGCGTCCACCAGCTTGGCCAGCCTTCGGGCGATCTCGGTCTTGCCCACGCCCGTGGGACCCACCATGAGGATGTTCTTGGGCGTCACCTCGTCGCGGATGTCGGCCGGCAGCATGGCCCGGCGGTAGCGGTTGCGAAGGGCCACGGCCACGGCCCTCTTGGCCTGATCCTGCCCGATGATATATCTGTCAAGCTCCCGCACGATTTCGCGGGGCGTCAATGTCAGCATTGCGCGCCTCCTCACACCGTCTCGACGGTAATGTTGTCGTTTGTGAACACGCAGATGTCCGCCGCGATCTTGAGCGCCTTATAGGCGATGTCCCTGGCGGACAAATCCGTGTTCTCCATGAGCGCGCGGGCCGCGGAAAGCGCGTAGTTTCCGCCGGAGCCGATGGCAAGCACGCCGCCGTCGGGCTCGATGACCTCGCCCGTCCCGGAGACGAGCATCAAATTCTCCCCGTCCGCGCACAGAAGCATGGCCTCGAGCTTGCGCATGGCGCGGTCGGTGCGCCAATCCTGCGCCAGCTCCACCGCCGCCCGGGGGAGATTCCCCGAATATTGCGTGAGCTTATCCTCGAATTTCTCGCACAGCGCGAACGCGTCCGCGACGGAACCCGCGAACCCCACCACGACTTTCCCGCCGTAGATCCGGCGCACCTTCTTCGCGGTGGCCTTCATGACCACCGATTCGCCCATTGTGACCTGCCCGTCGCCCGCGATGGCAGTCACCCCGTCGCGCCTGACGGCGCAGATTGTCGTTCCCTTGAACATTTTTTGATCTCCTTCAAAAGGTACCTGCCTACATTATATACCCAAAATCGCCCCCGCGCGATGCGCAAGGGCTCGAAATTCAGTTGAGCGTTCCGGCCATGGCCGAAAGCCGCGCAAGGGAACGCGCGCTCAGCGCCTCGTAGCGCAGTTTTTTCGCGCGTATTTTCTGGCCGAAGGGGTCGAGGATGCCGAAGTTTGCGTTCATGGGCTGGAAGTCCGCACTGGGCGTCCGCACGTAGCGCTCCAGCGCCCCCAAAAGCGTCTCGCCCGTAAAGTCCGGCTCCGGCATTCCGCGCAGATGGCAAAAAAGCCCCAGTGCGGCCGTCAACCCCGACGCCGCCGACTCCACATAGCCCTCCACGCCCGAAAACTGGCCCGCAAAGCGGACGGCGGGATCTTCCTTCCACGCGTAATTCCGGGAAAGCGCCGCCGGACCGTCGAGGTATGTATTTTTGTGCATCACGCCGTAGCGCGCGAACACGGCGTGTTCAAGCCCCGGGATCATGGAAAACACGCGCTTCTGCGCGCCCCACTTGAGCCGGGTCTGGAAGCCCACCATGTTGTAGAGCGTCCCCGCCTCGTTTTCCTGCCGAAGCTGCACCACGGCGTAGGGCTCGCGCCCCGTGCGGGGGTCGGTGAGGCCCACGGGCTTGAGGGGTCCGAACGCCAGCGTCTGCCGTCCGCGCGAGGCCAGAATTTCCACCGCCAGACAGCCCTCGAACACCAGCTTTTTCTCGAAGTCGTGGATTTCCGCCAGCTCCGCCGCCAACAGCGCCTCGTAGAACGCGTCGTATTCTTCCCGGTTCATGGGGCAGTTGAGGTAATCGGAACCCTTGTCGTAGCGCGACTGGCGGAACACCTTCGACATGTCGACGGATTCCGCCTCGACGATGGGCGCGGCGGCGTCGAAGAAGTTGAGCGCCTTGATGCCCGGGAGCCCCAACAGCGCGTCCGTCAGCGCGGGGTCGGTGAGCGGGCCGGTGGCGATGAGGACGGGCGCGTCGGGCAGCCTGTCCACCAGCGCCGTCTTGCGTGCAATCAGGGGATGCCCGTCCAAAGCGCGGGTGACCTCCGCCGCGAAGCGTTCGCGGTCGACGGCCAGCGCCGCCCCGGCGGGCACGCGGCACGTTTCCGCCGCCGCCACGATGAGGGAATCGAACTTCTTCATCTCGGCCTTCAAAAGCCCCGACGCGTTGGCCAGGTGCTCGGCCTTGAGGGAGTTGGAACATACCAGCTCCGCACAGTCGGGCATGCGGTGGGCGGGGGAGTACCTCTCGGGCTTCATGTCGAGCAGCAGTACCTCGATCCCGCGTTTGGCAAGCTGCCAGGCAGCCTCGCTGCCCGCCAGTCCGGCGCCGACAATGGTGACCTTATTCGTCCTCGCCATCCGCGTCCGTTCCTCCCGCCTCGACCTTCACGCGGTGGCGGCAGGTCTCGTTGACGCACACGTGGTACGTCGCGTCCTTGGCCCCGCGCTTCAAAACCATCCGGGACCCGCACACCGGGCACTTTTCCGCCACGGGCCTGTCCCACGAGACGAAGTCGCATTCGGGGTATTTTTCGCAGCCGTAGAACTTGCGGCCCTTCTTGCTCACCCGCTCGAGCAGCTCCGCGCCGCACTTGGGGCAGGGAACGCCGATGTTGTTGGGCAGCGCCATTGTGTTTCTGCAGGCGGGGAAGTTGGGGCAGGCCAGGAATTTCCCGTACCGGCTCATTTTGTAGACCATGAACGCCCCGCACTTGTCGCACACGACGTCCGACACCTGATCCTCGATGGCGATTTTCTCGATGCTCGCCTCGGCCTTTTCGAGGGTTTCGCGGAAGGGGCCGTAGAAGTTTGAGATGATGGAGTGCCACTCGGTGGAGCCGTCCTCCACGCTGTCGAGCTTTTCCTCCATCCCGGCGGTGAACTGAATGTCCACGATGTCCGGGAAGTTCTTGCACATCATGTCGTTGACGATCTTGCCAAGCTCCGTGGGGATGAGCCGCTTCTGCTCCCGCGCCACGTAGCCCCGGTTGATGATTGTGGAAATCGTGGGCGCGTAGGTGGACGGCCGTCCGATGCCCTTTTCCTCGAGCGCGCGCACCAGGGACGCCTCGGTGTACCTTGGCGGCGGCTGGGTGAAGTGCTGATCGCCGGAAATCTCGCCCAAGGTGGCCTTGTCGCCCGTCTGCAGCGCGGGGAGCCGGTTGAGGCTCGCCTCGGCCTCCTGATCGTCGATGCCCTCCTCGTAGACGATGGTGAAGCCCGGGAACTTGAGCTTCTGGCCGCTGAAGCGGAATTTATGCTGGCCCGACGTGATGTCCGCCGAAATGGTGTCGTAAACGGCGGGCGTCATCTGGCTCGAGACAAAACGGTTATAGATGAGCTTGTACAGCTTGTACTGGTCGCGGGTGAGGGACGCCTTGATCTCGTCGGGCTTTCGCTCGATGGACGTCGGGCGGATGGCCTCGTGGGCGTCCTGGGCGGTCTTGCGGCTCTTGTAGACGTTGGGCGTTTCGGGCAGATAGTCCGCGCCGTAGCCGTCCAGAATCATCTGACGCACGTCCTGAACCGCCTCGTCGGAAATGCGGGTGGAATCGGTTCTGATGTAGGTCACGAGGCCCTGGGAGCCTTCGCCTGCCACGTCCACGCCCTCGTAGAGCTGCTGGGCGATCTGCATGGTTTTCTGGGTGGTGAAGCTCAGCTTGCGGGAGGCCTCCTGCTGGAGGTTGGAGGTGGTAAACGGCGCCGCGGGCATCTTCCTGCGCTCGGACTTTTTGATGTCGCCCACCTGGAATTTCGCCGCCCGGCATTCCTCGATGATCCGGTCGCACTCCTCCTTGGCGCGCAGCTTTGCGTTGTCGTCCCCGCCCTGGTAGCGGGTGCTGAGCTTGACGCCGCCGATGGCAAACTGGGCCGAAAGCGTCCAATACTCCTCGGGCACGAAGATTTCGATTTCGTTTTCCCGGTCGCAGATCATTTTGGTGGCCACCGACTGCACGCGCCCGGCGGAGAGCCCCTTTTTGACCTTTGCCCAAAGAAGCGGGCTGATCTTGTAGCCCACCAGCCGGTCGAGCACGCGCCTGGCCTGCTGGGCGTCGACAAGGCTCATGTCGATGGCGCGGGGATTCTTCACCGCGTTTTTGACCGCCTTGGCCGTCACCTCGTTAAACTCGATGCGGCACGCGCTGTCCACGTCGATGCCCAAAACATTGGCCAGATGCCAGGAAATTGCCTCTCCCTCGCGGTCCGGGTCTGTCGCGAGGTAGATCTTCGAGGCATTCTTGGCCTCCTTGCGGATGCGGGTCAGAATGTCGCCGCGTCCGCGGATGGTGATATATTTCGGCTCGAATCCATGGTCGACGTCCACGCCGATCTGCGACTTGGGCAGGTCGCGCACGTGACCCTGGGAGGCCTCGACCTTATAATTGCGGCCCAGAAATTTGCCGATTGTCTTCGCCTTGGCGGGCGATTCAACGATGACGAGCTTGGTCTGCTGCATTGAAATCCTCCGGAAGTATCCTCATTGTGTCACTGACAGGCCCGGTATTCTCCGCCGGGTTGCTTACTTATTATTCCTCGAAGCTCCAAAGTTGTCAAGAGCGAAAGTAATTTCGCCGAAGTAAAACCTGTGGTTTCGCACAGTTCCGTGAGCGTCATTTTCTCCCGCGCAAGGGTTGCGTAAACCGCCTGCTCGTCCCCGTCCAATTGGATTTTTGCCCGCGCGGCGCGTTCCGCCCCGGGCCGCTCGGCCCATTTATAAAAACTTAATATATCCCACGCCGACACGGCGGCCAGTCCGCCCTGGACGATGATGTCGTTGGGCTTGGCCGAAAGGGGGGCGTAAATGGAGCCCGGCACGGCGAACACGTCACGGTTCTGCTCGAGGGCGAAGTCCACCGTGATCATCGCGCCGGATTTTTTCGCGCCCTCCACCAGCAGTACCCCCGCGCTCATCCCGCTGATGATGCGGTTGCGCGCCGGGAAATTGGTGGAAAGGGGCGGCATGCCCGGCGGGTACTCGGAGACGATCGCCCCGCCTTTGTCCAGAATCTCCGCCGCGAGCCGTTCGTTTTCCGCGGGATATATGACGTCCGCGCCCGAGCCCAGCACCGCGATCGTGGCACCGTCCGCCCTGACCGCGCCCTCGTGGGCCGCCGCGTCGATGCCGAAGGCGAGGCCGCTGACCACCGTCACGCCCGCGCGCGCCAGCGTCTCCGAAAACTCCCGCGCGGCCCTCGCCCCGTCCCGGGAGCACCTGCGCGCCCCGACCACCGCGAACATCCTGTCCGCCGAAAGATCGGCCTCCCCGCGCACGTACAGGGTCGGCGGCGGGTCCACGGTCTCGAGAAGCCGTTTCGGATAGTCGTCCGAAAGCCGGGTGACGGCCCGGATGCCCCGGCCTTCGAGCCGCGCGAACAGCTCGTAGAAATAGCGCTCGCTCCGCGCGGCCCGAAGCGCCTCCCGCACGTTCTGCGGGAGAAAGCCCATGTCCGCCTCTCCGATTTTCTCCCACACGTCCCGCGCGTCCGCGTACAGGGAAAGGAGCTGGTAAAAGCGCTTGGGCCCGATGCCCTCCACAGAGGAAAGCCAGACCCAGTATTGCTCCATGACGCCGTATTCCATGCGGCTTACCCTTCAAGCCTGCTGGCCTTGTACTTCAAAAGCGGCTTCGCGATGGGCCCGGAAAGGTCCTCCGGCAACGCGTCCACGGGGAAGAACCGAAGCTCCGCCACCTCCTCCGGCTGGGCACACAGCGATCCATGGTACCTCTTACATAAAAATACGACGTCTACGAAAAAGACCTCGTCCCCATTGGGGTAGGTAAAGCGCGTCTCCGGCCCCGAAAACGCGTCAAACAGGGTAAGCTCGTCGGCGATCAGGCCCGTCTCCTCGAAAAGCTCCCGCCTTGCCGCGTCCTCGACGGCCTCGCCCATCTCCACCGCGCCGCCCGCATAGCCCCAAAGGCCGTTGTCGCGCCGCCTCTGAAGCAGGACGCGCCCTTTTTCGTCCTCGACGATGACGCTTCCCCCGCACAGCATCACGGGGGCGTGCCCCACCAGCTTGCGGATTTCCGTTATGTAACCCATTTCTACCTCCAATATTTCCGGTTCGCCGCCCGGTACTGCACCGCCTCGGCCACGTGTTCGGCGCCGATGACCGCGCACCCGGCAAGATCGGCGATGGTGCGCGCCACCTTCAAAATGCGGGTGTACGCGCGGTTGGACAGCTCCAGCCGCTCGCTGGACAGCTCCAGCAGTTCCTTGGCGGCCTTCTCCATGGGGCACGCCTTGGAAAGCGTCCCCGCGTCCAGTTGAGCGTTCGAACCGATCCGCCCGCCGAAGTCCGCGTACCGCCCGCGCTGGACGTCCCGGGCCGCCTGCACCCGGACGCGGATGTCCGCCGAGCACTCCGCGTCGGCATCCCCGCTCAACTCTCCCGGCGGGATGGATTCCACCTCCACGTGCATGTCGATCCGGTCGATGAGCGGCCCCGAAATCTTGTTCATGTAGCGCCGGATCTCCGAAACCGAACACCGGCAGTCCCGCTGGCGGCTCCCGTAGTAGCCGCACGGGCAGGGATTCATGGAGCAAACCAGCATGAACCGCGCGGGGTATGTGGTCTGTGCGCTCACCCGGGTGACCGTCACCACCCCATCCTCCAGGGGCTGGCGCAATGCCTCGAGCACGTCCCGCCCGTATTCGGGCAGCTCGTCCAGAAACAGCACGCCGTTGTGCGCCTTGGACACCTCGCCGGGCAGGGCGTTCTGCCCGCCGCCCACCAGCGCCGCGTGGGAGGCCGTGTGGTGGGGCGAGCGGAACGGCCGCTCGGCCAACAGTCCCGCCTCGGTAAGCAGTCCCGCCACGGAGTGAATGCGCGTGACCTCCAGGGCCTCCTGAAACGTCATGTCCGGGAGGATTGAATTGACGCACTTGGCCATGAGGGTCTTGCCCGAGCCCGGCGGCCCGATCATGAGAAGGTTGTGCCCGCCGGCGGCCGCGATTTCCAGCGCGCGCTTGGCGCCCTTCTGACCCCGGACGTGCTTGAAGTCGAAGGCGGTTTCCCGCTCGGTGAGAACGTCCTCGTACCTGAGGGGGGTGAAGGGCTCGATGGGCGCCTCGCCCTTCAAATGCGCCACCGCCTCCGCCAGGGAGGAAACCGGCAGAAGCGCGAGCCCGTCCACGCAGCGCACCTCGTTGAGGTTCTCCCGGGGGAGCATGACGGCCTTCACGCCGTCCTCCAGGGCCGAGATCACCATCGGCAGCGCCCCGCGCACCGCCCGCACCTGCCCGTCAAGGGAAAGCTCGCCCAACACGGCCAGTTCCGCAAGCGATTCGGGTGGCAGAACCTCCATGCACGAAAGCATGCCCAAAGCGATGGGCAGGTCGAACGCCGGGCCTTCCTTTTTCTGGTCGGCGGGGGCGAGGTTCACCGTGATTTTCCGGTCGGGGAAACCCAAACCGCCGTTTTTCAGCGCCGCGCGCACGCGCTCCCGGGACTCCTTCACCGCCGCGTCGGGCAATCCCACGATGTCGAAGGACGGCAGGCCGAAGGCGAGGTTGACCTCCACCGTCACCTGAAACCCCCGAATCCCCATGAGACCGTAGCTCAGAGCCTTCGCGAGCACGCGCGCACCACCTTCATTCTTTAGTAATTGTACCAGTCAAACCATCTCAGGTGCTTGGCGTAGGAAAGCGCCACCGGGGTCCCGCTCTCCAGCGGATAGAACATCGCAAACAGGATGAGCGCCGCGCCCACCAGAAGGGCCGCCGACCACAGGAACGCCTTGGGCCGGTTCCGTTCGAGCTTGCCCAGCAAAAACGCCGTGGCGATGATAATGAACGGCACGCTGGCGAAGTAGTGGTAGATGAACATGGAGCGCGGCACCAGCGTCCAGGGCAGGTACTGGGAGAGGAAGCCGATCATGATGATGACGCCTGCCACGCGGGCGCGCTTTTTCCACGCCGCCTCGACGATGGTCCACACGATGGCCACAAAGCCCGTCCACCAGACGGCGGGGTTGCCCATGCAGGAGATCGAGGAGATCATGCCGCTGGCGAGGTAGCTCTTTCCGTCGTAGTACCACATGGGCCACGCGATGACGGGCCACTGATACCAGGGCGAGCGGAAGTAGTGGTCGTCGTTTTTGAGCCCCTTGTGGTAGTTGAACATGGTCTTCTGCAAATCCAGGATGTCCTTGATGTGGAACCTGCCGTCCGGCGTCATCTGCCAGTAGTAGGAAAGGAAGTAGATGGCCGCGGGAATCGCCAGGAAGAACACCGCGCACACGAAGAGGGTGATGACGGCGTTGTTCCAGAAGTTCCCCCGCGCCTCGCGCACGGCGTTCCGTTCCTCGTCGGATTCAAATTCGTCCGCCTGGTGCTTCAGTGCCTCGCGGTGCTCCCGGTACCGGGAAGCGAGCGACCAGAAGAACAGCACGGCGAGCCCCGCCGAGGCGTAGATGCCGATCCACTTGGTGGCCCAGGCGATGCCCATGGTCACCCCGCACAGCATCAGCGGAATCAGCGTTTTTATCAGCGGCTGGTGGTGGAAGCTCATCCGCACGTACCTAAACATGAACAGGTACATGAGCATGATCCAGAACACCGCGTAGGAGTCGATGGTGGCGATGCGCGTCTGGGTAAAGTGCATGGCGTCCAGGGTCATCAAAAGCATTGCCAGCGCCGCCATCCTGCGCGACCCGCCCAGCTGCTTCACCATGAGGTACATCACCGGCAGCATCAGAATGCCCATCACCGCGCCCATGAACCGCCAGCCGAACGGGCACATGCCGAAGATCTGGATGCCGATCATCATCATGGCCTTGCCAAGGGGCGGGTGCGTCCACTCGTAGGTGTGCAGCCCGTGCAGGTTTTCGTAGGCCGTGCGCGCGTGGTAGATTTCGTCGAAATAGGTGGAATTGTAGTAGCTGGGGTGCAGGGGCACCGTGTCCTGCTCGTCGACGAGCGCAGCGCCGTCTCCGGACGCCACGGATACGGGCAGCGTCTGGCCGTCCGGGTTCAAAAATCCGACCTCGGAGAGGATGAAGTCGCTCGCCTGGGCGGTGATGCGCACGTAGCGCGCCGTCTGGTAGGGGTACTTGTCGGACGCCGAGGCAAACACCGTGTAGGCGCTGCCGTCCTCGGTGGGCACGGTTTCGCCGTAGAGGGTCGTCTGCTTGTCGTCGTTGTTGACCGGGTAGTAGAACAGCCAGCGGAACACCTGCCCCTGATTGTACATGGCGTACTGGGGCGCCGTCCACGTTTCGCCGTCGTTTGAAAGCTCCACGGTGAAGTTGCTGTCGCAGATGCCGCCGTAGTACTCCATCCGGAACGTCTCCGTCGCGCCCAGATCGAACACCACCTCCTCGCCCGCCTGGGCGGAGGTCCAGCTCGTTTGCGGCGCGCTGAGGGTTCCGAGGTTTACAAACGTCAAGACCGAATACGCCACGGTAACGCCCGCCATGACGATGTAGTCCCACCTCTTGAGGTTGAGCCGGTAATCGCGCCGCACGAACAACCCTTCCCGCGCGGGCGTCGGTCCCTCGAGGGGCTTCGCGTTCAGCGGAACGCGCTCTTCCATAAAGTACATGTTGAAGGCGACGTACGCCGCGTAGCAGGCGTTTGCCACCACCAGCAGCGAAAGGGGCGCGTTGAGCCAATCCTCCGAGGATTGGAGGTGCCCGAAGTTGGCGGCGGTCATCCCGCCCTGCAAAACCAGAATCTGGTTCAGAAACAGCGTCACCGTGAGAACCGCCAGAGAGATGAGGATGCGCACGTCCTTTTCCGCCACGTAGGCAAGCAGCAGCAGGATGAGCGCCGGGTACACGTACCGCTCGTGGATCATGGGGCCGAACGCGCAGATCAGCATGATGAGCACCGCGCCGGACAGGAAGATCGCCGAGGGACTCTTTGCGCGGACATAGAGCGCGAACGCGTAGAGGTAGGAGAGGGCGAACATCACATACGCGAACGCCGTAAGCGCCGCGTTGTCCGCCAGGCTCGCCCAGTTGAGGCCGAGGAGCTCGTACAAATTGAGGGCGTTGATTGTGAGGTACTGGTAGCTGCCCATGGTGCTGCCGTAGAGCTCGTACAGCCAGCGGACCGGCCCGACGCCGTCCTCGTGGAACACGAAGCCCGCCAGCAAGAGAAGTGCCAAAGACGCCGCGAGTCCGTAGACCGCGCTCAGGATCTTCCGCTTCTTGGGCCGCCAGGCGAGGCTTGCCACCAGCGCGAGAAGGCCCAGGGGCGCGAACAGCAGCGCCTGGGGCTTCATCAGCATCGAAAGCGTAAACATGGGGAGCGCCCAGACATAGTCCCGTTCGCTCAGAAGCACCGCGCCAAGCGCCAGGAAAACGGTGAACACACTGTCGATCTGCCCCCACGCGGCGGAATCGATGATGGCGGCGGGGTTGAGGGCGCACACCGCACCCAGCAGCATGGCCGCGCGCGCATTGACGCGCTTTTTCGCGAAGAGGTAGACGAGGTAGGCCATCGCCGCGTCCGCGAGAATCGGGATGAGCTTGACCAGGATCACGTGGGCCGTGGAGCCGTACGCAATGCCGAAAAGGTTGCGCACGGCGCCCACGAACCAGAGCATCGCCATGTAGAGCGGGGGATAGTCGCAGAAGTAATCCGCGCGATAAAAGTTCGTATAGCCCACCGAGTAAATGCGCTCGGACCACGCCGTGAAGCAGTTGATGTCCGTGTGGTAGCCGTACACCCGCGCCGCCACCACCAGCCGGAAGGCCACCGCCGCGAGGAGCAGAACCAGAAACCAGGCTTCGTAGTGCCGCCCGTCCTTTAATTCCGTCCGTCCGGATTTCCGGATGAGCGCCACGGCGAGAAGCGCGATGCCGAACGCGGCCAGGAGCCACGCCTCGGTATTGCGCGAGGGTTCGTCCGTATCGCTGGATGTGCTTGCGGAGGAGGAACTGCTGATGGGCGTGAAGTCGAAGGTCGTCTGCCCCGCCGGAACCGCGGCGACCTCGGTCATGGTGACGGAATCAAACCACGCCGTTCCGGTGTTGACGGAGCTATACCCGCCCACCCGGGCGAGGAGCGTCAGACTCGTCTGCTCCGCGCCCGTCTTTCCGTAGAAGGTGAGCTTGACCCATTCGCCGCCCGTATCGTAGAGGGAGGCGGAATAGGAGAACGTGTCCCGGACGGAGATGTTCGCGCCGATGAGCTCGCCGCTTTCCCCGGACGGAATGCCCTCCGCCTTCACCATGGCGGTGATCTCGTAGAGGGTGTCCGGCGCAACGGCGATGTCCTGCGCAAAGCGCGCGTCGTTTTCGGTGATGTTTTCCACCTTGACGCACGCGCCCTCGTAGCCGTCCGCCGCCACCGTCAGCTCGGATACCCCGCTTTGGGTGTACCACATGTCGCGGTACCAGCCCGTCGGCAGGTTCGACGAATCCATCTCGTCAAATCCGGCGTTCAGGACGAGATTGTCCCCCGCCGCTTCCGCGGACGCGGAAAGCGGGAGCAGAAGCAGGATAAAAACGGCCCAAAGCGCGGCCAATGTCCTTCGCATATCGATGTCTCCTCAAGTTTTTGCCAAAGATATCATTTCCATATCCGCCCGATGAATTCCTTCGCCGTATGTGACGAAAGAGCGGCCCCGTTGGTTCAGATTGGGCTTTTCCGTCCGGAGGCGGGAAGCTTTCCGCATGCGCGGGCGCGCGCGGCCCCTTCCTGTCCGTCGGCGCGGACAATCCTCGGAACCGACTTCAGACTGATATATCGACCGCCGCATCGCGTTTTTTACTGCCCGCCCGCGCCCAAAACAGACTTTGGATCGATAAATTCCCGCCGGGCCGCCTGTTCTATCATCCGCCGGCGTCGAACGCGCCGGGAATGTGGTTGATCTCCCCCGGCATGATCTCGATGACGTCAAAGCGCAGGGGGGAATCGGACAGCCCGTTCTCCGCCGCGTAGGCGCGGGCCGCGCGGATGATCCGCCGCCGCTTGTCCGCGGTCACGGCCTCGGCGGGCCGCCCGTAGCGCGCGCTGCCGCGCGCCTTGACCTCGACAAACGCGGTCAAATCGCCCCATCGCGCGATGATGTCGATTTCCGCGTTGGCGATGCGGACGTTGGCCGCCACGATCTCCGCGCCGGTCCCCACGAGAAAGTCCCGGGCGGCCGCCTCGGCCCCGGCCCCGATCCGCGCGGGGTTCACAGCTCCACGAGCGTCCGATCCAGCCCGTTCAGCGTCTCGCAGCCGTCCTCCGTCACGCAGACCAGGTCCTCGATGCGCACGCCGAACGTTCCGGGCAGGTAGATGCCCGGCTCCACGGAAAAAGTCATGCCCGCCATGGCCTTGCGCGCATTGACCGCGCTTGCGTCCATGGGCTCGTGCACCTCGAGCCCGATGCCGTGCCCGAGCCGGTGAATAAAGAATTTTCCGTAGCCCGCGTCCTCGATGATTTTGCGCGCGGCGCGGTCGATTTCGCGCATTTCGACGCCCGGGCGCGCGGCGCGCCGCCCCGCCTCGTTGGCGCGCAGAACCAGGTCGTATACCTTCTTCATTTCGTCCGTGGCCCTGCCGAAAACCACCGTGCGCGTCATGTCGCTCATCATGCGCCCGTGGGAAAGCCCCACGTCCAGAATCACGGTCTGCCCAACCCCAAGCGGCGTCCCGTCCGAGGCGTGGTGCGGCTCCGCGCAGTTTTGCCCGAAGCACACCAGCGGCCCGAAGCTCACGCCCTCGCCGCCGACCTCCTTGGCGAAGCGCGCGTACCGGTCGCACACGTCGAGCTCCGTCTCGCCCAATTGCAGGGTGGGGATGAGCCGTCCCACCGCGGCGTCATTGAGATGGGAGCTTTCGCGCATGCGCGCGATCTCCTCCGCGTCCTTGATCATCCGCGCGTCGTCCACGGGCGCCGAGCCCACGACGGGGGCGATATCGCCCCGCGCCTGCATGAGCCGGATGGTAAACTCGCTGGGCCACAGCTTGTCGATGCCGACCTTCCCGGCGGGCAAAAAACCGGCCAGCACGCCCACCGCGTCCTCCGTATCGTCAAATTCGGTAATGGGCAGGTCTTCCTGGGGCGGAAGGGCGAACAGCCGGTTGGCAAACAGCCGCGCCGTGCCGTCCTCTTTCACCATCAGCGCCAGCATGCGTTCGCCGGGGTGCACAAACAGGCCCGTCAGATAATAAACCGAATGGGGCGCGGTTACGAGGATGCAGGAAAGCCCCGTCCGTCCCATGTTTTCAATCACGCGCGCAAGCCTTTTCAGGTTCATGGACTCATCTCCTTTTTGCCATTATAATTGGTATTAATCCATTTTGCAATGTATTTGTGGACACCCGCGGCCCCGTTTGTTATAATGGCCCGGGAGGGATGTCCATGAATATCCTCGTTTGCAACGCCGGAAGCACGTCCTTGAAGTTCAAGCTCTACGAATTTCCGGAACGGCGCGTCCTCGCCGCCGGAAAGGTCGAGCGCGTCGGTTCCCGGACGGACGCCATCTACGCCTTCAAATCGGCGGAAAACGAACGATCCCAAGCGGGCCAGTCCGTGCCAGACTACATGACGGGCGTGAAGCGGTTTTTGACCGACCTGGGCCCCGTTCAAATCGACGCCGTGGGCTTCAAAACCGTGCTCTCCAAGGGATTTCCAGGGGTGCATATCCTGCACGAAGCCGTGCTTGCGGGCATGGAGGATTACCTGTCCGTCGCCCCCGCGCACAACCGCGCCTACCTCGACGCCATTTCGGTGTTCCGGTTTCTCATGCCCGAAACGCCGCTGGTGGGCTCCTTCGAGACGGCGTTTCACACAACCATCCCCCCGGAGCGCCGGGTGTACGGAATTCCCTATGAGCTCACGGAGAAATACGGCATCTGCAAGATGGGCTATCACGGCGCGTCCCATTCCTACGTGGCCGCCCGCCTTGCGGACAAGCGGCGCGTGATTTCCTGCCATTTGGGCGGCAGCGGCTCCATCTGCGCGATTCTGGACGGCAAAAGCGTGGACAACAGCTTCGGGCTTTCGCTCCAGGCGGGCATCCTCAACGCCAACCGCGCGGGGGACATCGACCCTTACATCATCCCCTTCCTCGTTTCCGAGGGCATGCCCTTGGGCGACGTGGTCTCCGCCCTCGAAAAGAAGGGTGGGCTTCTGGGCATTTCCGGCGTGTCGGGGGACATGCGCCACCTGCGCGAGGCGGCGGACGGCGGAAACGCGCGCGCAAAGCTCGCCATCGACGTCTACATCAACGGCATCGTGCGCTACGTCGGCGCCTATTACGCCGAGCTGGGCGGCCTCGACGCGCTGGCGTTCACCGGCGGCGTGGGCGAACACGACGCCCGGCTGCGCGCGGAGGTTCTGCGCCAGATCGCGCACATGGGCGTCAAACTCGATGAAGCGCGCAACGCCCGGGACGAATTCACCATATCCACAGACGATTCCCGCGTCTCGGCGCACGTGATCCCCGCCGACGAGGAACTCGGCGTCGCGACGAACACCTATCAAAAGCTTACGGGAGGTGCCTTATGAACTTCAAGGATTTGGTCCTCAAGAACCGCAGCCAGAGAACCTTCGACGAGAGCCGTGAAATCACCCGCACGGAGCTCGTTTCCCTGGTCAACCTCGCCCGGCTCTCGCCCTCCGCCGCCAACCGTCAGCCCCTGAAATACTTCCTGTCGGCGGACAAAAAGACCAACGCCGTCATCCAGCCCCTCACCGGCTGGGGCGGTTCGCTTCCGCAGCTGAAGCTTCCGCCCGAGGGCCACCGTCCCACGGCGTTCATCGTCATCTGCGTGGACAAGGGGATCACCCCCGAGACGCGCCACGCCGACAAGGACGTGGGCATCGCCGCCCAGACCATGCTCCTGGGCGCGGCTGAAATGGGCCTCTCCGGCTGCATGATCGGCTCCTTTAAGCCCAGCCTCAAGGAAGCGCTCCTGCTCCCCGAAAACCTGGAAATCGCCCTCGTCGTCGCCTTCGGCAAGGGCGAGGAGGACATCGAAATCGTCGACGCCGCGGATTCCGTCAAGTATTACCGGGACGAGGCGGGGAAACACTACGTGCCCAAGCGCACGCTCGAGGAGATCATCGTGGAGTAGAACGGGGGAACGCCGGGGGGCGCCGTCCCCCGGCCAAAGGGACATTGTCCCTTTGGAATCCCACATTCAGATAATGGGAAATAATTATGATCCGTCCGATACGGTCGGGAAGCGACTTGGTTTGCCAATGGCAAATCAACCTTGCCCCGGCCGACCGGGTATGCGTCGGAGGGATGAAGGCGTAGGGCTCCGGGGTTAACTTTCCCGCGCTTGACCGCATGGCCGCGGGGGTATAAGATGGGCGGAGAGACCAAACCGGATGGGAGAGATAGGATATGTCTGAAAACGAATGTACCCACAACTGTGAAACATGCGGCGTCGACTGCGACAGCCGGCAGCAGGAGAGTCTTCTTGCGGAGGCGAACCCCAACAGCAACGTAAAAAAGGTGATTGGCGTCGTCAGCGGCAAGGGCGGCGTGGGCAAATCCCTCGTGACTTCCCTCATGGCCGTTCTGATGCGCCGCCGCCTTCATGATACCGCCATCCTCGACGCGGACGTCACCGGCCCCTCGATCCCCAAGGCCTTCGGCCTCAAGGGCACGCTGCTGGGCAGCGAGGAAGGCATTTTTCCCGCCGAGACAAAGACCGGCGTCAAGGCGGTTTCCATCAACCTTCTGCTTGAAAACGACACCGATCCCGTGGTCTGGCGCGGGCCCATCATCGCCGGCACCGTCAAGCAGTTCTGGTCGGACGTGGTTTGGGGCGACGTGGACTTCATGTTCGTCGACATGCCGCCGGGAACGGGCGATGTGCCGCTGACCGTCTTCCAGTCGCTGCCCGTGGACGGCATCATCATCGTTACCTCCCCCCAGGAGCTGGTGGGCATGATCGTGTCCAAGGCCGTCAAGATGGCCGGGATGATGAACATCCCCGTGCTCGGCATCGTGGAAAACATGGCTTACTACGAGTGCCCCGACTGCGGAAGCCGCCACGCGATTTTCGGCGAGAGCCATGTTGCGGAGATCGCCGAGCAGTTCGGCATCCCCGTCACCGCGCAGCTGCCCATCAACCCCAAGCTTGCCGCCGCCGCCGACAAGGGCACCATCGAGCTTTTCGAGGGCGATTGGCTCGACAAGCTTGCCGACGCCATTGAGCGCGCCTGACATAAGGCGCGCGCGGATCACCGATGCCCGGGCGGTCTGGGAGATCAATTTTCTCGCGCTCGGGTACGATTATCCCGAGGAGAAAACCCGCGCGCGTCTCGGAATCATCCTCGAAAAGCCGGATCACGCGCTCTTTGTCTTCGGCGATCCGGTGATCGGCTATGTGCACATCGAGGCCTACGACTGTGCCTACGCGGACCCGCTGGGGAACATTCTCGCGCTGGCGGTGCGCCCGGACGCCCAGGGGAAGGGTGCTGGCCGCGCGCTCATGGCGGCGGCGGAAAACTGGGCGAAGGCGCGGGGCATATCCGGCATCCGGCTGGACTCCGGCATGGACCGCACGGGCGCGCACGCGTTTTACCAGGCCATCGGCTACCGGCTTCGCAAGGATCACCGCAACTTTGTTAAATCATTCCCGGACAGTTGATCGCATACCTGAAATATGGTATACTGTTCGGCGTGACATCGGACGGTCCTCTGGCATTTGCGCACGAACGTCCTTGAGAGGAAGGAGGCCCATACTATGAATGAGATCATCCGTTCCATCGAGAGCGCCCAGCTCCGTTCGGACATTCCCGCGTTCAACATCGGAGACACCGTCCGCGTATTCGTGAAGGTTGTCGAAGGCACCCGCGAGCGTCTTCAGGCGTTTGAGGGCACCGTGATGGCCCGCCGCAACGGTTCCGTCCGCGAGACGTTTACCGTCCGCCGCACGTCCTACGGCGTCGGCGTGGAGCGCACGTTCCCGCTGCATTCCCCGCGCCTGGACCGCATTGAAGTGGTTCGCCGGGGCAAGGTGCGCCGCGCGAAGCTCTACTACCTCAGAAACCTCAGCGGCAAGGCTGCCAAGGTCAAGGACAAGACCTGATCGATTCGGCGGAGGATGCGTCCTTCGCCTTTTCTTTTTCATGGAGGAATCATGCCGGACATCAACTGGTACCCGGGCCACATGGCGCGCTCGCGCAGGCTCCTCACCGACCAGCTCCGCGCGGTGGACGCCGTCATCGAGCTGGCGGATGCCCGCGCGCCCCTCGCCACCCGCAACCCCGATTTGGAGCGGCTCACCCGCGACAAGGCGCGGCTTTTGGTTCTGAATAAAGCCGACCTTGCCGACGACGCGGCCACTTCAAAATGGCTCGCGCACTTCCGCGCCCGGGGCATGGAGGCCGCGCGGTTCAATTCCAACGGCCCGCGCCCGAACCAGATCCTTTCGCGTTTGGACGAGCTCACCCGCCCGGCGGTGGAGCGCGCCGCGAAGCGCGGCATTAAAAAGACGGCCCGCATCATGGTCATCGGCATCCCCAACGTGGGAAAGTCCACTTTCATCAACCGCATCAACGGCGCGCCGGTGGCAAAGACCGCCGACCGCCCGGGCGTCACCCGCGCGAACCAGTGGATCAAAATCACGCCTTACCTGGAGCTTCTGGACACCCCCGGCATGCTGCCCCCGAAGCTTGACGACCAGGCGCGCGCGAAGTTGCTCGCGTTTCTGGGCTCGGTGCGCGACCAGATTCTGGACACGGAAAAGCTCGCGGCCGACCTTCTTTCCCATCTGATGGCAATCGCGCCCGAACAGACGGCCGCGCGCTTCAAGCTCGCCGCGGACGGCGAGGATTATCTGGAGGCCGCGTGCCGCGGCCGCGGCTGGCTCATCTCGGGCGGACGAATGGACACGGACCGCGCAGCAGCCGTGGTGCTCGACGAGTTCCGCGCGGGCAAGGTGGGGAAGATCACGCTGGAGCTTCCGGAGGCATAGCATGCGCGAAACCGCGGAACAAAAGCTCGAACGGCTCACCCAAATCGAACGCGCCCTCTGGGCCGAGGGCCGTGCGGTGGCCGGCATGGACGAGGTGGGCCGGGGCCCGCTGGCCGGTCCGGTGGTCACCGCTTGCGTCTCGATTCCCATGGAAAAGCTCATCCCCGGCGTGGACGATTCCAAAAAGCTCTCCGAGAAAAGGCGCGAATCCCTTTACGACATTCTCATCGCCGCCGCCGACTTTTGTGAAATCACGTTCATCCCCCGGGAAACCATCGACGAAATCAACATCCTGAACGCCACGCGCCGGGCCATGGAAAAAAGCGCCTCCGGCTTTCGGCGTGAAAACGGCATCATTTTAATCGACGCCTTGGACGGCCTTTCCCTCCCCTGCGAGGGCCGCGCCATCGTTCACGGCGACGCCGAAAGCTACATGATCGCCGCCGCGTCGGTCATCGCCAAGGTCGCCCGCGACCGGCACATGAGGAAGCTCGAGGAAGCCTACCCCCAGTACGGCTTCGCGCACAACAAGGGCTACGGCACCGCCGAGCACATCGCCGCGCTCAAAAAGTACGGTCCGTGCCCGGAGCACAGAAGGAGCTTCATCGGACACTTCGTATCGGAGGCATAAAATGGCAGTCAGGCTGAGCGCAAGGGGCATCATCATCCACGACGGAAAGATTCTGTTGAACAGCCTGGCCGGCGGTGCCTACTATAACTTTCCCGGCGGCCAGATCGAAGAGGATGAGACGGCCCCCGAGGCAGTCGCCCGGGAGGTGCGCGAGGAGACGGGCTACACCGCCGAGGTGGGGGAATACGTCTTCACATTTGAATACGAGGCGGAGCGCTGCGGCCATTACGAGGGCGGCGGTCACCGCATGCAGATGTTTTTCCGGTGCGGATTGAAGGACGGCGCGGAGATTGCCGCCCCCTTCCATCCCGACCATGACCCGAACGACCTGTCCCCGTCGCGCCCCGCGTGGGTTCCGCTGTCGGAACTCGAATCGACGCCCTTCCTCCCGTCCGCCATCAGGGAGTCGCTTCTCAAATATCTGCAAACCGGTGTCTTCCGGCCCCTGTACTTTGAATGCAAAAAACCGGATAAATGCTAAATTTCTCACCGAAGGGGGAGAACGCCAAATGCGGCGGAACAGGCGACCTAATTTCTCAGTATGGCCGGGCCTTCGCAAGCCATGCTGAGCATCCTGTAGAACGCGGAGCCCCGACCGTACCGTTCCCGATGAAAAAAGAAGGAGTACGGTCATGAAGCATCTCAAAAAAATCGCGGCGCGCTTTCGCGCGCTCATCGCGGTCTATTTTCTGTTGGGCATTTTCTGCGCCTTCCTGGGTTCCTTTTCGGCGCGCTTTTTTCAAAAGGTGGTCGACCGCTTCGCGGACGGCACGCTTACCGCCCCCGTCGTCGCCGTCTACGGCACGGCGCTCATCCTCAATTACATCGCCAATTATCTCGAAGAATACCCGGCCCGCAGGCTCGAGCACGGCATCGCCCTGTCCCTCAAGACGGAGGCGCTCAAAAAGGTGTCCGTCATCGACTACCTCGCATACGTGAAGCTCGGCACCGGCACCCTCATCCAGCGCATTGAAAACGGCGCGGCGGCGGGCGCGAACATGCTGTTCGGCTTCTGGCTCCGGCTGGGCAGCGAGCTTCTGCCCTCGATGGTCTTTTCCATCGCCTTTGTCTACGCTATCAACCGAACCGTCATGGCCGCGATTCTCGCGGGCTACCTGGTGGTGTTTCTCGTGACGAACCTCCTGCTCAAGGCACTCTACCGGATCAAGGAAGGCATCCTCGTGGGCGAGGAGGCGTTCAACCATACCCTCGTGCGCGGCTTCATGGAGATGGTGGTGTTCCGGGTGAATCGCCGCTTCGGGGCGGAGATCGCGCGGGTGGAACGCGCGGCGGACGGGATCGTGCGCGGCAAGGCGAAGATGAAGATGATCCATGAGGCGTTTTTCACCATCTTTGCGGTGCTCGTTGGCCTTTTTAAAATTGGCATCATCGTCTACGGCTGGCGCTTTCGCGCGCTCACCATCGGCGAAATCGTTGCGCTCATCGCCCTCATCGACAACGCCTATACGCCCGTCGCCATCTTTAACGTCCTCTACATCGACTACAAGCTCGACCGCGTCGCCTTCCGGCGCTACGCGGAATTCCTCGATGCCGCCGAGGAGAATCACCTTCTGACGGGCCGTTCCCTCGGCGAAGCCCCGGGCCAAATCGCCCTCAAAGGCGTCTTTTTCGCCTACGAAAACCGCCCGATTCTCGAAGGCTTCTCCCTGACCATCGAAAAAGGCCGCTCCCTGGCGCTGGTGGGGGAGAGCGGTTCCGGAAAGTCCACGGTGGTCAAGCTCCTTGCGGGCCTCATTCATCCCGCGTCCGGCGCGGTGGAGCTGGACGGGCAAAATCTCGACGAGGCAAACCTCAATTCCTATTACGGACACGTGGCCTATCTGCCCCAGGAGTCGTCGGTGTTTGACGGAACCCTGCGGGAAAACCTCGCCTTCGACGCGAGCCTCTCCGACGCCGATCTGCGCGGGGCCCTGGACGACGCGGGTCTTCTGCCTCTCTATGAAAAGCTTCCGGACGGCCTCGGCACGCCCCTGGGCGAGCGCGGCGTCACCCTTTCCGGCGGCGAGCGCCAGCAGCTGGCCCTCGCGCGGCTTGCCTTCTCACCTGCGAAAGTGGTGCTGTTCGACGAGGCGACCTCCGCCATCGACAATCTGACCGAGCGGGCTGTGATGAAAAAAGCCATGGCGCGCCTTGCGGGGCGGACGGTGGTGGCCGTGGCCCACAGGCTCGATTCGGTGAAGGATTTCGACGAGATCATTCTGATGCGGGAAGGGAAAATCGTCGAACGCGGCGATTTCGATGCCCTGATGCGGGCGAACGGCGCCTTCCGGGCGCTCTACGAGCGCAGACCGGGACACCTGACATGACGCAGAGAAACGCGACGAGGCATCTCGTCGCGTTTCCTTCAGTTCTCCGGCGGGAACTCCCTCGTCACCATTTTAAGCGCGCGCTTCTTCTCGTGCCCCGAAAAATGCAGATCCCGCGCGCGCTTGAGCATTTCGCCCATGCGCTTGCCCGGCTTGTAGCCCGCTTCCACAAGATCCGCGCCCGTGACCATGGGCCGCGCCGCGCAGTCATAATAGTCCGCCAGCCGTTCCCGCAAAAACGTCCAGTGCTCCATCCGATACGGCCCGTCCAGCTTTCCGCTGGCGTCCGCCCGGGAGAGCAGGATCAGATCCTCCGGGCACGCGCTCTCATCGAACAGCCGCCGGGTCTTGAGCTTTTTCGAGCGCGCCTGGGCCATCATGTTGGGCCGCATGTGCAGAAGCGTCATGTTCTTCACGTACGCGCTGGTCCGCGCGTTTGCCGTGAGCCTGCGAAGCTGCGCCTCCGCGAGCACGACGCCCGTTTCCGGGTGGCGGTAGGACGTGATCCGCCCGTCCGTCACCTCGCTGGCGTCCTGCTTGCCCAAGTCGTGCATCAGCGCCGCCAGCATGAAGTTGGTCGGCTCCTTCGCCATCTCCCGCAGCGCCGCCGCCGCGTCGAGGGTGAGCATGGTGTGCTCGAACACGTCGCCTTCCGGGTGGAACCGCGGATTCTGCTGAACGCCCGCCAGCCCCGCTATTTCGGGAAAGAACTCCTTCAGCTTGTCCATTTCCTGCAGCACCCGGAAAAACACGCTGGGCCTGTCCGCTTTCAGAAGCGCCTTTAGAAGCTCCTCGTACACCCGCTCCCGCGAAAGGTGCGTGACGTCGATGGCCCGGCACAGCGTCATCGTTTCTTCCGCCACCCGAGCCCCCAGCCGGGCCGCGAACTGCGCCGCACGGAATACCCGCAGCGCGTCGTCGGCAAACGTCTGATCCGATACGTGACGGATCACCTTTTTTTCGAGGTCCGCCCGTCCGTCCCAGAAATCCAGAATTTCGTCCGTCAGCGGGTCGAGCATCATGGCGTTGACGGTGAAGTCCCGCCGCGTGCTGGCCTCCCTGGGCGTCATGAACGGATCGACCTTCACGTCAAAATCCGTGTGCTTCACCCCCGCCCGGGATTCCCTGCGCGGCATTGCCACGTCGATGTCCGTGTGCCGCATGCCGATGACGCCAAACGACGCACCCTTGTCGTACGGCTCGCCGATCTCCGCAAGCAGCCCCCGCAAAGCCTCCGGCGTTACCCCGAAGACCTCAATGTCAATGTCCTTCACCTCCGCGCCCGTCAGCCGGTCGCGCACATATCCGCCCACAAAATAAGCGCGCCCTCCGGCCTTCTCGACCGCGCGCGCAATCCCAAGCGCCATCTGTCTGTCGTTCATGGTCATCACCCGCTCAGATTATACCATGCCGCGGGTGGGGAACGCAAGAAACAGAGGAATGCCGGAAGACGGAGGAACGCCGGGGGCGCCGCC